>JADFZF010000190.1 GCA_015232645.1 Magnetococcales bacterium | reverse complement strand
GGGATCATTCGCAGTAAAGGCCGATTTCAGGCCAATGAAGTGGCCGCCCTGATCTTGGCGCTTCTGGCGGGGTCCATTGCCTTGTGGTTGTCGAGTCTGGAATAGAGGCTGTTGCGTCAGTCGCGTACCAGCCGGTAGCCGATTCCCGTTTCCGTCATGAGGTGACGTGGGGTGGAGGAGTTGGATTCGATTTTGCGGCGCAATCCCGCCATGAAGACGCGCAGATAATGAGGTCGATCGACGTAATCGGGTCCCCAAACCTTTTGCAGAATGAAACGATGGGTCAGGACCCGTCCGACATTGGCGACCAGCAGGGTCAGGATCTGGTATTCGGTCGGGGTGAGGTGAATCGGTTCGCCAGCACGGAAGACGCGTCGGTGTGCCCGGTCCACCTTGATGTCGCCGAACTCGAAGGTGCTGTCGTCGTTTTGGAAATCGCTGCCTTGATTCGGACGACGGCGCAAGACGGCCCGGATTCGCGCCTGCAGCTCCGGTACGCCGAAAGGTTTGGTCAGGTAGTCATCGGCCCCGGCGTCCAAGGCTTCGACTTTTTGCCCCTCTTCGGTACGGACTGACAACACCAGGATGGGAATTTCACACCAGTTCCGTAGCTCCCGGATGACGTCGACGCCGTCGCGGTCGGGTAATCCCAGATCCAGGATGATGAGATCGGGGCGGCGGGAGACGGTCTCCACCAATCCCTGCTGGGCGGTACCCGATTCCCACACCTTGAATCCCGAGGCCGACAGGGCCATGCTGACGTAGCGGCGGATCATGGCTTCATCTTCGATCAGGACGACATTTTGTGCTACAGCGGTCATGGTGATCACTCCTGATCCAAAATGATGTCCGGTGGATCGCCGATAGGGAAAAACAGTTTGAAACTCGCTCCACGCTGGTGGCGATGTTCGGCGCCGATCTTGCCGCCGTGAGCCTTGACGACCGATTGCACGATCGCCAGCCCCAATCCGACCCCGACGGTTCCGGTCATCCTTTGCCCGTGGACAAATTCAGAAAATATAGCCTCTTCCTGTCCGGAAGGAAAGCCCGGCCCATCATCGGCAAAGTGGACCACGACGTATTGATCCTCGACGTTGGCCTCGATATTGACCTGGGTGCCAGCCGGAGTGTGACGTGCCACGTTTTCCAGCAGGTTGCAGAAGACGCGTTCCATCATCATGGCATCCATTTCCAGCAAGGGGATATCTTCGGCCATGGTGACGACGACTTCGTGTCCTTGCAGGATGTTTCGGCATCTTTCAAGCGCCGCCCCGACCACCTCTTCGAGCACCTGCCACTCCTTGTGCAACGTGACGATATCCCGATGCAACCGAGTCATATCCAGGAGTTTGTCCACATCCGACAACATCATGGCGATTTGTTGGCGCATGCTGTCGAGCATGCCATGGACCGGATGCGACCCGGGTGGGAGGCTCAGGATCATGGCGTCGGCAATTCCCGCCATGGCCGCCACCGGGGTTCTGATATCGTGAGACAGGCTGGCCAGGAGGGCATTGCGCAAGCGTTCCGATTCCACTTCCAATGAGGCCTGTCGCGCCCTGGCGGCATATCTCAACCGTTCCAGCGCCAATCCGATCAATGTCATCCCGGTCCACAGCAGTGATTCCTGTTCGGCCGAGCCTTTGGTCGCCGTTCGGTCTACAACCAGTATTCCCTGGTTATCGGAGCTTCCCCGTAATGGCAGGTAAACGAAATCGCCGGCAATATTTTGAAATACGTCGGAATCGGAATAGACTTCCCGATGCAGGATTTGTTCGGCAAACTTGAGATCGACCTCATGGCATTCGCTGGCCGGCGTTGTGAATCTTCCCTGGACATCCGGGATCAACAGGACATAGCGGGTTTGGAAGTTGTCGGCGACGAATCGATGGCAGGTATGGATGAGTTGTTCCGGTTCGGAAATTCCAGTCAAGTCCTTGGCCAGTTCGAACAAGGAGCGGATGCGGCGTTCCCGGTTTTGCGCCAGGGTGATTTGAGTTTTCAAACCTGAAGCCATATGGCTGGTCGTCAGGGCGATGACCAACATCAGGGTCAGATCGAAAAAATATTGCAGGTCGTGTATCTCGAACGAAGCATAGGGCGGTATGAAATAATAGTAATAGACGATGGTGCAGGCGATGGAGGCGGTGACTGCCGACAATCGGCTCAGTTTCAGGGCTGCCAGAAAGACCAGGAACAGATAGACCATGAACACGGTCGAAAGCAGCAAATGATTCAACTTTTGCCGTATAGCCCATGTCGCCGTGCCGATGACGGAAATGATGAATACAATTTCTCTGACCGACCCACGCCATTCCTGTAGATTCCATCTTCTGGACAGGCTCATCATTCAATACCATTCAGCAATCGAGTGTTCGACGCCCCCAGGGTATGCCTGGAAACGGGCGTTGGTCACGGTGGTTGGCGTGGGACGGCTTGGGCCGGGTCGGGGCTCCAGGATGGGTTCGGAGTTGGTCAAGGAAAGTCCTGAATGACCTGGCGTAGAATACTCTCAGTATGCCATAGTTGCCACGGCACTTCATGAATTCACGACCAAAATCTGGCAGACCCATGGAAACTTCTCTGGAACGGACGTTGCAGCATCTTCCTCCCCTGGAACTTGTCGAAGCGGCAAGATCAGGGCGGCCACTTCATTGGCCTGAAATCGGCCTTTACTGCGAATGATCCCCACACCCAGATGCAACAATGAAAATCCCGATAGAACCGTCATCCAGGTCCAGGCCTGTTTGACCCGCGCGATATCCCAATTGGGGTGGGAGATTTCCAGTTCGAACATTCGGGTAAAAAAGGTGCTCTCTTCCGGCAGAGCCTTGCCGACCATGCGCAAACCCCAAAAAAAGACCGAGTAGGCGATTACATTGATCCATAACGGAATGGATGAAGGTTTCTTTTTTTTTCGAGCGCGGATCTGCTCCGGATCCCATTCCTCATCCCCCTCCTTGACGAACACCGGTTTGGTGGAAGCAGCCTTGATGCTGCCGCCCGATTGGCCCTTGGATGGTTTTTTATGGCGTGGATTGGCCATTGGAATTCTCCCTTAGTCATTCTCCCGCGACAGCAGGGCCGATGGTGGCTTCCTGCCGGATGGCAATGCAAGTCAGGACCGGTGCGGCCCCGACCCCTCCGGGCTCCGAGGTCGAGAAACCCGTGATGAATCTTCGGTCATGCCAAGCTCCATGACCCCAACAAGATCAATAAGAACCATAAATTGTACGACAATATATTCGATTATTTTTTTTCAGGTTAGTATTCGTCATCCCTTGCCTTTGGAAGACGATGGTATCATTCTGCGCCAGGTTACCTTAAGAAACAAGAAAACCGATGCCCGCGGCTATGGGGTGAAGTTGTGCCCAAGTGACTCAAAGGGTGATTCCGGTGGGGGGGAATCCCGGCGGATCATGACCGTTTGCAACAGGTATTGGCGTCGTTGCTGAACTTCTGAACCGATCCCGAGTGTGCCTACAGGAGTTTCCATGTCGAGTAAAAAATGCCCGGTATGCAAAAAAGGGACCCCGCTCTGGTTCATTTCCTGGGCCGACATGGCCACTCTCCTGTTGTGTTTCTTCGTCATCATCGTCGCCTACTCCACCGTCGAAATCACCAAATTCAAGGAACTGGCTGGTACTTTCAAAGACCAGTTCGGGGTGCAACGGATCGAAAAAATCAGCCCGATCATGTCCAGCCAAAACCTGATCGGTTCCGAATTCCAGCAGGAAATCCACCTGGTGGAACTGCGCGACAGAATTCGTGTTCTGAGTACCACCCTCATCGACAATGGTCAGGCTGAAGTTGAGGAAAAACAGGAAGGCTTCCTGCTGCGGATCCGGGAAGACGCCCTCCTGGCCCCCGATGGCAAAAAAGTCAGCGAAGCCAACGCCATCATGCTGGATCAAATCGCCAACCTGTTGGCCAAGGAAAGAAACGTCATCGAAATCCGCGGTCATACCGATGCCCAGCCCAAAGGTGGCGATACCATCGAGTCCACCAGCTGGTTCAAGGGGGCCACCATGGCCATCGCCGTGGCCAAACGTCTCGCTGCCTCGGGAGGAGTGGCTCCGGAACGTCTGGTCATCAGTACCAATGGCGAATACAGCCCCGTGGCCGACAATCGAAATCCCGAAGCCCGCAAGGCCAACCGACGTATCGAAATCCTTATTCGTAAGGATATCGCCGGCTTCCTGCCCAAGGATGATTCGGGGGATAAACGTAACCCTTGAGAATGAAATACTACAAGATTGGTAATTAAGGATAGAGGAGGACTTCAATGGATAAAGCCACGATCATCGGTATTGTCGCGGCGCTTTTGATTCTGGCCTTTCTCTCGGCGGGAAAGGTGGTCATGTTCGCCAGTTCCCACGCCGCCGTGGTGGTGTTCGGTGGTCTGATCGCCTCTACCTTCGTCAAGTTCAACCTCCACGATATTAAAAAAACCTCCGCCATTATGGGCAAGGTATTTCTCGAACCCAAGGACAACATTCACGACATCATCAGCCAATTGGTTGAAATGTCCAACATCTGCCGCAAGGATGGCATCCTGGCCCTGGAAAAGTACAAAACCGACAATAAATTCCTGCAAAACGGCATCAACCACTGCGTCGATGGCGCCACCCCCGAATTCCTGACCGACGTCTTGAGCAAGGAGATCGAATATCTCTCCCATCGCCACCATGTCGGTATCACCATGTTCGAATCCATGGGTGAGGCCGCCCCCGCCATGGGCATGGTGGGAACCCTCATCGGCATGGTGGAACTCCTCGCCAACATGGAAGACCCTTCCAAGATCGGTCCCGCCATGGGAACGGCCCTGCTGGCGACCTGTTACGGGGCCATCGTCGCCAATATGCTGACCATCCCCATGGCCATCAAGCTGATCCACTACTCCAAGGAAGAACAATTGCGCTGCACCATCATCATGGAAGGGCTGCTGGGCATTCTGAAAGGGGTCAACCCCCGTATGCTCGAATATTCTCTCCGTTCGGTACTCTCCACCCGCGACAGGGAAACCGCCTGAACGGGCCTCCACTCCCAGTGGAATCAGGGTCAGCCGATCCTGGAATTCTCTTCGTGGGTGGGTTAAAAAGTTAAGATGGAAACGACTCAACCTCCCAAGGATCGCCGCTATCGGGGAGGCTTCCAGGGAACTCGTTGAATCTTTTTATGGGAAGTATTTGGCATCCCAAGCTTATTTTGTAGTCAAACAGGGTCAATATTTCACGAGGAGAATGGTGGATGTCCGGTAATAAATACGTCTATTTTTTTGGAAACGGCCAGGCCGAAGGCGATTC
>JADFZF010000018.1 GCA_015232645.1 Magnetococcales bacterium | reverse complement strand
AAACAAAATCAAAACCCTGGGGGCAATCCCCCAGACCCCTTTTTTCTTTCAATATTTTATCATAATATCAATAAATAATTAGCCATCCATTCCAATTAATGAATGTGCCAAGGTAAAATTATGGGTAAAAAAAAAATCTTAAGGCCTCAATCGATTCTTACCCAACGAAGCCCCATGTCGCAGGCCCCGACAGCGGTAGCCAACCTGTTTGAAACGGGAGTTCAGTGGCACCATCAGGGCAGGCTGGAGGACGCCGTCCGCTGCTATCAGCAGGTGTTGCAACGCCAACCCGATCATGCCGAAGCCTTGAACAATTATGGAATGATCCTCCAGGACCAAAACTTGTTGCAACAGTCGGAAGCGATGTTCCGCCGCGCCCTGGCCATCCGGCCTCGGTTTGTCGAATGCATGAACAATCTCGCCAGCGTTCTCAAGCAACAGGGGCGCCATGCGGCAGCCTTGGAACTTCTGCTCCAGGCGGTAGAGATCCAACCCGATTATCTGGAAGCCCTGTTCAACGGCGGATGCCTGCTCATGTCCACCGGACACTGGCAGCAGGCTTGCAATCTGCTTGCCCAGGCACGCCAAATCAAGCCGGATCATGGAATGATCCTGCTAGCACTGGGAATAGCTAATCAGCAGCAGGGCCACTGGGATCTCGCCATGGAATGCCTGCGCGAAGGCGTACGTCTGTATCCGGATGACCCCCAGATGCTTCAATCCCTGGGACAGGCCACCTTGAACGCGGGGAGGTTGGAAGAGGCCATTGCCTATTTTGATCGGGCCATCCAACGACATCCGGCCTTTCCCGAGGCCTGGAATGGCTTGGGTATTGCCTGGGATGGTCGCGGAGATGGCTCCCGGGCCTGGGAGTGCTTCCGCCAAGCGTTGCGGTTTCGACCAGATTCTCCTGAAATTCTTAATAATTGTGGTAATATTTTGCAAAAACAGTTTCGGCCAGAAGAGGCCCGGAGCTATTACAACGAGGCATTACGGTTGCAACCCGATTACGTGGACGCGTGGTGTAATCTGGGGGGATGCCTGCATCAACTGGGGGAGTTGCAGGAGGCGCTGGCAGCATTGGCCAAGGCGCTGACGCTCAAGCCCGATCTGCCTTCGGCTCATTACAACGAAAGCCTGATCCGTTTGTTGCTGGGGGAATTTTCCAAAGGGTGGGAAAAACTGGAGTGGCGTTGGCGTTCCCGGGATGTGGCACCCCATCCCCATGGACAACCGCTATGGGATGGTTCTCCAGCGCCCGATCAAACCCTGCTGGTCCATTGCGAACAGGGAATGGGCGATTCGATCCAGTTCATTCGTTATGTCCCCCTGATCAAACCCCTCGTCAGGCAATTGGTTCTTTTGTGTCCTGCAGCTCTGGAATCGTTGTTTGGCGATCTTCAAGGGGTGGATCTCCTGACGAGTGCTCCACAGCGCCTGCCTCGGTGCGACCTTCAGGTACCCCTCATGAGCCTGCCTCGATTGTTCAGGACCGATATCCGGACCATTCCCCGAACCGTTCCCTACCTCCATTCCGATCCACATCTGGCAGCACGTTTCAACCATCGTCTTGGACCGGCAGGTCGATTGAAAGTGGGATTCGCCTGGAAGGGCAATCCCCGACAAAAAAATGATGGCAATCGTTCCATGGACCTTTCCACCCTCGTCCCGATCCTTGAAATGGCTGAAATAACATTAATTTCATTACAAAAAGATTGTACTCCAGATGAACGTGAAATACTTGCCCGCTACCCTGGCTGTCTCGATTTGAGCGATGAACTTGCCGATTTTTCCGTAACGGCGGCCCTCATCAGTCAATTGGACCTGGTTGTTTCCGTAGATACCTCAGTCATTCATCTGGTGGGGTCCCTGGGGCGCCCGGGGTGGGTGATGCTGGCGGCGGTTCCTGATTGGCGCTGGTTGCTTGAGTGTGAGGATTCGCCATGGTATCCATCCTTGCGGCTGCTACGGCAGAAACAGGCCAAACAGTGGGCTCCGGTCGTGAACCAAGTCCTGGGCGGCCTTGGCGCCATGCTCACTCACGGGAAATCCAGAAGCAATGTGGTAAATAAGTGCTACAAAAATACCAGAGATTGACCAGTTTGTTGGACCACAAGAAAACGATCAATCATATAAGCATTTGATCGTTAATAAAATAAGAATATAGATATTGAACTTTGGCTGACGAAGCGACTCCAGGATTCCCGGTCCCTTCTGGAAAACCCGCTCAAGGTGCAGGCCGATACCTCTCAGGCGGCATCGGCGGTGGATGAGATCACGGCCAAGGCTAACCCGACTTTCGCGATTCGCCTCTCTGGAGGGGGTCGGGCACGATGATCTTTCCTGATGGGGCGTGAACACAATGAAATGACTGTGAGCGACATTGCCCAGTCCCAAGAGCGGTTTCTGAACATGTTTCCGCGTCAGGCCGGAACCTTCATGCCGGAACGGCTGCTATCGACGAAAGGACGCAACGGAAGGTTCGGCAAGCCATCCCTTCTGCCGATGGTTGGCCATGGTTTCGGCCAACTGCAACGCTTCCCTGAAGGAACTCACATCGGCACGCCCCTGTCCAGAAATATCATAGGCGGTGCCATGATCGACGCTGGTACGCACAAACGGCAACCCCAGGGTGACATTGACCGCGGCACCAAAAGCCAACATTTTGAGCGGAATGAGGGCCTGGTCATGATACATCAGGATAACGGCGTCATATTGGTGCCGGGCCGCTTGATGAAACAGAGTGTCGGCCGGGAGTGGACCGCGTAGACCGGGACCCAGAAGGATGCGCAGATGATCACACGCCGGACCGATGATTTCAATCTCCTCCCTGCCGAACACCCCCCCTTCACCTGCGTGCGGATTGAGTCCGGCCACCGTAACCCGGGGCGAGGCCACACCAAAGTCCCCGATCAACGATCGCCATGTGGAATGAACGATGGACTCAATCTTTTCCCGATTGATGGACGAAGAAACACTAACAAGCGACTGATGAATAGTCAGAGGCACCACGCGCAAACCTTTTCCCACCAACATCATGACCGGATTGTCAACCCCAGCAATGGACGCAATGAATTCGGTATGCCCCGGAAAGGGATGACCGGCTGCGTACAGAACCCGCTTATGAATGGGTGGAGTCACCATGGCCCGGACGCGCCCCTCGAGAGCCAATCGACAACAATCGCCGATGCTGGCAATGGTAGCCGGGGCAAACCGGGGATCGAACTGCCCGAAAGGCAACCGCTCCGGTTTGGCGATGGTTTCGCCCACCGGAACGACCGAAAAAACTGTCGGAGGGGTTAACTCAGCCTCCTCGGGAGATCCAACCTCGCGAATGTCCAGGTCAAGACCCAGGTGGGCCGCCGTCATTCTGAAGACCCAGGGAACCCCCACATGCACCCGGCGCGGATGGGCGGAAAATCCCTTCAAGACCACCTCCGGTCCGATTCCGACCGGATCCCCCATGGAAACAGCAATCAAGGGAACTCCACATAAGCACGCAAACGCAGATCCCGCAGCCATTGCTGGTAGCGATCCTTGGCCTTGGTGGCCAGAAGACGTTGCTCCAAAGCGGGTTTTTGGGCCTCGAACGAACCCGGATCCAGGGATTCCTTATCTTCCAGCTTGATCAAATGCCAGCCGAGCTGACTCCGGACCGGCTGACTGACTTGACCCTTCTTCAACGACCGAATGGCCTTGGAAAAAGCCTCAAGCATGGTCCCCGTTTCCATCCAGCCCAGGTCACCGCCATCGCGGGCATTGGAGTCATCCTCGGAGGAATCCTTGGCCACCTGTTCGAATGATGCCCCTCCCTGAATCTTTTCCAGGATTCCTTTGATTTTGGCCAATGCGTTTTTTTCATCGTGGTCGCCATCCACCTTGATCAGGATGTGTCGCGCCCGGTAGCGGTATCCGGTCGACTTGGGGTCTGGAGCGGTCTCGTTGACGCGGCGATCGATCATTTTAAAAATATGCAACCCCTGAGGGGAACGAACCGGCGGTGAAATATCGCCGGTCTTCAGCGACATGATCACCTCCTGCAGATTTTCAGGCAGATCCGCCTTTTTAATCCATCCCATGTCCCCTCCCGACAAACCCGAGGGATCAATGGAATATTGACTCGCCAGCGCAGAAAAACTCTTGCCTTCCCGCAAGGATTGCATCAACGCCTTGACTTTGTCCTTCACCCGGTCCATGGCGTCGTAGGAGGCTCCTGAAGGGACCTCCAGCATGATATGCCCCAGGTGAACCTCCTCTTCCCGATTTTTATCCTGGGCCAATTGGTCATATAGAAGGCGCAGCTCGTCGTCGGTCACGGTCAAAAGGGGCATGATGGCCCGTTTCATCAGCCGGCTTTCCATGATCTGATCGGTCAGTTGCGCCCGATAGCGATCGTAATCGACGCCATCGTGACGCAAGGCCTCAGCCAAACCACCGGCGGGAAGATTGTTCTTGCGCTCCACCTGACCAATGATTTCGTCGACATCGGCATCGGTCACCGTCACACCCATCTGTGCCGCCTTCTGGTCACGCAGTCTACGGACGATCAACTCTTCCAATCCCCGTTTGCGCAAGGTTTCCAGTTGGAATTCCTCACCACTCCTGCGCATTTTTTCGATGGTCGGTTGAATCAAATCGTCGACTTCCGATTGGGTGATGACCTGCGGCCGTACCGGTTGATCGCTGACGATCTGGGCCTCGACAATGGCGGCAATCCGATCCACGGAACCAACGGGTACCGCATGGAGCTTCGAATCTACCGCCAAGGAAGTGGACGACCGATGGGCACCTTTTTTTTCCACCCCCGCCTTCTGCGAAGAAACCCTGCCTGGATCAGCCTCTCTTTTATCCCCAGCCGGGGCCGAACTTCCCAGATAGGGCAAAAAAACAAATGATAACAATATAACAACAAACACCCCGCCGACCGTGGCCTGGGCCCCCAACTTTCGGACCAAAGGATTCCCCGGTCGCTGTTGCTTCGTCCCATGCACAGGGTTCCCCTCCTCAGGCCCCATAGTCGCCAATTCCCTTCAATCCCAGAGTGAATCCGATAAACCCACCGCCATGATTGACTGTGTCGTTAGCCAGTTTACGACCCCCTTCGATGGTAAACTTCCAACATTGGTGTTCATAGCCGAATCCGGTTTTCCAACTCTTGATGGTATCCTGATAAAGGGAATAGTTGGCTTCCTGAATCCACGACCAGCCGCTGCTCAGGTTGAAACGGGTATTGACCACGGCGTCCTCCAACATGGATCCGGCATTTTCCATCAAGGTGCCGGAGTACGAAGGCTGATTGTAGTAGTAGCCCAGTGACAGACTGTTGCCCTTGGGCTGATGCATGACCAGGCGCAGAGAATTATTCTCGATGCGTTGCACCTCGGGATTGAAACGGTTGGCGGCATTGACCTCCCACCCTCCCGCTAGGTTGACGTTCAGTGCCGAAACGATGGGAGATAACGTATGGCCCTGTTGGTAGATATTATTCTCATCCGGTATCCATCGTTGGCCGACCCCCAACTCCATGTTCTGCCACAGGGCATTGCTCTGGCCATGATTGAGCAGGCGAGTCACCAGGGCATAGTTGACCCTTTGTCCGACACTGATCCGATCCAGCCCCGAATACAGCGAATCGCCGAACAGGTTGGAAAAGGCAAAATACCGTTGGGTGGTATCGTAGTTGGGCAACAGCGTCTGGTCGGTGGCGGCATTGGTGACGAACTCAACCCTGGGTTCCAGGGTGTGGGTGGCGATGCCGGGGAAGTTCTTGAACAATTGGGTCCCCAGATCGACGCTGATCATGGAGGCCTCCCGGTGTTGGGTATTGTCGCGAGCCAATCCGGTCTGCATGGGATCGCCCTGGATGAGATAGGCCGTTTCGCGCACCTGGCCTCGCATCGTCAGGCGAGCCATCCCCAAAGGACGGGTATATTCCAACGTCGGGGCGGCGTCCAGACGTTGGACCGCATCGCCGGAGAGCTGATAATAGTCGTCCAGACGAAAATCGCGCTGGATGCGCCAACGGTTGGAGTCCGCTCCATCCAGCACCCGACCGATGGGAAGGCTGTTCAACGCCAAGCTATCGGAATAGGAGGCAAAAGGCAGGTTCTGCACCGTGAACCGGTCATTGGCCGCCTCCAGATCCTGATTCCAACGGATACCCAGGCGCATGGAGGTATAACCGCTGTCGCCGATATCGTCATGACGGGCGGTGACATGAGACTCCATGCGATGGGCGCCAGGATCGACCAAGTGCTGATGATAGTCGTTGATATAATTACGCGATTGGCTGTATTCCCCCCGGGCGACGATATCCCAACCCCACAAGCGGTCGGAATGATCGAAAGTGGACAAGCCACGCCAGGCATGGGCTTGGGAATCCAGGATCTGTTGCGTTTGCACCGATCCCTGATATCCCAGGCCCAGGTAACGATACTGCAATTTTTCCATGACCCCCCGGCTCGTTATGGGACGCAAAGCGACCGTCAAATCATGATCCGGGGCCAGATTGAAATAATAGGGGACTTCAAGCTCGAAACCATTGCCATTGGCGGTACGGAAATCGGGCGTCAAAAATCCGCTTTTTCTCTGATTCGACAGGGGTTGTTCCCACCATGGGGTCCAGAGTACCGGAATCTCGCCGATGTGAAAGGTGGCGCCATCGGCCACCATGGTATTTTCCGCCGTGTCCACCCTGATTTGCCCGGACGTGATCTTCCACGGTGGCGAATCGCAGTTGCACTGGGTAAACCAAGCTTCTTTCAAGAGATAATTGTTCGGCCCGAGAAGATTGACCTCCTGAGCCCCGCCGCGGGCATTGTCCCCCGCCAGACTCATTTTGACCTCCTGGATTCGTCCGACGCGGGTATCGGTATTCAGAGTCAGGCTCTGCCCTTCAAAACGATTGCCCTGATGCACCACACGAATGTTGCCTTTGGCACTAATATCCTTGGTCTTTCCGGAATATTCGACCTCATCGGCCATGAACTGCATGTCGGGTCCCTGGATGATCTGGACATTGCCTTTGGCGATCATGCCATCGTTATCGCGATTGGTATCCAGGGTGTCGGCGTTGACGTCGATCGGGGGTCTATCCTCCCCTGGAGCTTCATTGCCGCGGGCGGAAAGGGGAACCGTAGCCAAAAGGGCCGTCAGACCCAACCGCAGGCCCAAGCGACCTACCCGTGACCACGCCCATGCCATGCCAGGGTCCACTGCAGGGGAAAGTTGCATGGAGTTTTGCTCTGTGAATGGTGTTGAACCGCACGAACGGTCCTGCCCGGTCTCCCATCGGGTTCGGGGAAACCTCCGCACGTTTACAAAAGTAAGAGCGAGTGTAACAGGGAACAGGCCTGTCCCACCAGATATAACGAACCGGTAATCAATATTTGTCCATCCTCCGGGGTCAACTCGCGGGCACGGGACCAGGCGGTCAGGAAGTCGGGGACCATTTGCACCGACTTGCCGCAATGTTGCCACTGGCTCCGCAGTTCTCCACCTGGACAGCCTCGGTCCCCACCTACACTGACGACTATCACCTTTTCGACCCATGGCGAAAGAATCTTGACCATCGAATGAATATCCTTGTCCTGCAGTGCCGAAAAAATCACAGTGCGCTGCCGGGGAGGATGGGGATCCTGCGACAGGGACTGAGCCAGGGCGGTCATTCCCAAAGGGTTATGGGCACCATCGAGAAGCAGGTCGGGAGTCCCGGAAACGGAATGCAATCGCCCTGGCCAATAGACCTCGACGAGCCCTTGAGCGATGGCCTGCGCGGTCATACTCCAAGGGTCGGAAGGGAGGGCGCGTGCCGCCGCTACCGCCAGGGCAGCGTTTTCGTATTGATGGAGTCCGCCCAGACCAGGGGGGGGGAGTTCCAACCGCCCATGAGCATCCTCGAATTCCCAGAGGGCGCCAGGATGATGGTAGCGGTAACGGTAATCACGCCCAGCCAGCAGAATGGGAGTGCCGATGCGTCGCGCCTGATCCAACAACACCTCCAGGGCGGGAGCGGTGGAACAACTACTGATGGCGGTCACCCCCTCCTTGAAAATCCCCGCCTTTTCCCGGGCGATGGAGGCCAGATCGGATCCCAAATAGCCGCAGTGATCCAAACCCAGGGCGGTGATCAAGGTCAATTCGGGAAGGACGACATTGGTGGCATCCAGGCGGCCTCCCAACCCCGTTTCCAGGAGGACCATCGCCGCCTCTGGCCCCGCTCGGCTCAAGCCGTGCCTGGCAAAGAGCCAAAACGCGGCTGCGGTGATCTTTTCGAACCAGGTCGAGGGGATATCACCCGTCACCTCCAGTACCGCGGACAGGGCTTCCACGATCACCTCATCGGGGGCCGCCTCCCCCTGCAGGCGTATCCTTTCGTTGAACCGGACCAGATGGGGGGAGGTGTACGCCCCCACACGAATCCCACGAGCCTTGAAAATCGCCTCCAGAAAGGCGATGACCGATCCTTTGCCATTGGTTCCGGCCACATGGATGAATCGCAATTGCCGTTGGGGGTTTCCCAATCGCTCAAGGAGGTGCTGCACCCGATCCAGACCCAGAAGGATTCCAGGGGGAGTTTCCTGGGCCATGCGCTCGAGAATTTGCGACAGTAACGTTTTCATCAGTCGCCGCCCCCTCCGGTTCAACAATGGACCAATGAGTGGCCGGGGCCTGCGCGGGGACAGGTCCCTCCCCACACCCCTCCCATCCACGGATCCGGCTCATCCAGGCCCATTCGCCCCGACACGCTTAACCTTCGCCACGACCAAGGCCCTCTTGGACGGCACGCACAAACTGCCGGATCAAATCACGATTCTTGATCCCCGGAGACGATTCGACACCACTGGACACATCGACAGCGTAAGGACGAACCTGCGCCATGGCACCCGCCACATTGCCCGGATTCAACCCTCCTGCCAAGATCAATGGGCATCCCTCGGGATGGTGCTGCAATAACGACCAATCAAAACTGCAACCACTCCCCCCCTGAACCCCGGACACTTTGGAATCATACAGGATAGCGGATACCTGATAACGCTGGGCCATGACCATGTCATCGGCCGCCGCCACCCGCAAGGCCTTGATGATCCGTCCCGGCACCATTCGACAAAATTCGGGACTCTCTTCCCCGTGAAGCTGAACCCCATCGAGACCAACCTCTCGGGAGATGGTCTGAATCACTTCCACCTTCTCATTGACGAACAACCCGATCAACTGCACGAAAGGAGGGAGATGACGGCTGATTCCCCGGGCCTGAGCGATCGACACCGAACGCGGCGATCTGGAGTAAAACACCAATCCGAGGGCATCCACACCCGCATCGATGGCCGCCCAGGCATCCTCCCGACGGGTGATACCGCAAACCTTGATGCGGACACGGTGTGGAGGATCCCTACTCATGTGATTTTTCGTCCCCCCGGACTTCATGTTTTTTTGGCTCTCCTTCCAACTCCTTGTTGATTTTGAGCCGATCCATCATCTCCGCCTGAAGCTGGCCCTGCATGTTGTCATACATTCGCCGTCTGGCCTGGACGCTGTATTCGCGTTTGCGCTTTTGATATTCCTCTTCCAACTTGGCATTCTTCTTCTGCACGTAAGCATCAAGATACAAAAATCCGCCCACGAGGAGAACCAGGAACCCAATGAGCCCTCCCAGTAGGGCCGAGGAGGCACCGCTTTTCTTCGGGGGTTCCGGTTTTGGCGGTGGCGCCTCGGCGACCGGGGCCGCCCCCTGAATGAGTGCATCCAATTCCGAATCCTGGTTTTCCGCCATGATACTTTCCATCCGGGTCGTTGTTGACGTTGTGTTGACTGTGATTACACTCTACAGTCACCCGCTTCTCTGGTACAACCTTTGCTCTCAAAGCATGATTCATGCCGGATCAACCCATGGCACGTTAAAATCCATGGATCACTCTTTCAATCCCAAAGTGAGCAAAAACAGGGGTCTGAGGATGGAATACCAACTCTTGAAGGGGACCATTTTGGTATTATCGCTCATTTTAGGATGATAGATTTTCCGCACCGGTGCCTCGCCCACCCGGTACCCCAGTGAAACGACCTTGATCAGCAAATAGGGTTCCAATTCATATTGGATCAACCATTCCTGCCACAGATTGATCCGCTGGTCCAACAGCAGTGAACTCCTGAAGGCTCGAAATCCGTTCGTGGCGTCGGTGATATTGAAATTATATATCCATGAAAACAGGATGGAATAGAACCGGGTGAGTATTCTTCTCGACCGGGTCATGCGGATGGCCTCTCCCCCCTGGAGCCAACGCGACCCCTGAACGTAATCCAAGTCATCGTCCAACAGCCGATCGACCACCCCCTGGATATCCCCAGGATCATCCTGATTGTCGCCCGCCAATACCACAATCAGGTCGAACCCTTTGAGCAGCCCGTAAAAAAATCCGGAACGGTATCCTCCTCCCGCCCCCAGGTTGACTGGATGACGTACCACCACCGCACCCGCCTCGGCCGCCTCGGCGGCGGTGGCATCTTCGGAACCATTATCGATCAGGAACACGGTATCGACGATGTGGCGTGGGACGTTACAAATGCAGGGAGCCACTTTGCCCGCCTCGTTCCAGCTGGCCATGACGACGACAATGGCCTGCCCCCGGTAGCGTACTCGTTGTTCGATCGGGGTGGCCGGGGCCTGCAGGAGCAGATCCAGTATCTGTTGCCGTGGCAGATCCTTCACGAGCTATCCTCCAGATTTTCTAGTGCATAATACAATCATTTTATCGACAAACGACGCGATCATGATCCAGGGAGTAGGAATCACCGCAACCACACCGGGCGCTATCGACGGCATTGAAATCAAGCGTTGCGCCGCAACGGCAGACCCATCGCAGAAAACGGGCCGGATTACCGACCACCATGGCATGATCGGGGACATCGTGGGTAACGACAGCGCCGGCACCGATGAAAGCGTAACGACCGATGCGTCTGGGAGCGACGATGACCGCCCCGGCACCGATGGTCGCCCCAGAAGAGAGAATCGTCTCGGCCGGTGGAAAATGATGCGCCTTGGCACGGGGGCGGTGATCGTTGGTGAAGACGGCATGGGGTCCGACGAATACTCGATCCCCCAGGGTAATGCCGTCCCACAGCGACACCCCGTTCTTGATCACGCAATGATCACCGATGCGCACCTGATTTTCGATGAAGCAGTGGTCGCAGATATTGCATCCTGCCCCGATGACGGCACCACTCAGGATATGGGCGAAGGCCCAGACTCGGGTCTCGGTACCAATCGCCGACGATTCAACCCGTGCCAGGGGATGGATGAATGGGGGAACGAGATCCATGGACGACTCCGAAACGTTGTTGATGATGCCCTCTGGAAAAATAAGTATGCCCTGTCAATCAATATCCTCTCCAAGCTTGGATGATCGACCCGCCATCATGATGAATAAATGGCGTTCGGCGAATGGGCGGCAAAGCGCCTTCTTAACCTGCAACCATCCAGTCTTTCCATGAAAAAAAGATTCGGATGGCTCTGAAAACGAGGGCAGCCCTCCTCCATCCCATTCATTGACCGGCCGAACCTTTCCCCGTCGTGCTCCCCGATCATCCGATAATACAACTCCCTGTCAACAGTCACGATGCGAAAGTCACTTTTTTTTCTAGGCCGACATCTTCCCGCGGAGATAGAATAACCAGGGGGACGATGGCCAAACTGATTGTAACCGTTCAACTCCCTGTCGTTGGACATGGTGCGGCTGGGTCTGGGAAGGCCACTTCCTTTTCCAGCCCCATCCGCAGCATTCTTCACGGAGGAACTATACGGTTACAACCGGTTTGAACCAGTCGCCCGGTCGTTTCAATGTCCTATTGCTGGGAGACTGTTCCTTGAGTACCGTTACGCCTCCGATTCCCCTCGTTGATTTACAGGCCCAATATCGCTCCTTGCAGGAATCGATGGATGCGGCCATTCACCAGGTCGTCGTGGATGGCGATTTTATTCTGGGGAAAGCGGTGGGCCGTTTCGAGGCCGACTTCGCCCATTACCTCGGCGTCCGCCATGCCTTGGGGTGTGCCAGTGGAACCGATGCGTTGCACTTGGCCTTCAGGGCTTTGGGGGTGGGACCCGGGGACGAGGTGATCATGCCCGCCATGACCTTTGTGGCGACGGCTCTGGGGATCTCACTCGCGGGTGCCACTCCGGTTCTGGCGGATGTCGATCCGACCACCGGGCTCATGGATCCTGAACAGACGGAGCGGGCCGTGACCGGACGTACCCGGGCCTTGTGTCCGGTGCATCTGTATGGGCAGATGACTCCCATGGAACCCTGGCTCGCCCTTGCCCGCCGCCATGGCCTCTTCATCGTCGAGGACGCGGCCCAGGCCCACGGGGCCACGGATGCACTGGGACGTCATGCCGGCAGCGTTGGGGATATCGGCGCCTTCAGTTTCTATCCAGGAAAAAATCTAGGCGCCTACGGGGATGGTGGCTGCGTGACCACCAACGACCCGGGTCTCGCCGATAAAATCCGTCTGTTGCGTAATTGGGGTTCGATCAAAAAATATCACCACGAAGAAATGGGACTGAACAGCCGTCTGGATACCATTCAGGCGGCCGTTCTGGGGGTCAAACTCCCTTTCCTCGATTCGTGGAATCAGTCCCGCCGCCTTCATGCCTGGAAATACGATCAGGCATTGGCTGCCATCCCTGGCATTCGTCCGTTGACTACCATTCACGGGTCGGTTCATCACCTGTATGTGGTACGTAGTCAAAAGCGTGAGGAACATTGTCGCCGCCTCAATACCGCCGGCATCGGTGCCGGCATCCACTATCCTTTCGCCATCCACGAATTGGCAGCCTATCGGCATCTGGCACCTCCGGGGGCCTTTCCCCATGCCGAAAATCTTGCCCGCCAATGTCTGAGCCTCCCCATCTATGCCGAACTCCCCGAAGAAGTGTTCGACCGATGCCGACAGGCTCTGGCGGCTTCCAGTGCCGGGTAACCGTTTCGATCCCCTGTCAAGGATTTTTCGCCTCAGGCCGACATGGTTGGTCAAATCATGCCCCATGGCAACAAAATGACCTCATGACGCACGAGTGTTATGTAAAATCATGCCATACCACGCCACACACTGAATCATATTCCCAACGCATGCTCCATTTATAAATACAATAATGTCAATTATAATTATCTTTAGCCAATTCACTTATTGACGCCGTTTCTAACAATCACTATCATGTGAAATGTTAACCATTTCGATCATCATGACCTATCAGTCCACCAATGGAACCACTCGGGACCAACAACGGCGATATCCGAACCAATATGGACCGACACATGAAATTCAAAAAGCGTTTCGGAGTCGAAATAAGGTGCTGCCTGCGCCCGATCCGTGTCAAACACTTCGATAACAGGGTCATCTCCATAGAAATCACAATATCGTAGAACGGCCGGCACAACTTTTTTCCATCACCGTGCCCGGATATCAACCTGGAGTCAATCCCTCCAAGGAGCCCTACACAATGAAACTCAATCTCATGGCCAAAGTGGCCGCGGCCTTCTCGGTCATTCTACTGATTACATTAGCGATCGCCTTGAACGGTTGGAATAGCCTGGAAGGGGTTTCCAAACGGATACGAAGTACTACAAGCATGATAAAAATGCAGGACCAAGCCACCATAGCTCTACGTTCCGAACGCAACTATATCGACAACAACGATCCGGCCCACTTGGACACTGCGCTCAAAGCGGTTGAGTCAATCAAGAAAATGGCGACAGAAATGCGTGAAATCTTCCTGGATCCGGCGGACAAGGAGGATATGGAAAAAATAATCAAACTCAGCGAGGAGTACGGCCAACTCTTCGGCAAACTTGTGAATGGCAACAAAAGACTCGAAATGGAAATCGAGGATTCACGCCAAGTCTCCCAGATGGTCACCCAGTCAGTCGATGTCCTGACTCAGAGTCAATTCGCCAAACTGCGCACCATAGGTGACCGTATTCATGCGTCCCAAGATCCCAAGGCGCTGCAGACGGAATTGGATGGTCGTATTCAGAAGATTAGCGATACGAGCAGGATGGGATTGTTATTCCTTGATGCCCGATTGGCAGAAAAGGAAATCGTGTTATCGGAAGGGAGGAATACCCATCAGATCGATCGCAATAAGAAGGATACGGAAAAGTGCCTGTCTCTGATCAAAGAGATGCTTCAACTATTCAAAGACAAAGAGGATATCGATGTCGCCAAAATGGTTGAAGGGGCATTTGCAGAATATACGAAGAATTTTGACGAACTCATGCCCATATTGCAGGAACAGGAGCGGGCCAAGCAGGCCATGATTCAAGGTCGGCGTGCGGTCAACAAAATGATTG
This sequence comes from Magnetococcales bacterium, assembly GCA_015232645.1. Taxonomy (GTDB): domain Bacteria; phylum Pseudomonadota; class Magnetococcia; order Magnetococcales; family UBA8363; genus UBA8363. The sequence continues at coordinate 15,019 of JADFZF010000018.1, read as the reverse complement.
ACGAAGTGGTCGAGGGTCAGCAACACAAATTGGAGCATGAGGTGAAGATGGCCGACGCTTTTGTTCTGATCGGCAGCCTGGTGGCCTTGATTGTTGGTTCGATGATCGCATTTTTCTTTTCACGCAGTCTGGTCAATGCCGTCACGGGATGCATCGGCAACATGACCAGCATGTCCCAGGGCAATCTAGCCATCCGTTGCATCACCACGCGCGAAGACGAACTGGGAAGCATGTCTCGCGCCATTGACGTCATGGCAGTCAAATTGCGGTCAGTCGTCGATGAAGTCGTCGAATCGGTCTCCAATGTCACCGCCGGTTCTCAACAACTTCTGTCCTCAGCACAAACCCTTTCGGAAGGTGCCACCTCGCAAGCCGCCAGTATCGAGGAAACCTCAGCCGCCATGGAGCAGATGGCCAAAACCATTGAAAAGAATACCGATAACGCCTTGACTACTGAAAAAATCGCTTCAACTGCCGCCCTTGATGCCACCAAGGGTGGTCAAGCCGTTTCCAAAGCGGTTGCGGCGATGAAAGAAATTGCCGACAAAATTTCAATCATCGAAGAAATTGCCCGGCAGACCAATTTGTTGGCCTTGAACGCGGCGATCGAAGCCGCACGTGCTGGAGAACATGGCAAAGGCTTTGCGGTCGTTGCCGCCGAGGTACGCAAATTGGCGGAACGGAGTCAATCCGCGGCGGGCGAAATCAGCCAGTTGTCGACGTCGAGTGTCAATATCGCCGAGCAGGCGGGTGAAATCATCAACCAACTGGTTCCGGATATTCAAAGAACCTCCGAGCTGGTGCAGGAGATTGCCGCTTCCAGCCGCGAGCAAAGCCAGGGAGCGGACATGATCAATCAAGCGATTCAGCAATTGGATCGGGTCATCCAACAAAACGCTGGCGCTTCCGAAGAAATGGCCGCGACCGCCGAAGAACTCAGCAGGCAAGCGGCGCAACTGAACGATTCCATTGGTTTCTTCCGCACGGGAAATGCACCGCAGCCGTCGCCACGAACGACACCTTCCACGGCGAGCAGAGGCCATCCCAGGAAAGTGGCCAGCGCGCGCCGGACGCAAAAGTCGCTCAAACCAGCGGTTCATCCGCATCCAGCACCAGCCCTGTCCGCAGGCTCCAAAAACAACACCGACAGACTGGATGACGAATTCGAACGTATGTGATCGAGAGCTTCCAGTTCACCGCGGGTACGCCTGACCCGGGGCCAGATGACCAGGTCTGAGGTCACCGCTTACTCCTTGCCGTGATGATACGACGGATGGGACAAGGGGACCTTCCCCAAGCCATCGGCCACGATGTCCAACGGCAAGGAGTGAACGCTTCCCGTGGACCCAGGGATTATACAAGTTTTGGATTGCCCCCTGGTCTTCCAGCCAGAACTTTTTCTTCATGACCGACTCATTGCAAAAGCGGTTGCTCTGACCCAGGAGCATTCGCTCGTAGCAATTCCAAAGAAAACCGTTTACTATGAGGGGTGGAGTTCACGATACCGCCCGGTTTCCATGAAACGCGATGGTTTCCTGAACTCATCGTCACGCCCATCGTAAGGAGAATCACAGTATGTCCACCCACGACGAAGATCAGGTTCGGCTGATGGCCTATTACCTATGGGAACGGGACGACCGTCCCCACGGCCGTGATCTGGAATATTGGTTTGCCGCCGAGCAAATGTTGAAAATCTCTGGTAACATCGGTCGGGATCATGCGGACTACGACCACGTTACCATCGCACACCAAGAAAAAAAGTAACCGGTCGCACCACGCTGTCCAGGTTGGAGCGTGTCCACTTTTCTAACTCAGATGCTGCTGGCGGCCGAGACTGTGGTCCTCGGCAAACGCAAGCAGATGGAATTGGCCCTTTGTTGCCTTCTGGCCCGCGGTCATCTGCTGATCGAAGACGTTCCGGGGGTGGGCAAAACCCTCTTTGCCCATGTCCTGGCGCGGGTACTGGGGCTGAAACTGCAACGGATTCAGTTCACCAGCGATCTACTCCCCGCCGATATCGTCGGATTTTCCATCCCCAACCAGAAGGACGGCAGGCTGGAATTTCATCCCGGCCCGATCTTCTCCCAGGTCGTCCTCGCCGACGAAATCAATCGCGCCACCCCCAAGGCCCAAAGCGCCCTGTTGGAGGCCATGGAAGAACATCAAGTGACCACCGATGGTAGCACTCGAAATTTGCCAGAACCCTTCTTTGTCATAGCGACCCAAAATCCATTCACCTCCACTGGAACCTTCCGCCTGCCCGAATCGCAACTGGATCGATTTTTGATGCGTATCACCCTGGGCTACCCCCATGCCAGCGCCGAACGGACCCTGCTGACCGGTGAGGACCGACGACACCTGCTCAACCAAATATCCAGCCCATTCGACCCAACAACCCTGAAGGAAATCATGATCCAAGTATCGGCCGTAACCGTCACCGAACCGCTGCTGGATTACCTCCAGGCCGTCATCGCCCATACCCGCCAGCCGGGCCGTTACCTCACCGGACTCTCGCCACGGGCTGGCATGGCCCTGTTGGCCGCCGCCAAGGCCCATGCCTTCCTCGCCGGCCGAAAGGGGGTGGTCCCCGAAGATGTCCAGGCCGTACTGCCGGCCGTCGCGGATCATCGCCTGGTCCCCCTGGGGCACAACACCGGAAATCCGCAACAACCCCTGGCCACCGTTGTGGCGATTCCATAATCGATGATGATGTCAAGACAATGATTCCCTCCTGCTACCGACGGATGCTATCCAATCGAACCCATCGCCTTGATACCGTTGGGATGGTGTCCCTCACCATCGGCAACATCTACATTTTTCCCGAGTTGAATGGCCTGGGGTTTGGCCTCATGGCACTGATCATGATGGTGGGATTTCTCAATTTTGCCCTGAATCCAGCCATTTTCGTTTCCTGTCTTCTGGCAGCGCTGCTTTGGGTGACTCTGATTCATACCCACCGCAACCTCATCGGATTGCGGCTGCAATCCCTCCCGGTCGCTCCGGTGTTCGCAGGCGAACAGGCCGCCATCGCGGTTTTGCTCCAGGAGGTCGATCATCGTTGCCGACATGCCCTCCATCTCGGAGGATGGGATAGGAATATGGTTTCGGAACCGGTTGATCTGGATGCGGGGGCCTCGGCTGCCATGACCCTGTTTGTTCCAACCCGTGCCCGGGGTCTTCTGGATCCAGGAACCCTGACACTCTATTCCCGATTTCCCCTCGGACTGATCCGAGTCTGGACCCATATGGAACTGAACCACCCCATCCTCGTATATCCCAGGCCGGAGGCCACGACGACAAATCCCTTGTTTCAAGAGGAGACCACCCCCGGAGAGGTCTCCGGTCGCCTGATGGGTGATGATTTTCTCGGATTGGAGCCCTGGCGCCCAGGGGATCCCCCCAGCGCCATTCATTGGAAGGGCGGGATCGATCGTACCGCCCGGCTGGCCAAACGTTTTGGTGGTCATGGATCCGGGAGAACCTGGCTGCGGTGGGAGGATACCCAATTGGCGGATGGGGAAGCGGCGCTGTCACGACTCAGCCGCTGGGTGCTGGAGGCAGAGGCAGGCAACAGCCCCTACGGCCTGAAACTTCCCGGAGTGACCATCCCCCCCGGCCTGGGTCAAGCCCATGCGCACCAGTGCCTGGCCGCCCTGACCAGGTTTGAAATCCCCGGTGAAGGAAGCATGAGATCAACCCATTGATCGGATGGAGCCCCCTTCCCAGACCCATTTTCTTCCCTGGTCCACGCTTAACTGTCCAATCTTGTCATGATCTCTTTTCTTCGGCCCAGGGTGGCGACCGATTGCCCGCGACAAGTGCTTCTCTGGAGCTGGGGGGCCGCCTTATCGGTCATGTTGCCGCATTTTTGGTACCTGCCGCCACTGTTGACGACAGGAGGCGCAGCGGTGAGCGGGTGGTGGCTGTGGCATTGGCATGACACCGGACGCCCCTGGTTTCCAAGCCTCGTCACCAAAACCACCTTGATGCTGATTGGACTCGTCATCATCATCCAGCATCATGGCCCTCCACTCGCCAGCGAACCCGCCATTGCCTTCCTGGTGACCCTCGCCTGGATCAAACTGCTGGAAGTGCGCCAGACACGAGATGTGGAGGTGATGGTTCTCCTGGGATTCTTCCTCCTGGCCACGTCGTTCTTTCATTCCCAATCCCTGCCTCTGGCCTTATATGCCATCACCATCACTCCTCTGCTGGTCTGGACATTGATTCTCAATTCCAGTCCCAAACTGTCTCTGTCAACGGGTGGACGCCGCGCCGGAATACTGCTATTGCAATCGCTGCCATTGGCCGGATTGATGTTTTTGCTGCTCCCCCGCTTTTCCGTCCCTTTGTGGATCCTGCCGACTCGGACCGAAGTGGCAAAGACCGGACTCGGTCCCTCCATGACCCCCGGTTCCATCAGTCGTCTGATCGTTTCCAACCGGGTGGCCTTCCGGGTCAAATTTCTCTCCCCGGCACCGAAACCCGCGCAGATGTATTGGCGGGGTCCGGTATTGTGGCAGTTGTCGGGGGAGACATGGCGGGCCCTGGATATCCCCTTGCCAGGCCCGCCACCGACATCAAAACCCATGGGAATGCGTTGGGTTCAGGAAGTGACCATGGAACCCTCCGCCCTGCCACTGTTGTTTGCCCTGGAAACCCCCGATGATGCCCCATCGGCAGGACGGCTCAATCGCGATGGGCAAATCATGGCCATCAACCCCAACCATGCCCCCCGACGCTATACCGTCGTTTCCCATGCCGAACATTTTTCCCAGGAACCACCCCTGAAACACGAACGACGCCTGGCCCTGTCACTGCCGCCATCGGGCAACCCCCGCGCCCGAGCCCTGGCATCCGGTTGGCACCGCAACAGCACCAGCGCGGAAGAAATCGTGCAGGCGGCGTTGAATTATTTTGCCGTCCATTCCTTCACCTATTCCCTGACCCCTCCGCCATTGGGCAAAGATGCCATCGATGGCTTCCTGTTTTTGAGCCGCCGTGGCTTCTGCGAACATTTTGCCGGAGCCTTGACCTTTTTGCTGCGAGCATCAGGAATCATGGCACGGGTGGTCACCGGTTATCAGGGCGGAACATTCAATCCCCTGGGGGATCACTTGACCGTCCGGGATGCCGATGCCCATGCCTGGGTGGAAGCATGGCTGCCACAACGCGGCTGGGTCAGATTGGATCCCACCTCCTTCATCGCCCCGACCCGGGTAGAACAGGGAATCCATGCCGTGATCGACGGACAACTGGACGCTTTTTCCCTCATGCCCACGACCGTGACCTCTCTACGCCTGGGACGCAACGCCTGGGATCTGATAGAATACGAATGGAATCGCCTGGTCATTGGTTTCAATCCGGATAAACAACGGGCATTCTGGTCCACCTTCGGCCTGGTGCGACCTGAAACCTGGGAGTTGCTTCTCGTCATGATGGGATCCGTCATGGTATTTCCCTTTGTTTGGACGTTGGTTGCCCGGATAAGGTCGGCATTTGCCACCGACGACGATCCCTATCGCCGGCTGTACGCCCAATTTTGCCGCAAACTGGCACGCGCCGGAGTGCCTCGCCATCCCTGGGAGGCCCCTTTGACCTACGGACGTCGGGCTGCGACATTATTGCCCGGTTCCAGTCGCGAGATCATGCTCCTCGCCACCCTGTGCTCCCGATGGCGCTATGAACAGTCGCTCTCCCCAGGCCAAATACGCCTTTGGAAACACAAAACCCGGATGTTCTCACCCGGTCACAAGTGAGTTGATCATGGCTGTCTGGATCATCTTTTCCGTTGCTGTCCTGGTTTCGGCCACCACGCCGCTGGCCATCCAGTGGAGCGAGCAAGGCTTGGGGTTGTTCTTCGCCGTCACCATCCGCATGTCCCTGGGAACGCTGATCTGCCTTGGACTGATCCACTTCTCCCGCATCGCCCTGCCCTTCCACGATCGCGCTATCCGCGCCTACCTCCTGGGAGGATTCGGATTTTTTGTTGGCATCACCTGCTCCTATTGGGGGCTGCAACTGATCCCCTCGGGATGGGCCTCGGTCCTCTTCGGACTAACTCCCATGTTCAACGGCTTTATCGCCAAACGGGCGCTGCAGGAACCCTTCGGTTGGAACCGAATCATCGGTTCCCTGCTGGGCCTGATGGGTTTGATGATCATCTTTTCCCAAGGCATTCGCCTCAATCTGGCCCAAAACGGCCTCGGCGTGGTCATCGTCATGCTGTCGGTGATCGTCTTCTCCCTCACTTCAGTCGGTATGAAGAAATGGAGTCATGACCTCCATCCCCTGGCCATTACCACCGGCTGTCTGATGGTGATGACCCCCTGTTTTTTCATGAGCTGGTATTGGGGCGAGGGCGGGGCCATCGGGGCCCTGGCCCCAAAAACCGTGGGCTCCATCCTCTATCTGGCCTGTTTCTCCACCGTCGCCGGGTTTGTGGCCTTTTATTCCTTGCTGCGCCGGGTGGATGCCGCCGTGGCGGCGTTGCCCAATTTCCTGGCTCCGTTGTTGGGGGTATGGCTGGGGGTGGTGGTGAATGGCGAATCGTTGCAACCCGGATTCCTGCTGGGGGCAGTTTTCGTATTGACCGGCTTAAGCCTCTTTCAGTGGGGAAAACTGCTGTTCGCCGCGGCCTGAAAAACCGTGGGTCCATTGGCCCTTCAGGGCAATCGCACTTGAAAATAATATGTAGTAACTCTAATAAGTTGCAAATAACGCTGTCACAAACTCTGATTTGTAACTTTTTGATTTTTCAGGTATGCCAATTTCAAATGCAATTGCCCTGATTGGCCCTTTGATCCACCTTGATCATTGCCGAAGTTGAAACTATGGTGGTGCAAGCGGCCATCACTCGGCCCGATTCGATGATCCAAGCGGAATTCCAAACCTGACCTGTTCGACACCCCCGACGACGCTCGGCAACAATAACCAAAGGCCCCCATCCATGAATCCTACCATCATCGTCGGTTCCGGTCTCGCAGGCTATGGCCTGCTGCGGGAATTGAAAAATCATCAGTACCCTTCCCCCATCACCCTGATTACCGCTGATGGAGGTGAATCGTACTATAAACCCAACCTGTCGGCGTTGCAGACAAAAAAAAAGACAGCAAAACAACTTATTATGGCAACCGCCGCCAAAATGGCCCAGGATATGGAAGCCGAAATCCTGACCCATACCCAGGTCACCGCCATTGATACCGCCAATCACCATCTGACCCTGGATGATGGCCAGATCAAACCCTACCACAAGTTGGTTCTGGCCATTGGGGCGTCGCCAGTCCGCCTGCCTCTGACCGGAGATGGGGCGGGAGAGGTCCTGTCCGTCAACAACCTGGCCGACTACTCAGTCTTTGAAGAACGCCTGGCCCAGGCGCGCCGGGTGGCCATCATCGGCCCCGGACTCATCGGAGTCGAATTTGCCAACGATCTACTGCAATCCCATCGCACAGTGGCGGTGATCGGACCCATCCCCTGGCCCATCAGCAATCTGCTTCCCGAACCCGTTGGCCGAGCCTTGCAGCAAATCATGCGCGACAACGGCACCTCCTGGCATCTCCAAACCAGCAACGGCCCCATCAATAAGCACGATTCTGGCTACTCCATCGTCCTGGAAAACAACTCGGTCGTGGAAGCAGACCTGGTCCTTTCGGCGGTGGGAATCCGTGCCAACCTGCAACTGGCAACCCAATCCGGGTTGAAAACCAATCGCGGCATCGTCACCGACAGATGGCTGCAAACCAGCGCCCCTGACGTGTTTGCCCTGGGAGATTGTGCCGAAGTCGATGGGCAGAACCTGCCGTTCGTACAACCCTTGCTGATCGGTACCCGCGCCCTGGCCGCCACCCTGGCCGGTCAACCCGAGGAGGTCCGTTATCCACCTATGCCCGTCTCCATCAAAACCAGCCTGTATCCACTGGTGGTCCTTCCCCCTAAAACCAATGTGGGGCGGTGGGTTTTCGAAGGATCCGCCGCAACCGGTCTGGTAGGAAGATTCATGACCCATGCAGACCGGCTTGCCGGGTTCGTCCTGAGCGGCGATCGGATCAGCGAAAAAGAAAAGCTCATGGAAGAATACCCTCCATGAGCTTTTCCGTGGTAAAAATTTCACCGCAACCCAAGGGTGAGCACGTTATCTACCCTTGGGCGTCGGTTGTTGTCCTGCCCCCTAGACCACCGTCTTCCTTCGCTCCAATCCACTGATCCGCTCCAACAGCCTTTCCAACTCGCTGGCCAGTTTGGAATTCATGTCAATGTAGCGCGTGTTGACCTGCTGCATCAAAAATTCCGCCTTCAACCGGTCCTGAGTGTAGTGGCTGAACAACTCTCCACGATTGCCGATGCCGCCGGACCGAACAGGTCTTGACACAAAAGAATTATTATTGTTTTCGATGGCCATGATTTTCACCCTATCTTAAGGAAACATCACAAGGTCCACTTTTGGATCCTTTACCCCATGCACTTTACAAGGAAGCATAATCCGGACCAATTTCATTAACGAACCTGTGACTTTTCGCGTTTGGCATGAAAAACGTATACGTTCTGAAAAGTTACTCAATTCGTGACCCAAGTTGGCACTTGAACCAGTATGGTCCGGAAGGTGCCGCATACCCAACAGACGAACGATAAATGGGCCACCCGCCTGATCAAGTGACTGTTGGCATGGAACTGGAATGGACCTCAGAAATTTGACGGATGCAGATTTTTTGGCAGCGCCAACGCATTCCCAACGAATGCAAACAACGGAGAAATTGTCATGTCTTCCCATGGCTATCTGGCCCTGTTCACCCTGTTATGGATCGTCTATTCTTGTTATCTGGTCTTGAAAAACACCCGACGGGCTGTACAATATCCAACCGTCAAAACCGTCCCCGAGGCTGCAGATTTTTCAGGGACACGTTGATTGACCCACTTGTCCAGGGTGACCCGCGGCGATGGTGCGACGTTGGCATCAGGGAGAGGAATGATCGGTGTCGCTTGCTGCCATAACGGTATCCACTGTCGGGATGGACGGTAATCTGGTCGTCCTGGCCATCGTGGTGGTTTTTTTGGGGTCGTTCTTGACGATGGAACTGGCGGTTCCTCCCGCCAATGACCCCATTGGGCGCAATAACAAAAACAAATGGGTGGCCGGAACCCTGGTCCTGGGACTGGGCTGGTGGACTGGGGATCAGGTTTCCCTGGCCTTGCTGTTCCGGGAGGCTCTGCCCGAGATCGATGCCTTTCATTTCGTCCGCTTCTGGGACATCCTGGTCCCCATGGCCACTTCCCTGGCCGCCGCCTCCCTCGCCATGCGCTCGATCCTGTTCGACCGGGTGACCCTCAGGCAACTATTCACCTCCAGTCTCTTGCTCACGGTCGGATTGGTCGCCATCCTGTTGGCAACCCTTCTGGTCCGCCCATTGACGGGTCAATGGCATTGGCAGGCCGCCACCGGCAGCTCAGCCATCGCCGGAATCTTGCTCGCCAATGGAATCGCACTCGGCCTGGTCTTCCGCCCCCCACCTCGCTTCCAGATCTTCCATACCTCGCGTCTGGTCCTTGCCGCTACCTTGTTGACCGCATCCTGGATCCTCGGAAGCTTCGTGATTTTCAAGGCCATCTTTGCCCTGGATCCCCTCCGGTATCCACAACTCCCTCAAGAATCCCATCATGAATGGGTGGCAGGACTCACCATAGCGATCTTTGTCCTGACGATTCTTGTCCATTCTTGGCATCTGTTTCAGGAACGCATCCAGCTGGAAAAAAAACTAAACGATTTGCACCTGGCCCAGGAGATCGCCCACATGGGGACCTGGGAGTGGGATCTGGCCACCAATGAAGTCCACTGGTCCAGCCGCCTGGCCAAGATTTATGGGGTGGAGTCGGTCTCGAATCATGGGAAAGCGAGCTTTTTCACCCACATCATTCATGCCGCCGACCGTGTCGACGTCCTGCAATGCCGCCGCGAGGCCAGAAGCAATCCCAAAGCTCAGTGGAGCATCCGCTATCGTATCAACCGCCCCGATGGCAAGATCCTGCACCTGCGTGAGCATGGGCGTACCCTGGCTGATGCCCATCACCAACCGGTCCGGTTGTTGGCTACCGTGGCCGACATCACTCATATTCACGATATGGAGAAACGTGAGGAGCGCGTCATCCAATCCCAGATCGCCTTGAGCGCGCTGCTGGAAACCGGCCTGGAATCGCTGACTCTGGAGAAACAGCTTCAGGTGGCACTCCATATCATCATGACGGTCCCGTGGTTATCGGTGCAATATCAAGGGTCCATCTTTCTGGTCGAACCCAAAGGCAGCGAGCTGATCATGGCAGCTCAGGTCGGACTGTCCGATTCTCAGCTCCAAGCCTGTAACAAAATCCAGCCCGGATACTGCCTGTGTGGGCGTGCCTTTCAATTCCGGGAGATCATCTTTGCATCACAGATCGACGCCCGCCATGATATCGTCTACCCCAGCCTCAAGCCCCATGGACATTATTGCGTGCCCATCATGTCCCGTGATCGGGTCTTGGGGGTATTAAATCTTTATGTCCCTCATGGATACAAAAAAAACAGCGAAGAGGATGCCTTTCTGACCACGATTTCCAGTTCTCTGGCTGGCCTGATCGACCTGCGGCGAACTCAAGCCAGGTTGCTCCAAGAACAGGAATTCTCCTCGACCATCTTGCGAACCGCCCCTTCCCTGGTGGTGGTGTTGCATCCGGACGGCAGTGTCATCCTGTTCAACCGCGCCTGTCAGATGTTGACCGGCTATGACGAGTCGGAGGTCATCGGGCGCAAAATCTGGGAATTTCTGCTTCCTGAAGATGAAGTGACCGCATTCAAGGACAAGCTCCATTCCATCCTTCAAAGTCAGCTGGCGGCTGAACATGAAGGCCATTGGTTGACCAAAGCCGGTGATAGACGCCTCATCGCCTGGTCGAGCAGTGCCATTGCCATCACTGCCGAGGCCGGACTCCATTTCGTCGCTACCGGGGTCGATGTTTCCGAAAAACGACTGGCTGAACAACGGCTGCAATTCCTGGCCAGCCATGATTCCCTGACCGGATTACCCAATCGGGTCCAGTTTATGGAACATCTGCTGATCGGCATGGCCCAGGCGCGGCGAACCGGTCGCTATCTCGCCGTCATGTTCCTGGATCTGGATCGTTTCAAACCGGTCAATGATACCCTGGGGCATGAGGTGGGGGACCAATTGTTGATCGCTGTGGCCAACCGCATCCGCCAAAGCGTCCGGGAAATGGATGTGGTGAGCCGCATCGGTGGCGACGAATTCACCGTCCTCATGACCGGCTTCAGTGATGTTGATCGCGTCGATGTCATTGCCGGAAAAATCATTACCAACCTGGATCGGGTTTTTGAAATCGGAGGCCATCGCATCCATATCGGCACCAGTATCGGCATCAGTCTGTTTCCCCTTCATGGCGATGATCCACAGGAACTGTTGAAAAAAGCAGACCAGGCCATGTACTTCGTCAAACATCGGGAAAGAAATCATTTCAAAATATGGGATGCGGCGTTGGACCGGGTGAAGAACTGAGCCGACCATCCCCCGCACCGGTTCAGCCCCGTGGTATGGTCCAACCCAGCGAGCCTCCACGCCGATGTCCGTCCACCCCCTATTTTTCCAGCGGCTGTGTGATTCCACGCACAGCGGGCTCCATATGACGACACCATCGATGGACCGATACAATAAAAATATATTAAAACAAATACCTGACTATGGCATGAATTGAGCATCGGCTTTCTTCCAGCCCCTCTGCCCAAAGGCAGAGATAATGAATTGATTATTCATGATGGAGAGGCCTTCATGACTTGGTTCACCAGAATGAGCACAGCTCTGCTTCTAGCCGTCGGTATGATGGGGTTGAGTGGATGTGAAACGGTCGCGTCAACCGCCCCCCTGGCCTCGTCTGCCGATGCCAAAGGGATCATCATTCACCGCCCCTGGGCCCGTGCTACCCCCGGATCGGGACAAAACGGCGTCGTCTTCCTGACCATCACCAACCGGAGTGATCTCGATGATCGTCTGGTGGCTGCCTATGGAACCATGGCTCAAACCATCGAACTGCATACCCATGTCTTGGATGGACCGGTGATGAAAATGCGGGCCGTGCCCTATATCGACATTCCCAAGGGTCAGAGTGTCGAACTTCGACCTGGCGGACTCCATATCATGTTGATCCAGCTCCAATCTCCCCTGAAGGAAGGATCCTCGTTTCCCCTGACCCTCGAATTGGCCCACGCCGGTCGAATGTCCATCGATGTCATTGTGAAAGGGAGCGCCATAACCAATGGCCAAGACCATACTACTCCCTCCCGGGATGCCCCCCTTCCCCATCCTCATGGGCATTGAAGGCCCTACCCGTTAGCGCCATTTGCAACTGCCTCCCCATTTCCGGACAATCGGTCATGAACACTATCAGGCCAAGATTCATGCAGATACAGCGTTTTTGGCGAATCAGCCTGCTTCCCCTGTTGCTGATCACCTTCATCGCCACCCTTCATGCCGAAACTCCAAATCCCTTGTCGCTGACAGGGGGATTTTCCCTGATGGATGATCAGGGAAAATCCAAACATCTGGAAGATTATCGAGGCTCCTTTCTACTGGTCTTTTTCGGTTATACCTACTGCCCCGATATCTGCCCCACCAATCTGGGCATCATGGCCCAGGCGCTGAACAAGCTCCCCCCCACGGTCAGTCAACGTCTGATTCCGCTCTTCATCTCGGTGGATCCTGAACGGGATACCATTAAACAATTAAGAGAATATATACAAACCTTTCATCCCCGTCTGACAGGATTGACCGGCACCAGCGCGCAACTACGACAGGCCGCCAATTCATTTGGGGTCTATTTTGCCCGCGTCGAAACCAATCCTCCCAACCCCAAGCACTATTTGATCGACCATTCCGCCGGCACCTATTTCATCGATGACCAAGGACGCCTGCTCGAAATATTTGAACATCAAATGCCACCGGAGACGATGGCACAACGTATTCTTCAAAGGATGCAACCCTGATCGAGGAGAGGTCGGCCAATGCGCTGGCAACAAGCTTTTGTTTTTGGAACTTGTCTCGTCGTCCAGCTTTTCTGCCCGATCCAGCCCCCCCCGGTGACTACGGCGGAGGAGATCCCTTCGAGCCAAACCCATCCTGCACGGGAGATCTATAAAAAATTTGCCGATGCCCTCATTCGCGGTCGTTTTGACGAGGCCAGGGCTTGGGCCGAAGGGGACGCCCTGGAGGTCGTCAAGTTCCAGGAAAATGCCGTCCATAACCAATCAGCACCTGTAACCATCTTCGATTCTCAATTCATGATTTTTGCCGAAAAGGTTTCCGAAGATGGTCGCGGACTCCGTCTGAATGCCATGCAAGTGGTCAAGATCGTAGAGAAAAGATCAGCGTACATCCCCCCCGTCCTGCATCGTCAGGAAGTGGACCTGCAAGAACGCAATGGCTTGTGGAAAGTCCATCGTTTCAAGGACAGACTCGAAAAATGTTGCCTTTAGCAGGGATTGTGGAAGACAGCCTGCCAATACGATCCCACTCCAGGATCCGCAGATGATTTCTGGCCGAAAATAGACAGTACAGGATTGACACCCGAGTCATGTCTCAACGACACTTGGGGCTTGGTTGAAACCAAGCCACCTCCTCAAGGGATGGGATGCCATGACTCGAACCCGTTCGATTTTGTTCATTGGTGATATTTCCGGAAAATCGGGACGTAAAATCCTGGCAAATCGCCTGGCGGAAATAAAAAAGCTCCATTCTTTGTCAGCCGTAATAGCCAATTGCGAAAATATCGCCGGGGGAATCGGTGTGACTCCCCCCCTGGCCAAGGAAATATTGGCCCTGGGAGTAGACGTTTTGACCTCGGGCAATCACATCTGGCGCTATAAGGAAATTCATCGCTTCCTGGAGGAAGAAAAACGTCTGCTCCGCCCCTTGAACTATCCCCCCGGAACTCCCGGTCATGGTTTGACCGTTTTGGAATTGGATTTGGGCTTTCGCCTCGCGGTATTGAACCTCCAGGGACGGGTATTCATGGATCCATTGGACTGTCCGTTCCGTGCCGCCGATCATTCTCTGGCCACTCTGGCCCTGGGAAGGGATGCCCATGCGATCATCGTCGATTTTCATGCCGAAGCCACTTCGGAAAAGGTCGCTTTGGGATACCATCTCGACGGCAGAGTCACGGCGGTATTGGGAACTCATACCCACGTCCCCACCGCCGACGCCCGGATTTTGCCCCACGGCACCGGATTCATCACCGATGTCGGCATGACCGGCTGCTATGATTCCATCATCGGCATGGAAATCGCCTCGGTGATGCCGCGATTTCTCCGGGCCATGCCGACCCGTTTCGAGCCGGAAGATGCCGCTGGTACCTTGGCAGGGGTGATCGTTGAGGTCGATGAGGTCAGCGGCAAGTGCGTCAAATTGACTCAAGTCCTCGATGGCGGGCCATGGCGATAGCAATTGGCAACCATTTTCCCCAGTCAAGTCCGCCAGCCGCCATGTCCGCCCTGATCCCTCGATCCTCTGATGCCGATACAGAGTTGGCGCGAGCCCTTTGCATCTTCGGTCCAAATCATCCCGCAGACCTCCGGCCGCCGATCCTCCATCGCATCCTTCCCCCGGGCAAGGCCATTGCATTTCAAAATTGAACGAACAAGGTGGCGAGGAGGCCATTGTGCCACCCGCCTTGGCGCGTGCCTGTACCCGATTCCCGCAAAACACACGCGAGAATCGGGCTTCGGATCAAGGGACGCGAGGAAAATATAAACCAAAATCAAATCCCTGGATGCAATCCACCAGCCCCCTCTTTTTTTTTAAATCGATTCATGCCAACACGCCCTGAAGAACGGGGACCTGAACGGGGACCACTTATTATTAACCTGGCAATAAAATAGACACGTTATGCGGCATATTTGATCTTCGTGTACTGGTTCACCGGGAATTGATCAAACGCCACTTGCCATCAATGGGCGGTAGTGGTTATTTCTGGGGTCGTAAAA
>JADFZF010000189.1 GCA_015232645.1 Magnetococcales bacterium | reverse complement strand
TATTTATTATATCCATCAGCAAACTGTCAATGGTATGCTCAAGTTGGTGAATGTAACAAAGTAAAATTAAGGGGGCTGAGGGTTTGGAGAGGGGTCCCGCTTCCAGGCCGGGGACAAGGATGGATCTGTCGTCATTCAGGCGAGTTCATCCGCCCAATTTCGACATGGCATGGCTGGCGCCTGGGCCATGGTTCTCAAGAAATGTGTGCCCTGCCGGTTTTTGTATGACCGCCTCGGCGATCAACTGTCGCACCATGTCGTCATCGACCGCCGACCGCAAGGGTTCCCTCAGGTCGATCCGGCCGGTATTTCCCAGACAAAACACCAATTCACCCCGTGAAGTCAGACGCATTCGGTTGCAGGTGGCGCAGAAGTTGCGCGATTTGGCGGAAATGATCCCGATGGTGGTCCCGGTCTCAAGGTGGCAGAAATAGTTGGCGGGACCATTGCCGATCACATCGGCCTCGATGCTGGGGAGAGGGAGGCCACCGATGCAGGCTTGGACTTTTTGTATGATCTCTGCCGCCGGCATATGGCGGGTGTCCATCCTGGCCCCCGCCTCCCCGATGGGCATGGTCTCTATAAAGCGCAACACCAGACCGTTGTTGCGGGCAAAATCGATCATGGCGGGAATTTCATGGTCGTTGACCCCACGCATCACCACCATGTTGATCTTGACCGGTTGCAAGCCGACCGCAACGGCGGCCTGTATTCCGCGCAACACTCCGTCCAACCGCCCGCCGCGGGTGACGAGGGCAAAGGTGTCGGGTTGCAACGAATCAAGGGAAATATTGACCCGTTTGAGACCCGAGCGGTAAAGTTCCCCAGCAAATCGCTCCAAAAGCAGGGCATTGGTGGAAAGCGAGACCTCATGCAGCCCGGGAATGGCATTCAGTGTTCGGATCAGATCGACCAGATTTTTGCGCAGCAGCGGCTCCCCACCGGTCAGGCGAATTTTATTGATCCCCAATTCGGTAAAAATTCGGATCAGCCGGGTCAATTCTTCAAAGGACAACAATTGCTGATTGTCCACCGTGATGCGATCATCGCCGACACGACAGTAAAGGCATTTCATGTTGCATCGGTCGGTGACCGAAACACGAAGATAGGAGATCGTCCGTCCGAATGAATCAATCATTGTCATCTCTTTGACCCATCGGCCCTGCCGCGGGTCACCCGGTCAGAACCGTTCAATCATTCAATGATGGCCGCTCCCGTGACAGCCATCGGGGATTCAGCCGGGATCCCATGGATCCAACAACGGGAAAAGCTCGTCTTCTTCACGGCGAATACGTTCCGAGAGCCGGGTGGTCAACCCAAGGCTTTCTTCCACAAACACGCCCCAGTGGTGTACCAGTTCCGCCTCCGACCGCCAGCGCCTGATATACAGGGAAAATTCATAGGCCATGCCCCCCATTTCAGTCTGAAGGCGGTTGGCCGTCGCCCTGAGTCGGGAATTCTTCGCCAGTACCAGTTTGGGGTAAAGCAGTTGATCTTCCTGAATCAAATGCAAAACGACCCTCTGGTCCAACACCCTCAGCATCCGGCCGACGTTCTGCATCCGCTTCAGACTGAACGGTAAAGCGATCTGTCCTTTCAGGTTTTCCAGATCGCGGATGATTTCTGCATGCTGGGTTTTGAGCAACCCGATGATGACATGAAGAACTCTCGTTTCCATGAGTTTACGGAATCAATCCCCTCCAGGAATCTTCCGACGGTTGGTATTTCCATGGTTTAGTGGAAGAATTCATCAGGTAAGCCATCATCCGGGTCCATGTTGGTCATGCCCCTGGTCGATGGATGCAATCGGATCACGGCGGCGTTTTCGGGCGCAGGAAATGCCCGCTCCGTCCGCCCGATTTTTCCAGTAGGCCGATATTTTCCAGCGACATCTCTCTGTCCACCGCCTTGCACATGTCATAGATGGTCAACCCGGCCACCGACACCGCCATCAAGGCTTCCATCTCCACGCCCGTGGGACCTTGGCAACGGACGCGGGCGGTGATTTCGATCATACTCGAAGCCACGTCGGGGGCAAAAGAGATATCCACGGCCGACAGATTCAGGGAGTGGCATAAAGGAATCAGATCATCGACCCGTTTGGCGGCCATGATACCTGCAATCCTGGCCACTTCCAATACGTCGCCCTTGGCCATTTTGCGATCCATGATCAAGCGCAGGGTTTCCTGGCGCATACGCACCCGGCCCGCCGCCACGGCCAGACGATCCGTCGGCGTTTTGGACGATACATCGACCATGCGGCTGGCTCCGTCGGCGTCAAAGTGGGTCAATCGAGTCATTTCAGTCATCGTCGATCATCCATATCCGAACCCAATCTCCCGTGGATAGGGTGACCTGACCTTCGGGAACGACAATGAAGGCATTGGCCAGTGACAAACTGGTCAGGACGCCCGAGCCTTGCGGACCGGTGGTTGCGACTTCGATCGGGTCGGTAGTCAAGTCGACGACCGCGCGCAGGAATTCCTTGCGTCCGTGTTTTTTGGCAAAATGTCCCTTGAATCGTGCTCGGAACATTTTTCTTGGTTGCGCATGGCCCCCCATCAGGCGCAGGAGGGCGGGACGAATCAAAACATAATAAATCGTCAGGGCGGAAACGGGATTGCCGGGCAGGCCAAAGAACGTGGCCGCTGCCAACCGGCCATAGGCGAGAGGTTTTCCTGGTTTGATGGCCACTTTCCAAAAATCGATGGTGCCATGTTTTTCCAGGGCCAGACGGACCAGGTCATAATCGCCCACCGATACCCCGCCGGTACTGATGACGGCGTCCGCTTCCCGTCCAGCACGATTGAGTGCTTCTTCGATGGCGGGAAGGGTATCCTGCACAATGCCGTAATCGACCACGGTACATCCCAATCGGGTCAAGGCGGCTTTGAGCCCGGCACGGTTGCTGTTGTACACCTGTCCCGGCGCCAATGGCCGACCCACTTCCACCACTTCGTTCCCAGTCGATAAAACCGCCACTCTGGGGCGACGAAATACCCGGGCAGCCGTGATTCCCTGGGCGGCGAGCACCCCGATATCGACTGGCCGCAGTCGCCGTCCCTGGTGGAGAATCGTGTCTCCCATCCGCATGTCTTCTCCGGCCAAACGGATGTGGCTCCCCGAGGGGATGCCACAGGGGACCCGGACCCCATTTTGTTCTCGCCGACATGTCTCCTGCATGACCACGGCATCGGCCCCCTGGGGAATCGGAGCGCCGGTCATGATGCGTACAGCCTCTCCCGGGTTGAGACGAGCCGGATAGCATCCCCCTGCCGCTAGGTCACCGGCCACTCGTAGCAGGACTTCCCCCGTTCCCACGAGGTCAGTACTGTTGACGGCGTAGCCATCCATGGCGGAATTGTCGTGGTTGGGAACATGGATCATCGCAGTCACATCCGCGGCCAGGATACGGCCCGAGAGATGATCCAGTTCGATCGATTCCGTATCGGTAACCGCATGAATTCCGTCGAGGATACGCTGTTGAGCGGTATCGAAGGCAAGCAGACCTTCCTTTTTTTCCAATCCCTTATCCATGTCCCTCTCCCTTGGCCATCGACAATGCGTGCGGAACCAGATCGGCGATCACCTCCAGGCTATAGGTGGCGCCGCGCCTGGATCCCGGAAGGTTGATCATCAGGGTATGGCCTCTGAAGGCGGCGATCCCGCGTGACAACAAGGCGGATCGAACTTGTTTCAGCCCTTCGCGACGAATGGTTTCCGCCAGCCCGGGCAGCTCGCGGTTGGTGACCATGCGGGTTGCTTCGGGTGTCACATCTCTGGGACCCGGTCCCGTCCCGCCCGTGGTCACGATGACATCCAATTTTTCCTCATCGGACCACTGGGTCAACAAGCGGGCAATCGCTTCCACGTCGTCCCGAAGGAGATGGCGGAGGCATTTTTTGGCGCCATAGTCGGTCACCATGGCTGCCAGGGCCGCGCCGCTTTGATCCGATGTGGAATCTCTGGAGTCGGACAAGGTCAGGATGCCTACCGCCAACCCAGACCAATTCGCCTTGGTTACAGGATGTTTCCGCATGTGGTGTTCTCCGTGATGGCAGTGGCCATCTTGACGGTGGGCCACTGAGGGGACCTCGCCCCACTGGCTGGCCGCTGCCACGCACCCCGGACAGGAATGAACCCAGCGTTCGGTCCCCGAGGCCAGGATCTCCTTTTTCCAGAATGTGGCAAGAACCTTGAGATAATCGATCACATAACGACAACCGTCGAAAGCTTCGGCCCGATGCGCCGCCGCGGCGACCACCAGGACGATATTTTCTTCCAGAGCCAGCCGGCCGACCCGATGGATCACCAACAGGGCCTCCAGGTTGAAGCGGGTCCGGGCGCCGGCCATGATTTTTTCCAGCTCTCCTTCCGTCATTCCGGGGTAATGTTCCAGCTCCAGAGCGACGACGGCCTCTTCAGGAGGGATCTCCTGTCCGTGGTCGGAAGCAAAATCGCGTACCGTACCCACGAAGGCCACCACTCCACCTACCGATTTCATTCCTTGAGTCAACCGGGCCATTTCGGTTCCGATTGCGAAATCTTCCTTTTGAATTCGAATCATGGTAGCCACTCCCCGTGACCGGGCGGATGGCGGATCAAAGCCATTCTCCGTGATCGTGAGTGAAAGTATGATTGTCCCCTACGCTGGCTTGGTTTATCATGGCCATTTCCGCGAGAATGCCGTGGAACCGAACCTGTCCCCAGGGCAGTGGCCCCCCGCATGCTCCAGACAACCCCACGACCCCGGATCCCTGTGACGGTGACGCATCTTTTTTTTCACAAACGGATCATCCTGTTGTTTTTGACCGCGGTTTTTCTGTTGGTCGACCAATCCGGTTGGTTCCACAGGCTGGAAACCTGGACCTATGATTGGGGGATGCGTCTGTCCCACCACCCTGCCGACAAACGTGTCGTTCTGATCACCGTTGACAAAAAATCGATTTCCGCTTTGGGAAACTGGCCCTGGGACGCGAGGATCGAGCTGCTGATGCTGCGTACCCTTTCGAATCATGCTCCCAAGCTGATTGCCGATACCCGTTTTCCGACGATCCACAACGATCCATCCGCACTCGGTACCCTCATTCAGGTGCGAAAAAAGTTTGCCGGTCTCAACCGCCTTCTCCCTGCGGGGATCGCCTCGGAGAATTCGGGTTTCATCCGTGCTCTGGCCGACATAGACAATCTGCTGTCCCAAGGAATTTCCTACCTGGATGTGGAAGCGGAATATGGTCATGCCATCACCCGGGCGGGCAACGTCATTCTGGCCCTAGGCGGCGTCGCCCCCCAGGCCAGCGATTCCCTCGCACCTCCACCCTCCACCGAGGTGGCCAAGTACAGCATTTCGGCCAATCCCGATGCCGATGCATTTCT
>JADFZF010000188.1 GCA_015232645.1 Magnetococcales bacterium | reverse complement strand
TGGGGGCAATCCCCCAGACCCCTTTTTTCTTTCAATATTTTCATATATCAATAAAATAATTAGCCATCCATTCCAATTAATGAATGTGGCAAGGTCGAAGTATTCCTTCGCCGCAGAAAAATCAGGGGACGGCGCCGTTTTTTTGCGCAGAGAGCCATAACAAATTGACAACCGACGCGTTATTCATTTTCAGTCCTACTGCACATGTTTTGGCTCAAAACCTCCCAGCCGTGATCGGCGAACAGGAGAGATCAGAACGGCTCGAACTCCGTCTCGGAGACGCTACCTGGATCGACGTTGGCCCTGGCGCCCTTGCCGGTGGAGGCTGGCAGCGTCCGCATCGGACCCGGCAACGACCTCCTTGCCGAATTTGAACCCTCGCTTTTGCCCTGGCCGTGGAGTTTGACCCGGCGATGGCCATGGGTTGTTGACTGACCATTTCCGGATGATCGGGAAGAGGCAAGTCGCGCGGTCCCTCCCGGAGAGGTTTCGTCGAGTTTGAAGAATTCCATCAGTTGTTGCAAGCTTGCCGCCTGGCCAGAAAGTTCCTCGGCGGTGGCAGCCATCTCCTCGGCGGCACCAGCATTTTGTTGGATGACCTGATCCAACTGTTGAATGGCTTGATTGACCTGGGTGGCACCGGCATTCTGTTCGCCGCTGGCTGTGGAGATGTCCCGCACCAGCTCCGATGTCCGTTTGATGTCCGGGACCAACTTGTTGATGATCCCGCCGGCCCGTTCGGCGACTTCGACGCTGGAGGCTGAAAGTTGGCTGATCTCTCCGGCGGCGGTCTGACTGCGTTCGGCCAGTTTGCGAACTTCGGCGGCCACCACGGCGAAACCCTTGCCATGTTCGCCCGCCCGGGCCGCCTCGATGGCCGCATTCAGCGCCAAAAGGTTGGTCTGGCGGGCGATCTCTTCGATGATGGAGATTTTTTCGGCAATCTGTTTCATGGCCACCACCGCCTGATTGACCGCCTCCCCACCTTCCCTGGCATCGTTGGCGGCCCGGGCCGATATTTTTTCGGTTTGCTGGGCGTTGTGGGTGTTGTTTTGAATATTGGAAGCCATCTGTTCCATGGCCGAGGAGGTTTCCTCGATGGAGGCGGCCTGTTCGACAGCCCCTTGAGAAAGGTTTTGGGCGGTGTCGTTCAATTGCTGGCTTCCGGAGGAGACGTTGGCCGACGCCGCTTTGGTTTCAGCGACGATTCGGCGCAGGTTGTCGGCCATGGCGCACATTTCGGCCAGAACTCCGGTGGGAGTGCTTTTGATGAATGCGGCCGTGACGTTGTCGGAGATGTCCCCCGCCCCCATCATCCGGGCGATTTGCCCAACTTCACTGGGTTCGCACCCCAGTTGATTCAGGACCGACCGCGTGATCACAACCCCGCTCAGCAAGCCGATGATGACGCCGAAAATCGTCAGGATGGTCATCATTCTGAAAGCTGCCGATTCGGTCGCTTCGACCAGTGCCGTCGATTCCGCCGTGGAGCGTTCCATCATGGCGATGAAGGCATCCAATTCCTGGTCCAGACGTTCTTCTGAATGATGAATCGCATCGGAATATTGGAGGGCCTCCTGCACCTGTCCCTGCTGTATCAATGCGATGGCGTGGGAGACATGTTGGTCGAATTGGGCATGTTCGGTGGCGATGGTTCGCAGGTCGCGCAAAATTTTTTCAAACTCCTCCCTACTTTTCGGAGAGGATGTCGCCTGAAGGACCTTTTTTCCCAAAGCCTCCGCTTTGCCGACTTCGTCTGCCACCAGGGCGTTCAGCCCTTCGAACTTGTTTTTTTCCTTGGAAAATTCTTGAGCTGCCTGTGGGTTGGCCGATATCTCCTTACCAGTACCCAGCATGCGTTCGAAAATAATGGATTGATGCAGATTATGCTGGGATATTGCGGAGATGGTTTTGGTCAGAGGAATATCTTGTTCGACAATATCATTTAATTCATCCCCGATCTTGCCAATCTGGGTGATTCCGTAGCTGGATAGGATCGACATGAGGATAATCAACAGGCCCGCCAAACCGATCAGTTGGGTGCGCATTCGCATGTTTTTTAGAAGATTCATTGGTTTCCCCTCTTTGTCAGGAATGGACCCGTGGGCGCTTGGGTGAGCGAGCCGAATGTCGGCAGGCCACTTCGTTTTCGCGGGTCTGTTCGGCCGTCCATTTGGAGCCTTTTCGGACGGATGGTTGTCGTTTGTGATCGATCTGTCTGCAGTGAATATGCCAGTGTCCATTCTAGTGACAATTATTGTTCAATATACTGATATCATTGTATTAAATTTAAAAAAATAAATTTATAATGTGGGATTGTCTGCTCATTCTGGCACAATATGGCATTCAATTTTGTGCCATTTTGTGCCAGGTTGAGCCTCCCGGCCTGAGCTTCTTGGATGATCAACAAAACAGGGTGCCCGCCCCTTGCGGATGCGATAGACTGCGCCTGGTATCGTTCAAAGCCATGGCCAATGACCTGGATCAATCATGAAAATGACTGTCGTCAGAGGAGAGGAGTCGTGAAGGCACCGGCGCTGCGGGGTCCGGATCAGGGGGGCGATGAACGTTGGCTTCAGGCCATCATCGCCCAGGTTCGGGAGGTCACGCGCTGCGACCTGGGAGGCTATGACCGGGAGATGCTGCTCCGCCGTATCGCTGAACGGGTGGTCCATGCCAACCTGGCCGATTTGGCCGACTACTTGGCATGCCTGCAGGCGGATACCGATGAATGTCTGCAACTGATCAAGGTCATGACCGTGCAGGTCAGTGCCTTTTTTCGTAATCCCATCGTCTTCGAGGTCATCGATCAGCAGATCCTGCCCGAAATCATCGCCCGAAAAAAAAATCAGGGTCGGCGGGAAATCCGGGTCTGGAGCGCCGGGTGCTGTTCCGGCGAAGAGGCCTACTCCATCGCCATATTGATTCACAACCAGATCGAAAGACCGGCGGAAGGCTGCGCCTGCCATGTTTTCGCCACCGACATCCAACCCGATACCCTGGAAAGCGCTCGGGAGGGGATCTATCCCAGGGAAAAACTCGAATCGACCAAACTGGGCCTGTTCGGGCGCTATTTCATTCCCATCGGTGGCAGGTTTCAGGTCAGCGAGACCATTCGTAAAATGGTCCTTTTTTCCTACCACGATCTGACCTCGGTCAATCACCTCACCCCGGCCGAAAGCGTTTTTGGTACCTTCGACCTCATCCTGTGCCGCAACGTCCTGATCTATTTCTCCCCAGGCAGCCAGGCCGATATCCTGCGCCGGTTGCACGATTCCCTGGCCGATGGCGGTTATCTGATTCTCGGGGAGGCGGAATATGTCCACCAGGATCTGGAGCCCCTGTTTGAAGCGGTCGACCGACGTCACCGTATTTTTCGAAAACGGTAACGAGCCCCAATCCGAAAAAGGTATGGCAGTGGTGAAAAATCGTTCCGAAAACAAAGCACAAACAGATTCATTCCCGCCCCCCCCCGGGAAGGCGATTCACAGCATCCGGGCCCAAATGGTCTTCTGGTTGTTGTTGCTGTTCGTGCCGGTACTTTTTGCATTGGAATTCTTCAGCATTATCGGTGTCCCCTTCAGCGGTTGGAATGGCTTCATGGGAATCGAAACCGAACAGGGCCTGCGTCAACTTGAGCTGATTGCCGATATCAAAAAGGACAGGTTGCTGCGGTGGCTGGAGGAGAGGCGCAGCGACGCCCATGTCCTCGCCCACAACCCGACCCTGTCTCGTCATGTGGATCGTCTGCGAACCCTTTGGCAAGGCTTGAAGGGGAGAGCGGTCGGAGACGCAGCTGTTTGGGAAACCCTGAGGGCGGAGGATGATTTCAAGGAGGTCGTGTCCGCTCTCAAGCTTATCAGGGAAGCCACCCCCATCTATGAAAGGATGGATATCATCGCCCTGCCTGCAGGGGCGCCCCTGGTTTCCACCCAGGAAAATCCAGGGATGAGTGCCTCTGAGGGTTGGCCCCTGAACGGCACTTATCTTGATCGGGATGGCTCCCAGGTCCGATTGACCGAGTCGGCACGGGATAACCGCCCCGTCATGCATATCTTTCATCCCATGACGGATGCCAAGGGGGGGACGGTGGCGGCCGTGGTGCTGACGGTGGACGGTGAAGCCACGATTGCCCCGATGTTGCATAGCGGCGAGGGCCTGGGCGAACAAGACGAAGCATTTTTGTTTGACCATACGCTGGAAATATTCACCAGCCTCAAGCATCCCCTGCCCGATGGCAGTCAGGCCCAGCCTCTGCATTACCGCCTTCGTACTCGATCCGCCGGTCTGGCCACCTCCGCTGCCGAGGGGATCGTGGGAGATTTGGATTATCGAGGACAAAAAGTATGGGCGGCCTACAGGCATCTTCCCGTCGGCGCCCGTCAAGAGTGGGGCCTGGTGGTGCAACGCGACCGGGAAAGCCTGATCGGCTCCATCGACCATGAGATCCATGTCGCCATCGTCAGCAGCGCCGTGGCGGTCCTCGTGTTGATCCTCCTGTCGTTGTGGATGTCCAAACGCCTGAGTACCCCCATCATTCAACTCGTGCGCAGTGCCGAAAAACTTTCGTTGGGCGACCTCGACGTCCGCACCCGTCTCACGGAACGCAACGAAATCGGCCTCCTATCCCAAGCCTTTGATCGCATGGCGGAAACCATGCAACGTACCTTGCAGGAGCTGGAGGAACAAACGGCCCGACTCAATGCTTCCCTGCACCGGCAGGCACAGCATCAAGAGGTTCAGGAGAAGGTTCTCAGGCTGTCTCGGATTCTGGTCTCGGCGCGTTCCCTGGAGGAGTTGCTGGACAAAGGACTCGATATCATGATGCTGGATACCGACAGTCAGGTGGGAGCCATCTATTTGCGTGACGAAGACGATGAAAACCGGTTTTCCCTGGTCCGTTCAGCCGGCATGTCATGTGCCGTCGGGGTCCCTGCGACCATCGGCGTCGGGGAAGGGGCCATGGGCCTGGCCATCCGTCGCAAGTGCCTCCAGGTGGTGACGGACATTTCTCCTGAAACCGAATTCATTCATCCGACCATCGCCGGCAGCGGCATCCCAAAAACCCTGGTGCATCTACCGTTGGTGTTCCAGGAACGGGTATTGGGTGTTCTGGCTTTGGCCAGCCTGCGCCGGGTATCGGATCAGGCCATGGAGATCCTGGAGATGGGACAGAGCCTGGTCAGCATGGCCCTGGCCGATGCCATCGCCCACGCCAAAACCGAACGCATGGCCCACAAGCTGCGGCTCAGCAACGAGGAATTGGAAGCCAATAACCAGGAACTGCAGGCCCAATCCCTGCAATTGCGGGCCCAGACCGAAGAGTTGCAAAGCCAGACCGAAGAACTGAAATATCAGGCCAAGGAGCTTGAGATCAAACAAGGCCAGGTCGAAAAGGCGGACC
>JADFZF010000187.1 GCA_015232645.1 Magnetococcales bacterium | reverse complement strand
TTCAATTTCGGGCTGCCGAGCAGGGAGAGGGGCAGGCTGCGCTGCAAGCCACGGGCAAAGGCGGCCATGATTTTCTGCCGGGCCGCCCGCGGATAGGTGATGGGAAAGGTCATGAAATAGTCCAGAAACAGACCATTCGAGCGATGATTGATGAAAAGCCCCAGGTAATAAGCGTAAAGTTCAATCGGATCGAACGGGTCATCTTCACTGACTGTGATCGGCTCTCCGGCCACCGGCATGGGATTACTTTCGGCTGGGAGAATGATTTCGGTTTCCGTGGCCTGATCGGTGATGCGCAGGGGTTGGTTGGTGGCGGCGGTCAGGGGCCACTGTTTGAAGCCGGTCAGGATGCTGGCCACGATGCGCTGGTCGGCTTCATTGGCCCGCAACAGGTTGAGTGCGGCGTGGGAAAAATGAAAATCCTCCCAGCGGGTGAGGGGACGATAAGCCTCCGTTTGCCACACCTTGAGCAGGTTGGGCAGGTGAATGAAGGCCAGGACGGTGGGGTTCTGGTAGTCTTCAAAGGTGGGTTTGCGGAAAAAATCCACCATGCCGACCCGCAACAGACGGGTTTTGCCATTCTCCCGACAGGCCACCACGGTGGAGGAGGTGCCAAAGTCGATGGCCACCACCCCTTCCCGGATGTCCAGTTCGGGATTGCGGGCTTCCCAGGGGGTTTCCAGGGTGACTTCGACCCAGTTGCCGCTGGCGGGTTTGCGGGGGTGGTAGAGTTCCCACAACCCTTTGCCCATATCGATGAGGGTGGAGGGTTCCAGGACCGGCAACCGTGCCCGGACATAGTCCCCTTCCAGGAGGTGTTGTTGCAGGGCATTCAGGGAGGGAGGTGGGGATTGCAGCCCTTCCCCTTTTTTGCCCAGATCCACGGTGAGGGTGTAGAGTTCCTGGAGTTTTTCCCGGACCCCTTCGATTCCCTGGGGAACCAGGGAGTGGGCGACAATAAAGGAAAAAATATCGCGTTGGGCCACACGGTGCAGGGGGAGGATCGGGTGGCTTCCCTGCGCCAGACCCAGGGCACCGTTGCCCAGGTTGAGTGTCCGGTATCCCTGACCATCCGGGTCGGGGGTTGCCGAAACAAACCAGGCATCCTTGAATTTTCCGCTCTGAAACAGTGGCTCGCCGACAATGGCCTGTAATTTATCCAGGGGAGGGATTTCCCAGCTTTGAAAGGTGTATACTTTTAATTTGGTAATATATTTGAACATCTCCCCGGGTTCGGCGCGAAAATCATAGAGCAGCCACAGGCAATTCAGCTTGTTGTCAAAGTAAAAGAGAGGCTGTTTTTCGAAAGAGACGAAACGTTGCTGTTGCAGCAATTCCAGGGTTTGCTGGCGCAGGGTGCGCAACTGCTGTTTGGCGGCATCATCGACCTTGGGCTGCAACTGGGGAACGAGTCGTTCCTGCTGAAACCAGATTTTGGTGACCTTCATGTTGGACTCTCTCTTCCCGCTCCCGGTGTCTCTCTTAATACTCCGCCTCCTTTCTAGCAAACCGCAATGCCCCTCGGCAAGCGTTTCCGGCGGGACCGGCGTGGTATCTCCTGTCCGACATGCTTATGAAAAAGCCATGATTGCCAACATGATTCTGGATATTAACTTTTATTAATGAATAAAAGAAAGCCCGGCCACAGACAAATCTTTTTTTGGAGATCGTCATGGAGCGCATCCTGGGGTTGGATTTGGGCACAACATCTCTTGGTTGGGCCGTAATCGAGCATGATTCCGGACAAAATGCGGGCAAGGTTGTAGCCATGGGAGTACGGATTTTTCCGGAGGGTTTGGATGAAAAACTGGCACCGCGCAACCAGACCCGGCGCAAGGAACGTCTGGCCCGCCGGCAGCGCCACCGGCGGCAAAAACGTCGCCAGCATTTGGCCGAAAAACTGGCTGATTTTGGTTTGTTGCCGGATGTCAAGACCCCGGCCTGGGGGGAACTCATGGCCTTGGATCCTTACCCCTTGCGTGCCCGGGCTTTGCTCGAACCGTTACCTCTCCACCATTTGGGGCGGGCCATCTACCATTTGGCCAGATTGCGTGGTTTTGCGAGCGCCCGGATTGCGGATGGGAAAAAGGATGCGGCAGAAATCAAGGAAGAGGGAGAGGTCAAAGAGCAAATCAAGACATTGCGTCAGAAACTGGCCGGGCGCACCTTGGGGACTTTTTTGGCCAGCGTTTTCTTCTTCTGCAAAATCTGAATTCTCTGCGTTTGTCCAAGCCGGAGATTCGGGAACTCGATATCGAGGAACGGCGTATTCTTCTGGAGCATCTGGAGGGGCAGGGAGAGAGCAGTTTCGGCGGGGTTCGCAAGGCCCTTGCCAGGTACTGGAAGGCGCACGATCACCCTGTCAAAGGGGTGACTTTCAATTTTGAGGATGGCAAGGCGAAAGTCATGCCCGGCAATCGTGTCGAAGCCCAGATACGCAAGGTTTTGGGATCGGACTGGGCTGCACATTCACATTTGGCGGCCATTCGGGAGGGATTGTATCCGGCCCTGGAGCGGGTTCACTACCAGCGAGTGGGTGAACGTCGCATTGAAATTCGCGAAAAGAAAGGGGTTGATGCGGAACGGAGTTTGTTTGTGCAAAGGGTCATGGCCGAGTGGGATTTGACCCGGGAGCAGGCGGAAGACCTGAGCTTGTTTGATCCGCCTTCCGGCTGGTTGCGCCACTCTGAACGCGCCATTCGACACCTGTTACCCCACATGGAAGAGGGGAAGCGGTACGACGAGGCCAAGGAGATTGGCTATCCGGCCAGTGGCCATGCCGACCAGGAGGGTATGAAACGCCTGCCGGCTCATCCCCGCCGGCAGCCGGAAACGCGCAATCCGGCGGTGCGGCGGGCGTTGAACGAAACCCGCAAGGTGGTGAACAACCTGTTGCGTGTCTTTGGACCTTTGCAGCGGATTCGGGTGGAACTGGCCCGGGAGTTGAAGCTGTCGCCAAAGCAGCGCAGTGAATATCAAAATGCACAGAAAAACAGGGAAAAAGAGCGCTGCAAGGCGCGCCAGGATCTGGAAGAAAACGGCATTGCCAATCCCAAACGAGGTGATATTGATAAAGAGCATATTCGCCACTTATCGCGCTCCCTTGATAACAGTTTCGGCAACAAAACCCTGTGTGATGCCGATGAAAATGTGCGCAAGGGCAACCGCACTCCCTGGGAGTTTTATCGTGCAGATGAAAAAAGATGGCGGGAAATTCAACAACGGGTGACGAAACAATTGCCTCGCAAGGCCAGGCGATTTTTGGATGCGACATTTGCCGAGATTGGCAGTGAGGAATGGGATGAACGACAGTTGCAGGATACCCGCTATGCCACCCGGGAGGTGCGGGATTTTCTCAAGCAACTCGATTTGCAGGTCGAGACTCGCAATGGGGCCATGACAGCACAGTTGCGCCATTTTTGGGGCCTGGAAAAATTGCTGGCGCGAGGGGAAAAGGGTCGCAAAAATCGGGAAGATCATCGGCACCATGCCGTTGATGCCTTGACTGTGGCCCTGACCTCCACGGCAGCGGTACAGGCCTTGAGTCGCTTGCATGCTTTGGAACGTCAGGCGCGTTCAGAATCTTTTCGGCTGCCATGGCAGGGCTTGCGGGAAGAGGCCAGAGAGATTCTGGACCGTCTGGTGGTGTCCCATCGGGACGGCGGAAAATATCTGGTCCCCTGCATTTGCAAACCAATTATGGCGATACAGGCCTGGGTGATGGACCGAAAGGGAAATATGCGGTGTTTGTGTATCGCAAACCTTTGGATGCCGTCAGCAAGGCGGGGGTCGCGGATATTCGGGATGACCGGATACGTGACATCGTGACCAGACATGTCGAACCGTATGGCGGTGATCCGAAGAAAGCCATCAAGGCGCGTGGTTATCCTCTCCTTCCGGGTCGTGCTGGCAAGCCGGATCGAAAAATTCAGAAGGTCCGGTTAATCAAAAAACAGCAAAAGCATCTCATGGTGCAGTTGGGAGGGAAGAATTGCTGGGCTGAACCGGACAGCAACCACCACATGGCCATTTACAAAAATTCCGCAGGCAAGGTTCATTTTGAAGTGACCAGTTTGCTGGAAGCAGCACGACGACAATCGTGTGGTGAACCTGTGGTGCGACGTGACATAGGTGATGGCTGGCAATTTGTCTTTTCCCTGGGCAAAGGGGAGATGCTTGCTTTGCCGGGACAGGAAGGCGTGTGTTCCTACTGGGTTGTGACCAGTGTGTGGTCAGATGGCACAATCGAACATGTTTTTCATACTGTGGCTGGAAAAGAGGTGAAGAAAGAATATAAAACGCCGAATGTATTATTGAAAAATAATTATTACAAGATCAGTATCGATCCTATTGGGCGGGCGAGGGACGCCCATGATTAAAAAAGTGGTGGAAGTGGCGTCACCGGCGCGACTTTCCGTGCGCCAACCGATCCCATCTTTTCCGAGGGAATGCCTTTGCCTGCGGAAGGAGACCTGGATGATGCGGATACTTGATATTCCATTTGGGATGCGGAGCATGTGGGTTATAGCCTTGTTCAATCTTCCAACCGATACCAAGCGGCAGCGTCAGGCGTATGCCCGTTTTCGCAAGGAACTGCTTCGGGATGGTTTTGGCATGATGCAGTATTCGGTTTATCGACGGCATTGTTCCAGTTATGAAAACGCCCAGGTTCACATCAAACGTATGAGATGTCAGGTTCCTTCCGAAGGAGATGTGCGGTTCCTGGTAATCACCGACAAACAATTTGCTCGCATGGAGATTTTTTGGGGTGTGGCGCAGAAAAAATCACCCCCGGCCCCGGTCCAAGTGGAACTGTTTTGATGTTATTTTGGACGGAAAAATGAGAAATCATGCTCAACTTCAATGTGTTGAGAAGGATTCCAGTGTGGCAGATCCGGGGTTATCCGCAAGCCGCAACGATCTCCCTTGAATCTACTCAGCACAAAGTAGTGTAGCAGATCCGGGGTTGTCCGCAAGCCGCAGCGGCATGCATTTACGGAGAAATTATTTTATAATTAAATGAAATGTTTGGAATTTTTGGATCAGGTGTGGTAACATGAATGGTGAGAAAATAATATCGTGCCGTATGAACGATTGGCCAATCCAGCCAGGAGTGACACGCATGAAATTCATGGATCCCCGCATCGACTTTGCCTTCAAAAAAATATTTGGCAGTGAAGACGCCAAGGATATTTTGATCAGTTTTTTGGAAAATTTGCTGGGTCTCAAGGGGGAGCGTTGTATCGTCGATTTGACCATCCTGGACCCTTTCCAGGCCCCGCGTATCAAGTATCTCAAACATTCATTCCTGGATGTCAAATGCCGGGATCAGCGCGGTATCTCCTATATTGTGGAGATGCAGGTCCAGAAGGTTGCCGCTTTTTTACAACGAATTCAATACAATGCGGCCAAGG
>JADFZF010000186.1 GCA_015232645.1 Magnetococcales bacterium | reverse complement strand
ACGAATCAACCATTCCCAAAACGCCACGGGTTTGGTATGGGGATTATCGACACGATAGGTGTTGACCCCATGTCCGGCCCAGAACATCAGAATATTCTTCATTTCCTGCCATAGGGCCTTCCAGTGACCATCGGGGGCGCTGAAGTTCAGGGGATAGATATCCTCATATTTCTTGGGCGGATTTTCTGCATATTTGATGGTGCCGTCAGGACGCTTGAAAAACCATTCGGGATGGTCCTTGACGTAGGGATGATCCGGGGAACAGTTGATGGCAAAATCCAGGGCGACATCAAGATCCAGGGCGCGACAGGCCTGAACAAAGCGGCGGAAATCATCGATGGTTCCCAACCCGGGCTCGATGGCATAATGGCCACCGGTTTCATTGCCGATGGCGTAGGGGCATCCCGGTTCATCGGGACCGCACTCCAGGGAGTTGTTGGCCCCCTTGCGCGCCGTGCGACCTATGGGATGGATCGGGGGAAGATAGATGACATCGAACCCCATGGCTTTGATGGCCGGAAGCCGACGGATACAATCATCGAAGGTGGCGCTTTTTCCCGGCTCCAATCCCTGAGAGCGGGGAAAAAATTCATACCAGGCGGCAAACCGCGCCCGTACCCGGTCCACATAGACCTCCAACGGCGGTTCACGCATGGAGGTATCGGCAGCCAACTCCCCCATTTCATGATTGGCCAACAGCTCCAGGCGGTCATGATCCGAGGTACATACCGCCAAGCGGCCAAGCAAATCCTGATAATAGCTTCGTTCCGATTTTTTCGAGGCGTTGCTGGCAATCTGCCGCACCAGCGCCTCTCCTTCAATCAAATCGCTGCGTACATCCTCGTTGGCATCGCTTTTCTTCTTGGCATCCTGAAGCCAGGTGGCAAAAAGGTCGGTATAAGCTTCCACCGTATACACGTACATGGCGTTGTTTTCCGGTTTGAAGCTCCCCTCCCACAAGCTCAGACCGGGATTGATCTGGCGCATGGGGGTTTCCGACCACATCTTGCCGCCAAACTTTTCCCGGTATTTGAGAAACACCTTGATCACGGAGTGGCCATCACGATACACCGAGGCCCGTACGACGATATTGTCCCCAACCTCTCTCTTGATGGGATAGCGCCCACCATCGACAGAAGGGGTAATCTGCTCGATGACGATGGGCGAAGGTTTTCTCATACTCATGCACGCACTCTCCAACTGAACGATAGATCGGTGGGATGGCTTAAATCATTTAACATGGCGCTTGTAGAGTTCGAACGTTTGCCGGGCGATGCTGGCCCAGCTGAACATCTCCTCCACCCGGGCCCGCCCCTTGTCGCCCATGGAGCGCATCAAGGCCTTGTCATCCAGAATTTTATTGATGGCATTGGCCAACGACCTGGAGAATTCCGGTGGATTGACGGGTTCGAAGGGACTTTGCTTGTACTGTTCGAATTCGACCAGATAGCCGGTCTGGCCGGGCAGGACGATCTCGACGATCCCCCCCACCGCACTGCCGACCACCGGGGTGCGACAGGCCATGGCCTCAAGGTTGATGATGCCGAAGGGTTCGTAGATGGATGGGCAGCAGAACACCGAAGCATGGGAATAGAACTGGATCACGTCCTTCTTGGAAAGCATTTTCTGTATCCAGAAAAAATTTTTCCGCTTGGCGCTGACTTTTTTAATCCCTTCTTCCATTTCCGCCTTGATTTCGGGGGTATCGGGCTCGCCGGCGCACAGGACGATCTGGGCATCATCGTGGATGTGTTGGATGGCGTTGACCAGGTGGACAATCCCCTTTTGCCGGGTGATGCGACCGACGAACAGAACGATCGGCTTGCCGGGATCGACGCCGTAGCGTTCCAGGGCATCGACCTTGTCGGTTTCCTGATATTCAGCGATGTCGATACCATTGTAGATGACGCTGACGCGATCGGGATCGACATCGAACAATTGCAGGATGTCGTTTTTCATGCCATTGGAAACCGCTATGATGGCATCGGCGCTTTCCATGGCGGTTTTCTCGATCCACACCGACAGGTCATATCCCAGGCCCAACTGCTCCCGCTTCCAGGGCCGCAAGGGCTCCAGGGAGTGGGTGGTGAGGAAAAACGGAATGCCATAGGCTTTTTGCGCCACAATGCCTCCAAGGTGGCTGTACCAGGTATGGCAATGCACCAATTGGGCGTCGATGGGGGTGGCGTTGAACGAAATGCAGTTGTGCATGGCGGTCAACGGTGACTTCAATTTTTTGTCGCATTGGGCAAAAACTTCCGGGACAAAATCCAATCCATGGACCGCCAGCGAAGCGGATGTCTGGTTTTGATTGCCAAAACACCGCACTTCGACGTCCATGAGCTTGGCCAATTCCTGGGAAAGGTATTCCACATGCACCCCGGCGCCACCGTACACATTGGGCGGATATTCCTTGGTAAGAAACAATGCTTTCATAAAGGCTCTCCTGACAATTTTTTTGGCAATCCTGGTCGCCTTGAAGTTTTTTGTGTCACCCGACCGACTGATATCGACGTGGAGCATGGGGTGGGGCATTCCGGCTCACGGGGTATGCGTCCCTATGGTACCCAATCCCGACTGTGCCAGTGTAACCGAGTTGTCGCCGCTTCCCAAGGTATTGGACAGCCATTACAGTAAAATTTGACCCATCTTGACCTTCCGTAACGGCTTTCGCCCCCTCCATCGCACCGCCCCGTCTCGGCGCCAACCGCTCTGCTACCCTTGATTTCACGCACCAGACCTTTTTTTCGTCCGGCAAATTGGTTTTAATTGCATGCTCCATCTGTCATGAATCATCCCCAAGGGGCGAAGCATGGCATCAGGCGACTTGGCGGGACCAGACTCTGCCTGCAAGTTGAAACTACTGTGTTTGCAACATTTCTTCCAATTCAATTCTTTTTTTAAACATAAGAATTTATTTATCAATAAGCACGTACCCTGTTTCACTGCCGATCCCTGTCCCCATCGACCCCTGGAGCCAGTCATGTCCTCGCCGCCAGCCGTTCGTATCCTTCCCGAAACCCTGGCCAATCAGATTGCCGCTGGTGAAGTCGTTGAACGACCGGCGTCGGTAGTCAAGGAATTGATGGAAAACAGCATCGATGCCGGCGCCACACGCATTGAAGTGGAGATCGACCACGGGGGAAAACGCCTGATCAAGGTCGCCGACAATGGCCATGGCATGACCCGGGAAAATGCCCTGCTGGCGTTGCAGCGCCATGCCACCTCAAAGATCACCCAGGTTGAGGATTTATTTAATATACGTACCCTGGGTTTTCGCGGCGAGGCCTTGCCTTCCATCGCCTCGGTATCGCACATGGATTTGGACACCCGTTGCGCCGCCATGGAACAAGGGGTACGCATCCAGACCCAGGGGGGCAAGCCGGTGGCAACGACACCTCTGGTGATGTCCCCGGGAACCCGCATTGCTGTGCGCAATCTATTTTTCAATACCCCAGCGCGTCTTAAGTTCATGCGTTCGGAAAAGACCGAAGCGGACCATGTCACCGACCTGGTGCAGAAACTGGCTCTGGCCCATGGGAATACCACCTTTCGGCTGACCATCAATGGTCGCGAAACCTTGCTCCTGCACGGGGGGGACGATGAATGGTCCATCCGTCAGCGCCTCACCCGCATCCTGGGAGGCGATTTCGCCGACACCTGCGTCCAATTCGAGGGAGAACAAAACGGAGTTCAGGTGCATGGCTGGCTGGGTGCCCCGGCGCTGCACCGTGCCAACGCTTCCGGCATGTATTTTTTCGTCAATGGCCGCAACGTACGCGATAAGGTGTTGCAACATGCCGTACGCGACGCCTACCGTGACGTCATTCCCCGGGAACGCTTTCCCACCTTGGCCCTGTTCCTCGATCTGGATCCGGGCGAGATGGATGTCAACGTCCACCCTGCCAAACATGAAATCCGTTTCAACAATAGCAATCACGTCCACGGCACCCTGCGCCGTATTCTTGGAAAAGCTTTGGAATCCTTCCCATTAGGGGGGAATCCTCTACCTGCTGTCCCCGCCGCCGATCCCGATCTGATCATCGATGCCACCCTGCCCAGCCACGTTTCCCAACCGGTGTATTGGTCCCCACCCTCGTTTTCGAAACCCGGAGTATCCGGACCCTCCCGATCGCAATCCGTCTCCTCTCATCGCCCCGCTTTTTCCACACCCTCCTTTTCCGTTGCCTCCATACCCGGAAAAAATTCCCTCCCCCCGCCTCCTCCACCTCAAAAGATCCTCCCAACTTTGGATTCCAACCTTCAGGTTCTGGGTTCCGCCCTCGGGCAGCTTCATGGAACCTACATCCTGGCCCATTCGGATCAGGGTCTGGTCATCGTCGATCAACACGCCGCCCACGAACGCATCGTTTATGAACAATTGAAGGCCTCCCTGACCGCCGGCGCCGCACCGGAACGACAGATGCTTCTGATTCCGGAGGTCATTCAGGTCTCGACCGCGGAGGCCCAGGTGATCACCCGACACCTTCCGGCCCTGGAAAAACTGGGGATCGTGGTCGAATCTTTTGGCGAAAACGCCTTTGCATTACGCGAATTGCCCGCGATGTTGGGAAGTTCGGGCGCCCGCAATCTGGTCCTGGACATCGTGGCCGACCTGGAACGTTTTGGCGCCAGCGAAGCCCTGGAAGCGCGTCTGGGGGAGTTGTTGACCACCATGGCTTGTCATGGTTCGGTCCGCGCCAACCGTCGCCTGCAGTTGGAGGAGATGAACGCCCTCCTGCGGCAGATCGAAACCACAGTCCGTTCGGGCCAATGCGGCCATGGCCGACCCACCCACATCCTCCTGTCCCTGGCCGAAATAGAAAAAATGTTTGGACGGAGTTGACTGGAATCGTCACGACAATCAAGGGGTGGATCTGGCCCGGTCTTCCTCTCGGCCTGACCTGATCCTGGCCTTCCCCTCCTCATCCATAAAAGCTTCAATGGTTTGCCATGCCTGAGCCAGATCAAGCCTGGCCATCGCCTGGGCCAGAGCGTGTCCGCCCACCTCGCCGAGCCGCGCCGTCAAGGCGGTGGCGATCTGCTCATACACGGCAACCGCCTCCAGATTGCCGTCACGCAACAAGGAATCCAATTGTTGCACACTGTTCCATTCCAGTGGCGCCACGGTCGGAAGATTGGGCGGCTCGACCGCAGGAACCGCAGCCCTGAAAGTGGTGAGGGCCAATTCGAGCTCCTGCAACTGCGCCGTCATCCGATCCACTTGCTGCTCCAGAATCGCCCGCTCGACGGCCCCCGCCAGTTCCGCAATCCGGGTCAGCCCCAGAGTGCCGGCACCACCCCGCAATCGGTGCAACCGCCCCGTGACCATGGCCGTTTGGCCTTGAGCAAGCCCCTGGCGCAGGTCGCTCACCAGGGTATCACCCTCTGCCGCCAGACGACGCAGGAGTCGATGCAGTGTCGCTTCATCCCCTCCCAACCGTT
>JADFZF010000185.1 GCA_015232645.1 Magnetococcales bacterium | reverse complement strand
TCCCGCCGATGATTTCATGATTATCATGCGGTACGTGGTGGAAACATATAGACAATATGGTGAAATGGATATTCGGGAGATTATTCGACGGGTGCGTCCAGGGGAGGAAGAAAAAATGATGTCACAATTTGCTCAAAGCGTCATTGAGAACACGAATCCGAAATGGGCCGAGATGGTATGGGAGAAAGGAGAACAGGTCGGCGAAAAGAAAGGCGAAAAGAAAGGCGAAAAGAAAGGCGAAAAGAATGAAGCGTCTAAAATCCTGACCCGCCAGTTGCAACGCCGTTTCGGCACCGTACCCGATTGGGCCAACGAGAAGATCGCCAAGGCCGATCTGCCATCCCTGGAAGACTGGAGCCTTCGCATCTTCGATGCCCAGTCCCTGGACGATGTTTTCGCGGACAAAGAGTGACGGATCGAGGAGACCTTTCCGCAATTTTTTTGGGTAACCGGTTGGTACCCGAAGCGAACCTTATCATGTAGGCCACATGACGCCCATGCCCGCCATTGCCCGTATCACGATCAAGGCTGTTCCACCACACGCCCTGTGGTTCCTTCTGCTGGTGGTGTTGGGCAATACTCTGCGTCTTTCCCATGGCCATATCCATCCGACCCAGTTGCCCATCGTCACCCTCGCCCTGTTCGGCATCGGCGGCTATTTCGCTCTCAACGGCAACCACAATGGCAAACCACTCCCTTTGGAAAAGTGGCTTTCCGGCCTTTGGCTCCTGTTCGCCAGTTTTCTCATCCTGGGCAACCAAACCATCCACGCCCTGAATAACGACAGCCATCGACTCCTCAACCTGGGTCTGTGGGTCAACGCCATTCTGGCCCTTTACCTGTGGATCGGTACCCTCCGAACCCATCCCGAACTACCGGATACCCCGAAGCGGCGACTTCCCGCCTACCTGGCACTCGCCCTGTGGCCACTCCTGTTGTGGGGCGTCCTGCAAGCCTCCCCCAATCCCAATATCGACGTGTTCCACCACGGCGTCGAAGCGGTCAACTATCTGCTCAACGGCAAAAATCCCTATAACCAGCCCCTCTCCGACCTGTATCACGGGGCCTACGGCTATGTCCCCGGATACATTTATCTCCCCGTCATCCTGATTGCCAATACCGTCACCTGGTACCTTTTCGGTGATATCCGCGTCACGTATATCATCGCGCAACTCGTCATCCTGACAGCCCTGTGGCGCCTGGGACGCGATCGTAACCTTTCCCCCACAGCCGCCACCCTCCTCCCCCTGGTGTGGATTTCGTTCCCCGTGACGCTGTTCGTCCTGGAACAAGCCTGGAACGACACCCTGCTGATCATGTTCACCGCCCTCCTGGCCTGGAGCTTGAACCGGCAATCCCAAACACCCAAAGCCTGGATCACCACCGGAATTTTTTTGGGATTGACCCTGGCAACCAAACAGTACGCCGCTGTCATCTCCTGGGTCAGCTTTCTCTACCTTTGGCGTCGTTTTGGCCCCCGCACTGCCATTCAGGTCGCCATCCTGGCCGCACTGGTGTTCACCCTCACCATTCTCCCATTCCTCCTCCAGGATCCCCAGGCCTTCATCAACCACACGTTTGCAGAAATCGCCGGCTACAAAATTCGCCAGGATGCCCTCTCCTGGATCGCCTACATACTGGTCGCTACCCAGTTGGAAACTCCAGGCAG
Organism: Magnetococcales bacterium; assembly: GCA_015232645.1. Taxonomy (GTDB): domain Bacteria; phylum Pseudomonadota; class Magnetococcia; order Magnetococcales; family UBA8363; genus UBA8363. Next base: position 3,804 of record JADFZF010000185.1, on the reverse strand, counting down.
CCAGATCCTGGTCATCTATGTCCTGCTCGCCGGCATAACCTCACTCTGGTTCATCACCCTTCGTCACGTCACCCTGTGGCATTGGTCGTTGGCCTCCATTCTGATCTATGCCACCCTGTTTTTGTTCGGCAAGCAGGCTTTTTGCAACTATTACCATTTCCTGGCTTTTTTTATCCTTCTGGCCATTGTTTTCGCCCAAGGCGGCTCCCGTCTGAAAACAGATGATGCCCCATCGATTCCGCTTCCAACAAAAATCACCCCTCCCCTCGCCTTTCCCCAGCCCCTGTTTTGGTCACTCATGGCCATCGCCGTCCTGCTCAGACTCACCTTTCTGGACACCATCGAGTTCAAAGAGGATGAATTTAATGCCATCACCTTGACCTTTGAACAATTTTTCCTGGGAAAACCCGCTCTGATCGGCTTGAAATCCTCTACCGGGCTGTACAACCCGCCCTTTTTCCTCTATCTCCTCGCCCTGCCGGTCTTCTGGACCACGGATCCCAAGCTGGTGACACTGTTCATCATCCTGCTCAATCTGGGTGGCATTTTCTTGCTGTACCGGCTGCTCAAACGCCATGTGTCGCTCCCCACAGCCGCCATCACCACGCTACTCTTCACATCTTCCCCCTGGACCATCCTGTATTCCAGAAAAATATGGGCCCAGGATTGTCTGATGCCCTTCATGATGGCGCTCTGCACGATCCTCCTGTCCCTCAGCGAACGCTACCGCCCCTGGAAAGTCTGGACGCTCTTCCTGCTGGTCGCTCTCACCACCCAATTGCACATGAGCGCCTGGTTTCTCCCCCCCGCCATCCTGATCTTCCTGATTCGCTACCGTATCGCCATCCGTGGCATCGATCTGGCCTTGGGGCTACTCTTGTTTATCGCCGTCTATGCCCCATACCTCTATTTCCATCAGCAAACCCACTATGAAAACTTGTTGGAGGCTTGGCGTCTGCTGGGGACACAACAAGGTCAGAGCTTGACCCTGGGTAACTTTTTTTGGATGTTCCTGATCGCTTCAGGCCTGGGTCTCCATTATCTCCTGGGCAGTCAGGGATTCACCCTGTTTTGGGACAGCTATGTCATCCTGCTGCCGCAACTCTTTTTTTTCATCTTCCTTCTCCTGGCCGCCCTGGGTTTGATCGCCGCTCTGTCCCAGCACTGGCCATTGCGACCCGGGCACCTTGCACGCAGTCCAACAGAAACCCCCGGGCAAAAACTAGTCACCTTGCTCCTTTTGTTCCTGATAACCATACACGGGGGGTATCTGCTGTTGGGAATTCCCACCCTCCCCCATTACAGCATCATCTTTTATCCCTCTTTGTTCTTGTTCGCCGCGCTCATGATGGAAAACATCCACACCCGGATGACAACGCATCATCGGCAAACCCTGTCGCTAACCCTGATAACCGCCATGGTCCTGGCCAATCTTTACGTCACCTTTGCTTTCCACGCTTTTGTACTGTACCGCCATCAAAGCATTTCTGGTGATTATGGTACCCCCTACTTCGTTCGTCAGCAGGAATGGCAGGCCATTCTCCCCTCCTGGAAAAAGGCCGCCCCCCCATGACACACCGCCAAGATGTTCCAACGAGGCTTTATGACCACTGACCGTGACAACCTGGATACCGTCATGTCGCTGATCCGGGAAAATAAATTTGATCATGCCTGGGATTATCTTTCCAGTTTGTTGGTAACCGATCCCCATCTGGTGGCACAGTGGTATCTGTTTTCCCAATTTGTGACCAAAGGTAGCCGGCATTTTGGCAGCGAAGTCCGCGGAGCCCTGGGGGGGGTCAGTCGAGCAGCGACCCGGGCCTTCGATACCATCCTGGGCGAATTGGAAGCTCATGCCGCCGCTGAAAAATCAGCTTTGGACGATGTGACTGTCAAACGTCTGGAGGCATTCCTCAATCTTGTGCAACTGGGAAACGGCAAGTCGGTCCTGGCTGGAAAGGGTGGCAAGCCCGCAGAATCTCCGGGACTTCCCCATCAGGAACCCCTCGTCCGCTTCCTGGAACGAATTCAACAAGGTCGCATTCTGAACCTGGGGCCGGCAGCACGAATCGAACTACGGCTGGATGGGTTGCGCCGGCGCATGAAGGCCTCGCGTCTCCCCCCTCAGCCCGCAACCCGGCATCGGTTGGCAGAACGGCTGACCGCATTTGGAAAAGCCCTGAAGCAAGATCATAATCGCTAAGGTCGCCATGACTGTGAAACGCAAACATATCCTCATACTCAATGGACCCAACTTAAACCTGCTCGGCCTACGTGAACCCGGTGTCTACGGCGTTGCCACTCTGGCCGATATTGAACAGGATTGCCGAAAAAAAGCGGAAGAATTGGGAGCCACACTCGATTTTTTCCAAAGCAACCATGAAGGGGTACTGGTTGATCGCATCCAAGCCGCCCTGGTCGATACCGACTTGATCATCATCAATCCGGCTGCTTTCACCCACACCTCGGTCGCTTTGCGCGATGCCTTGTTGGCGGTCAAACTACCGGTGATCGAAGTCCACCTCTCCAACATCCATCGCCGCGAACCATTCCGCCACCACTCCTATATCGCCGATATCGCCCTGGGGCAAATCTCCGGCTTGGGGGCCATCGGCTATCATTTGGCCGTAATGGCTGCCGTCCATCATCTCCAACAAACGCCACCCCAGTAGTCTTCCCCCGTCCCGCTGCAAACAACTTTTCCGCCCAATCGATGCTTGATTTTTTTCGGTACGTGATGCAGTCTCCAGATTGCATCCTGTAATCATGGCATTCTATTATTTTATATCATTGTTTTATGAACAATGCTTTCAATCGTGACCTCGCCCTGCATTATCTGCAAATCGGTTCCGGGCACCCCCAGGCCACCTTTCGTAACGGTCAGGAAGAGGCCATACGCCACGTTGTCGAAGGTCGAGGTCGCCTGTTGGTCGTGCAAAGTACGGGCTGGGGCAAAAGTTTTGTCTATTTCATCGCAACACGACTACTCCGCGAACACGGTCATGGACCAACCATCCTGTTTTCCCCCCTGCTGGCCCTGATGCGCAATCAAATCGCCGCTGCCACGCGCATGGGTGTCAAGGCAGCGAGCATTAACTCGGAAAACAGTACTGAGTGGCATGGCATCGAGAAACAGCTCTGCCGCAACGCAATCGATCTCCTCATCATATCCCCGGAACGCCTGTCCAACGAACGGTTTCGTAAACGAGTTTTGGCCAATATCCACAAACGCATCGGATTGTTGGTGGTTGACGAAGCCCATTGCATCTCCGATTGGGGCCACGATTTCCGCCCGCACTATCGCCTGATCGAACGCATGATCCCACACTTGCCGGTCAATCTGCGCCTGCTGGCAACCACTGCCACAGCCAACAATCGTGTCATGGACGATTTGCGCAACGTATTGGGGCCAGAACTGACCGTTGCACGCGGCAACCTGAATCGTCCCTCACTGACCTTGCAGAGCATTCGATTGCCCAGCTAGGCAGAACGGCTCGCTTGGTTGGCTGAACACTTGGCCACACTTTCGGGCCACGGCATCATCTATACCCTGACGATACGAGACTGTCAGCTTGTCGCCCATTGGCTGCAAAAAAAAGGGTATAACGTTAAGGCCTACTCCAGCGAAACGGGAGACGAGCGTCACAGCCTGGAACAAGCCCTGCTCAACAACCAGGTCAAGGCCTTGGTGGCTACCATCGCTTTGGGCATGGGTTTTGATAAATCGGACCTCTCCTTTGTCATCCATTACCAAATGCCAGGATCGGTCGTCGCCTATTACCAACAGGTTGGCAGGGCGGGACG
>JADFZF010000184.1 GCA_015232645.1 Magnetococcales bacterium | reverse complement strand
CATCGTATTTGTGTCGCATGAGTGTATTCCTTGTCAGCGATTGGGAAAAAACTTAAGGTGGTTTCAAGACAAATGGGGCGACTTGGCGCATCTGGTAAAAGTCGATGTTCGCAAGCATATGCGTATCGCCATGGATTTCAATATCCGCGGTGTCCCGACCATGGTGATCTACCGCAACCGCAAACGTTTGATGGTGGTTTCGGGCGAACGCAGCAAAGGAGAATTAAAAAAGTTGTTTAAAAACGTTCAGATCGCCCACGAACCGACCACGGTCAAACGTTCCTTCCTGAGTTCCTTGTTGGGATGAAGCCCCCGCGCCCGTGCAATGAGAGACCTTGGGGCGCGGTACACGCCACCCAGGTCTCGATTTTTTGTCTTCCTGCCCCTTTGATTGCCCCGGACGATTGGGGCAGTGGACCACCTGCCGGAAGCCGCCATTCGGGAACGCTACCCCAGAAGGGCCAAGTGTAGAGACGATGTGGACGGAAGATGACAACGTATTCTTACTGGACGAAACCAAGAGACTGTTGCTGGATCGACTGATGACGATCTTGTCGCATCACCCCGAAGGCCTCAAGGAACATGCCCTGGTCCAGATCCTGAGAAAAGAAGGCATTCCCCTGTTCACCCAGGGAAATCTGAGTGACCCGCTGCAACTGTTTCAAATCCATTTTTTATTGTTTCATATCCTTTATCTCCTGCGTGATCATCTGATGGAACAGGGGAAGGGGGATGTGGAGATTCATTGTCTGATGATTCGGATAAAACCTGCGTCCCGCCCCTGTGCCGAAGGGGTGGCATTGATGGATCCGTTGCGGGATTATTACCTTGATTTGGAACACCTGGAGAAGACGACCCGGGAGGATGTTGTCGGGATGATCGCAAGCTTTTGGCGTATGCTGGAGCGGGATCAGCAACGCCATGCGGCCTTGCAAACCCTTGGACTGCCAGGGAATGCGGATCGGTCGGCCATCAAGAATCGCTATCGACAGCTTGCGAAAATGCATCATCCCGACGCCGGGGGCAACGGGGTTTTGTTCGCCAAGGTGGCTGCAGCGGTTGCGATACTATTGAAAGCATGAAATGATTCCGGCCGGCGTTATTTGAACTCTCCAGCAGGGATCAAGCGAAGATGACGAATCGTGTCCTCCTATTCGATACCACCTTGCGCGATGGAGAACAATCTCCAGGCGCGTCGATGAACATTGAAGAAAAATTGCGTATCGCCAGACAGCTGGAGCGACTCAGGGTGGATGTGATCGAGGCGGGATTCCCCATCGCCTCGGTCGGCGATTTCGAAGCGGTCCGCGCGGTGGCCCGAGAGGTGCGCGATTGTTCCATCGCCGGGTTGGCCCGCGCCCGTCCAGAGGACATTGATCGGGCGTGGGAGGCGTTGTCCGGAGCGGCCGATCCCCGAATACATACCTTCATCGCCACGAGCCCGATCCATCGCCGACATAAGCTGGGAATGGATCAGGATCAGGTCTTGGAAGCGGCCGTGGCGGCAGTACGTCATGCGGTCCGCTATACCAGCAACGTGGAATGGTCGGCAGAAGATGCCGGTCGTACCGAATTAGAATTTCTCAGCCGTATTGTGAGCGCCGTCATCGATGCCGGGGCTCGGACGGTCAACATTCCCGATACGGTCGGGTATACCCTGCCAGACGAATTCGGCGCCCGCATCGCCTATTTGATGGCGCATGTGGATCATATCCACAAAGCCGTGATTTCAGTCCATTGTCATAATGATCTGGGGCTGGCGGTCGCCAATTCCCTGGCCGCCGTGGCTCACGGTGCCCGCCAGGTGGAGTGTACCATCAACGGATTGGGAGAACGGGCGGGAAATGCGGCCCTGGAGGAGGTCGTCATGGCCTTGCGAACCCGCCACGACCACGCTTCCTTGCGCTCGTTGGAATCCCGCATCGAAACCACGGAAATCATGCGAACCTCCCGGTTGGTATCCGCCATTACCGGTTTCCCGGTACAACCCAACAAGGCCATCGTGGGAGCCAATGCCTTTGCCCATGAATCGGGAATCCATCAGGATGGGGTTTTGAAGGAAGTAACCACCTACGAAATCATGACCCCCGAATCGGTGGGGCTGGCAACCAACCGTATGGTGTTGGGAAAACATTCAGGACGCCATGCTTTCAAGGAACGCCTGCGGGAACTGGGCTATATGTTGGATGATCAGCAGTTGGATCGTGCTTTCCATCGGTTCAAGGGACTGGCGGATATGAAGCAGGAACTGGTCGATGAAGATATCCAGGCCCTGGTGGACGATGAGGTGATGCGAGAAGACGATTATTACCGTCTGGAACGGCTCCATGTCGCCTCAGGCACCCAGGATACCCCGATGGCGGCGGTGGCCATCCAGGCGGGAAGTGAAACCTTGTTGGAAGCCACCGGGTCGGGAGTGGGCCCCGTGGATGCCGTGTTCAAAGCCATCCATACCTTGATCCCTGAAGCGGCGACCACGCGTCTGAATCTTTATCAGGTGCATGCCGTCACCGGTGGGATGGATGCCCAGGCGGTGGTGACGGTCAGATTGGACCAGGGGGGGCGCATGATTCAGGGGCAAGGGGCCGATTACGATACCATGGTGGCCTCGGCTCGGGCTTTCATCAACGCCTTGAACAAGTTGAAGGCCCGGAAGAATCTACCGCGAAAAGGGGTTTGATCGCTTTCGTCAACTTTTCAGGATGGGCCAGTATAACGAAAATGCTGACGATTTCTTTTTTGGCACGCCCTTTGTACCATGATCGGTGAGGGTCGCCTGTAGGGATATTCAGACAGGGTTCGTTTAATCCAAGTCAAGGAGTGCAATATGAGCATCCGCCGCGTGGGAAAGGGCTCTACGCCCGCCGCAGGCCCGGTCTCCTCTGCCAGGAGTCGTAGCGTCGATAGTGTAACGGGGGAAATTTTTGCCCGTCACCTGGCGGATATTGCCGCGGTTCAGGGGTCGGATCTGGTCGATGCCGTCACTGCCACCGAACAAATGGGCGCGGTTGCTGATCGGGAACCAACCTCCCATCAACGCCGGGAACAACTGTTGCAAACGGGCGAGTTGCTCGATTCCTTGGCCGCCCTCGGTCGGGATATCGGGACCGTCGGTCCCAACTCGTCCCTAGAAACGTTGCAACTACGTTCTCACCTGCAAAAAACCCGGGATATGGCCCTGCGTACCTTATCCGATTCCCCGGCAACCGGTTTGGAACGAGATTTATTGCATCGGACCACGGTTTTGGCTACGGTAGAACTGGCGAAAAGTGATCGAGGGGATTATAAGTAGGGGGAAGAGGTCTTCCGCACGCGCCCAACGCCCCGATAGGATGGGACCGATGAACCCGTTTGCGGAAACCTTGCAGACCGTCCTGGATTACAATGTGGGAGGGGTCTGGGAAGGGGCCACCCACTTTCCAAAAAAATGGGAGATACGGCCCAAAGGTTGTGAATCGCACGGATCATCCGTCCGCAAAAAAATCCGTCAGTTTGTTGAAATGGTGGATCATGCCAAACCTTGGGGATGGCGCCAACCCCTTCCGGGAAAGGTCATCCTCTCCTGGATCCAGCCGTAACATTGCCACTGGCGACGGTTTAAATGGTTCTGCGACAAGGTCACTGGTCACCGCCAATGAACAGTTTCGATTGTTGCCCCAAAGAATCCCGTACCTCCGATTTGGCAGATGCATGACATTGAAGCGAATACGAAACTTTTCCATCATAGCCCATATTGACCATGGAAAAAGCACCCTGGCCGACCGGTTGATCGAACGTACCGGCGCCCTGGAATTGCGTGACATGTCCAATCAGGTGCTCGACAGCATGGACCTGGAGCGCGAGCGTGGCATTACCATCAAGGCCCAGTCGGCCAGGCTGAGCTATACCGCCCAGGATGGCCAAACCTACATCCTCAACCTGATCGATACCCCCGGACATGTCGATTTTTCCTATGAGGTATCGCGCTCCCTGGCGGCGTGCGAAGGGGCCTTGCTGGTGGTGGATGCCGTCCAGGGAGTAGAGGCCCAAACCCTGGCCAATGTCTATCTGGCCATGGAAAATAATCTGGAAATCGTCCCTGTAATCAACAAGATCGATCTGCCTTCCGCCGATCCTTCCCGGGTACGGGCCCAGATTGAGGAAGTGATCGGCCTGGATGCCACGGATGCCATCGAATGTTCCGCCAAATCCGGGTTTGGGATTGATGCCATCCTGGAGGCCATCGTCAGGCGCATGCCATCCCCCCGGGGCGATCGGGACGCTCCTCTGAAGGCCCTGATCGTCGATTCGTGGTACGACAATTATCTTGGTGTGGTGGCCCTGGTGCGGGTGTACGAGGGGAGCATGTCAACGCAAAAACGGGTGGAAAGCCGGACCCGTAAAATTCGCCTCATGAGCTCCGGTCTGGACTATGCCCTCGACAGAATCGCGGTTGTGACGCCCCGCATGGTGGACGTGGATACCTTGAGTGCCGGGGAAGTCGGGTTGGTGATCGCCGGCATCAAGGAGTTATCTCAAGCGCGGGTCGGCGATACCATTACCGATGCGGCGCAGCCCGCCGCCGAACGCCTCCCCGGATTCAAGGCGGTCAAACCCATGGTATTTGCGGGTCTCTATCCGGTGGATTCCGCCGATTTCGAATCCCTCAAGGATGCCCTGGAAAAATTGTCGCTCAACGATGCCGCCATCGTCTACGAGCCCGAATCTTCTCCAGCATTGGGGTTTGGCTTCCGCTGCGGTTTCCTGGGCATGCTGCATATGGAAATCGTCCAGGAACGGCTGGAGCGTGAATTCGATCTGGAACTGGTCACCACCGCCCCCAGCGTCGTTTATCGAGTCATCCTCACCAACGGCTCCATCATGGAAGTGGACAACCCCGCCAATCTGCCACCTACCAACCATTGGAACGTTATCGAAGAACCTTTCATCAAGGCTTCAATCATGGTCCCCTCCGAATTCATGGGGCCGGTCATGCAATTGTGTAACGATCGGCGCGGAGTGCAACGCGATATCGTCTATGTGTCCGATACCCGGGTCCTGGTTCAGTTTGAAATGCCGTTGAATGAAGTGGTCATGGATTTTCACGACCGTCTGAAATCCATCACCCGGGGTTATGCCTCCATGGATTATGAATGGCTGGAATATCGCGAAGGTCAGCTGGTCAAATTGGATGTCCTGATCAACGGCGATCCGGTGGATGCGTTGTCCAGCATCGTCCATCGTGACAAATCCCAGGCTAAAGGGCGTGATCTGGCTGCAAAAATGAAGGAGATCATTCACAGGCAAATGTTCGAAATTTCCATTCAGGCGGCCATCGGGGCCAAAATCATCGCCAGAGAGACGGTCAAGGCTTTGCGCAAAAACGTTACCGCCAAATGTTATGGCGGTGATGTCACTCGCAAACGGAAACTCTTGGAAAAACAAAAGGCTGGTAAAAAACGCATGAAACAGGTCGGCAAAGTGGAAATCCCTCAGGAAGCGTTTTTGGCCGTCTTGAAAGTGGAATAGGTCAT
>JADFZF010000183.1 GCA_015232645.1 Magnetococcales bacterium | reverse complement strand
TGCATGACCAGGATAAGTTCAACTCTTCAAGACGATTGGCGGTAGCGGACCACCGCGGGTAAGACGGGTCGGGCAGTATCGGGCAAGCCTGCCGCACCATCCTGATGCGCCACCATAGCGCAAATATCGATACGGGTACAGATCATTCGTCACCGTTCGTTCCCTGGAGTTGGACGGATGACCGCTGGGTCCGGGCCGGGGGGTGGGCGTTCGCCGACCCATCGGTCCGGTTGTTCATGGTTGGACCCAACGGGGATGATCGATCGTATCATGACTCATGGCCTTTCACCCCTCCGATCGGCCGGCGCCGTGGCTCCGGAGCCGAACAATACCACTTCCACGGAATGGATCAGTACCAGCATATCCAGGAACAGGCTATGGTTCTTGACGTAATACAGGTCATATTTCAATTTTTCCGCGGCATCTTCCTCCGATGCCCCATAGCCGTATCGGACCTGGGCCCAACCGGTGATTCCCGGTTTGACCCGCAAGCGTTCGCTGTAGTAGGGGATCTTGCTTTTTAATATGTTGACGAACTCGGGACGTTCCGGCCTGGGGCCCACGAGACTCATTTCTCCCCGCAGGACATTGATGAACTGAGGCAATTCGTCGATACGGGTTTTGCGAATGAATCGGCCCACACGGGTGATTCGATCATCGTTATGACTGGCCCAACGTGCCACGCCATCCTTTTCGGCATCGGTATTCATGCTGCGAAATTTCATGACCGTAAAAATTTTTTCGCCGTATCCGACCCGTTCCTGGGTATACATGATCGGCCCCCGGCCGCGGCTTTCGATGAAAACGGCCAAGGCGGCGGCCAACATCACGGGTCCCATGATCACAAGAAACCATAAACTCAGTGTAATATCAAAAATTTTCTTAAAAATTTCTTTTCTTGCCCCCTGATCCACACCATCGGCATTGTGAATCCACCATTCGGCGTTGAGGACATCCATGTTGATGATGTGTCTTTCCCGCTCGAAGAATCCGGGCAGGTCGACAATTTTGACGCCGCGGCTTTTGCAGTCGAGGATTTCCTTGGTGTACAGGGTTGGAAACGCTCCATCCATGGCCAGGACGAGTTCATCGATGCAATTTTTTCGGACCCAGTCGGAAAGGTATTGATTACTGTCGATGACATCGGTATCGGGCACGCACCGGTTGTGGCCGGCAACGGGCCAAAACCCCAGGATGCGAACGCCGAAATAGGTCCCTTGGGTCAATTCGCTGACCAATCGGGCATTTTCGCCATCCCCGAATACCAGAATTTTACGGCGCAGCAGGTCGATATCCACGATGTAGTAATAAAAGAACCAACGGATGGCGAGAAACATGATAAAGGCAAAGGCCATGGCCAAGCCATTGGCGCCACGGCCAATGAAGATTTCAGGAAACACATAAAACAGCATCCCCAGGGCGACCATGCCGATGATGAAGCTGATGCCCACCCGTAATATTTCCGCTCCAAAACCGTCTTCCAGGATTCGCTGGTAGCGCCCGGTCGCCGCCATGCTCATGATCATGACCAGGGCAAAGAACAGCGATCGCATCAGCAGTTCCGATCCGTGGCCGTATTCTTCGGGCAACTCACCGGCAAAACGAATCCAGACCCCGACATAGACCGCGAAAATTCCGACCAGACTCTCCCCCAGCAGGAGAAAGATGGACCAGCGGGATATGAAATGTCTAAAAATTCGTATCATGATTGCCTGGTGGTCCTGTGGTTGAACCGCAGTCACATCCGCAGAATCGTCATTTTTGAGCGGCTGATGGGAGGGTTCGGGACAGGGGCCGACCCTCTTGGATCCATCCTGTTCGTTTGAAAGGCAACCTGTCCTGGAAATACGGCGACTTTCAAAACAGCCACGGTTGTCCTCCGGGTGACTCTTCGGGGATGCGAAGGAAGATTGAGCCTGCGGACGTTCGATGGTAACCTCGCATTTTTTTTCTTCCCTGTCCAGGTTCTCTCCCGCCCACGATACAGTTGGGGTTCCAGACATGGTACAGCCCCCCGTCCTCATGGTCGTTGTCGATACCGAAGAAGAGTTTGATTGGTCCTCCCCCCTGGATCGTCGCGCCCGATCCGTCACTGCCATGGCTGCAATCGAGATCGCGCAGGCGATCTTCGATGATTTCGGCGTTCGACCGGTTTACGTCGTCGATTATCCGGTGGTCAGTCAGGAAGCGGGATGGGCGGTTCTGAAACCGTTGTCGCAGGAGAAACGGGCCATCATCGGGGCGCATCTGCACCCATGGGTCAACCCCCCCTTTCTCGAGGAAATCACCCCGGCCCATTCCTTCCCGGGCAACCTCCCGCTGCATCTCGAACGCGAAAAGTTGGCGGCACTCACCCGCCAGATCGAGTCATCGTTGGGAATCCAACCCGTCATCTACAAGGCCGGTCGTTATGGTATCGGACCCAACACCCCGACCATTCTGCGACAACTGGGCTACATGATCGATTTAAGCCCCGCTCCACCCTACGATTTTTCCAGTTGCGGCGGTCCCGATTTCTCCCTCGCCTCCAACCATCCCCGAACGATGGGCTCCGGAGACGATATCCTCTCTTTTCCCGCCACCGGCGATTACATCGGCCAATTGGCTTTTTCTCGTCCTGTGGCCCATCGACTCCATCAGGCGGCGGCTCACCCTTTCTTCCGCCCCCTGCGTCTGCCGGGTATCCTGGCGCGGACACGCCTGTTGGAACGGGTCCGTCTGTCGCCCGAAGGGTTTACCCTCGATGAAATGGAACGGTTGACCCTGTTTCTGCTGCGCCAGGGGCTGCGGGTCTTCTCCCTCACCTTCCACTCCCCCAGCCTTCAACCGGGATGCACTCCCTACGTCCAAAGCAGGCAGGATCTGCAAAGATTTTTATCAACTCTTCGTCGCTATCTTGAATTTTTTCTGCAGCGACTCGGGGGAATCACCCGGACTCCCCTGGAATGGCAGTCGCTGCCGACGCACGCTGAATCGGCCGGCCATCAGGGCCGGCCAGGTGGGGGAGACGGCAATGTCGATACTTTCATGCAAAAATGTCTTGAGTCTGGTACCTTGGATCATCCATCCTTGTGATCTGTTCGTTCGCTTGCGACCGGTTGGCGGTCACCTCGTCTTTCCTGATCTTCGGCGGATGACGTTCAAGAAAAGGGGTTGCCGACCCGCTTGTTGGACAGGATTGAATCCTGGTCCGGAACAACAAGGGTGCCACGGAGGAGAAAAGGGATGTTGCGTTATCTTGTTTATGGGATTCTCTTGTATGTGGGCTATCGTGTGGTGATCCAGCTTTATTGCGATTATAAGCAGGGAACTCCGAAGGCCACCGGTGACACGGGGACATCGGGAGGGGATGTCCTGATCTCCTGCGCCGTCTGTCAAACCCGCGTTCCCAGGCAGCTTATGGTACAGCGTCCCAATGGTCTTTTCTGCAGTGTCGCCTGCGCCGACTCATGACCGACAGTCCTTCCCCACCGCCCCCCTCCGAGCCTTCCGACAGGCTTCGATCCTCCCCCGAGGTCAGTCTGGTGCTACCTGCCTACAATGAATCCAAAGCCATCGATACCGTGGTGCGGACCCTGGGGGAGACCTATCCCGATTGGGAAATTCTGGTGGTGGATGATGGCTCCACCGACGATACGCCGGCCATCGCCCTGGGTGCCGGGGCTCGTGTCCACCGCCATCCGCGCAACATGGGGAATGGGGCGGCGATCAAAACCGGGGCCAGACACGCCCTGGGGCGCTATCTGGTATTCATGGATGCCGATGGTCAGCACGGAGTGGAACTCCCCGGGCAGATGCTGCGGTTGCTCCACGAGGGACACGATATGGTCGTCGGCGCCCGCGCCCGCGATACCCATGCCGGGTGGCCACGGCGATGGGGCAATGCCCTGCTCAACCGCTTTGCCTCGTTGATGACCGGCCAACCCGTGCCCGATCTGACTTCGGGGGTTCGGGCCGTGCATGCCAGTCATTTCCGCCGCTTCCTGTATCTCCTGCCCAACGGTTTTTCCTATCCAACCACCATCACCATGGCTTACATGCGCTCCGGCCTCTCGGTGTCCTTTTATCCGATCCGTGCCAAGCCACGATTGGGAAGGAGCAAGATTCGTTTTTTTCACGATGGGATTCGATTCCTGATCATCATCATGAAGGTGGTGACCATCTATTCCCCCATGCGTATTTTTCTGCCGGTGAGTCTGGCGTTCTTTTGTACCGCATTGGGGTGGTATGTGCGGGTGTACCTCAGTACCGGCCGGCTGACCAATATGGCGGTGTTGTTGTTCATCGTCTCGGTCATGACGTTCTTGATCGGCCTGGTGTCGGAACAGGTGACCGCCTTGCACTTGTCATTATCGCAGTTGGGTGGGGCGGAATCGGACCGGCAGGATCGGACCGGTGTCGATCCTCAGGCCTCACCGCCCCTTCCACCCCCCCGCCTCCGGGATCCTTCACCGTGATCGGCCCCCGGAAAGATGCTACGGTTTGTTATCTTTTGGCCTATAGAGAGCCTCGATATATTCGCACCTTGAGCCTCCTGGCCGCCCTGGAACGGATCCCCGAAGTGCGGATGCTGACGGTGATCAATCGCTCACGCGGGTGGTGGCGCTATGGGGAATTGTTGCTGGGCCTAGTGCGGATGCGCTGGTGTTTTGATCCGGAAATCTACATCCTCGGTTTTCGTGGGCATGAAATATTTTGGCCGGTACGGTGGCTCACCCGGGGGCGGGTATTGATTTTCGATGCCATGATGTCTCCTTCCGCTTCCCTTGGCGGCGAAAGGAGTCCGGGTGGGTTGGGCCGGCTGTTGGCCGGGGGGGCGCGCTGGGTCGAACAATCCATTTTTCGTCATGCCGATTGGGTGTGGACCGATACCGAACGCCATCGTCTGTGGATGATGGATACCTTTGGCATTTCAGGACAGCGAATCGTCGCCTTGCCGGTCGGGGCGGTGGAAGTGTCGTCGGTGCCGGTGTCGAACCGGGGCTCGGATCCGTTTCACGTTTTGTTTTACGGGACCTTTTTGCCTTTGCATGGGGTCGAGGTCATCTTTGCCGCGGCGCGGCTGTTGCGGCGTCACCCGGTTCGACTGACCATCATCGGTGGCCGCAGGGGTTGGCAGCCTTGGATCAACGAGCAGATTCGTTCCGCCGAGGGGGTCATCGATTACAAGCCATGGGTACCGTTCGACGACCTGCTCACCGTCCATATTCCTCGAGCCGATCTTTGCCTCGGTGGACCTTTTGGCAATACCCCTCAGGCGGCACGGGTGGTTACCGGGAAAACCCAGCAATGCATGGCCATGGGCAAAGGGGTGGTCATCGCCCATCCGATGGATGGATTCATTCACCAGTTCAATTGTCTGATTGTCCCGCCAGAAGATCCGGAGTCTTTGGCGGCTGCCATCCTCTGGGCCAAGGATCATCCCGCGGAGTGGCAGGAAATTTCTCGAAGAGGTCAGGAATTGTATCACCAACGTTTCGGTATCGATCAAATCAGAAAAAGAATGGCAGTGGTGCTGAACATCATCGTGACCTCGAT
>JADFZF010000182.1 GCA_015232645.1 Magnetococcales bacterium | reverse complement strand
GTTTTTCATCTAACATCAACAGAAACGCGCCAATCCGCCGCTGCCAGAGACAGCCTATCCTATCCAGGGACGGCACATTAATTGCACCAAAATCTTGAGTTTCGTCCAAGCGCCAACGAAGAGCGTGGGCGGGCGGACTGTTATTTTTTTGGGTCGATGAGGAAAGCTCGCCGATCCCAATGCTTGCGAGGGGACTCATGATGAAAGCTCAAACCAAGGATCACTCCATCAGCCGGAGCATCCCTCCGGTCCATCGGGATACCGAGCGTCCCAGCGACCGTTTTTTTGACCATTCTCGGCCACCCCTGGTCACCGACAAGCCGGCGCTCCCGGTTCGCGATCTTTGGGACCCCTGGGACAAAAGAAACCTTCCAAAAAACAAATAGTCTCGATGGCTGCCGACCCGCCCCCGAGGCATTTGGATATCCCTGGAAACGATATATATCATTACACCTTGCGGACAAAAGTCAGACCATGACGCCCTCGGCGCCGCACCGTCGAGGGGAGAACCCCGACTCCGAACGGATTCGAAACAGCTCCTACCGTCCCACCGAATGGTTGTCCCCCTCCCTGTCCTGCATTTGAGTCAGGCGAAGCGCCAAGGTTCTGCCAGCCCTTCCCCATACCCAGGCCAAACCACCATAGACCAGGGCGGCAAACAGGTAGACGACCATCACGTAAACGGAATAATCAGGCATGAGAGGCCCTTTCCAATTCCATGGCATCCAGGGTTCGACGCTGTTGAATTTCACGCGCTTTGAGCAATAACAGAAACATCCCCAATAAAACGAAGGCCACCGACATCCAGATCAACGGCGGCAATAGAGGCCCGGTAATCGTGGGGCCGGAAGCCGATTGATTGAAGGATGGGGGTTGGTGCAAAGTCCGCCACCATACCACGGAAAAATGGATGATGGGCAGGTCAACGGCGCCAAAGATGGCCAATATGGCCGTCGCTCGCCCCCCCTTGACGGTATCGTCGAAGGCATTCCTCAATGCAATGATGCCAACATAAAGGATCAGCAACACCAGCATGGATGTCAAACGTGCATCCCATGCCCACCAGGTCCCCCACATCGGTTTGCCCCACAGGGATCCCGAAACCAATGTCACCAAGGCAAAAGCGGCCCCCACGTAAGCGGCTGCTTCAGCAAGGATGTCAGCGGTTTCACTCTTTTTCCACAGATACCAGATGCTGAATAACGTCAAAATCAGGTAAACGAACAAAGCCATTTTGGCGGAAGGAACATGAACGTAAAGAATGCGCACGGCATTGCCCTGCTGATAATCCATGGGCACATGGAACACCATCCACAGACAGGCGGACAACAGCAGCAAGGTTCCCCACCCCAACCAGCGATTCCAGGCCAATAATCGATTCATCGAATCATTCCTCCATCAACCAGCCAAATCCCCAAGGTGCCAATGCCAAGTAGACGACATCGAAAATTAACAATAAATTGAGCCACGGACCAGTCAAACTTCCGGAGGCGATCACTGAGTTCATCGATTGTACCCCGGCGATGAGCAAGGGGGCCACCAATGGTAGGAGCAGGAGGGCCAGCAGGGTTTCACGGGATCTGGCCGTCTGGGTCATGGCGGCCAACAGGACCCCCAACGCAGTCAAACCCATGGTCCCCAGGAACAGCAACAGCAACAGCATGGGGACATGACCCCAGATAGTGACATTGAACAGGACCAGGGTCAAAGGGACGAGCATAGTCATCACCAGCAGCGACAACACCAGATTGCCCAGCCATTTGCCAAAAAAGATGGCACCTCGGGGAAGGGGAGCCAACAGCAGCCCTTCCAGGGCGCCATTCTCCTCCTCGGCCTGGAATACCCTTCCCAAGCCCAGGATGGTGGTAAAGAGTACCGTGGACCACAACAATCCGGGAACCAGTCGCTGGGCCTCCTGGGGGTCGGGCTCGAAGGCGGCTTGAAACACCAATAATACAGCAATGGCGAAAAACAGCATGGAGGAGAAGGTGGAGCGATGACGAAAGTCGGCTATGACGTCCTTCCAGGCCAGACGATAAATGGCTTTCAACACCGGTGGGATTCCGTGACGGATTGCAGGAGCCCCCCGTGCAGATGCCAGGGGGTATGGCGCAGGGGCTGAACCTTTTCCGGATCGTGGCTGGCCATGACCACCAGTCCCCCCTGGTGCTGAAAACGATGGATGACGCCGTTGAGCCAGCTCACCCCATCCTGATCCAAGGCGGAGTAAGGTTCGTCCAACAACAATAGGCGTGGACGGGCAATCAGCAGGCGGGCCAGCGACAGACGCTTCTTCATGCCAGCCGAAAACCATCGCACGGGTTGATGGGCGAACGGCTCCAACCCCACGGCTCCGATGGCATCGGCAAGGGCATCCATGTCGGCGGCAACCTGGTGCATATCTCGAAAAAACAACAAATTTTCCATGGGTGAAAGGTGGCCGTACAGATGGGAATGGTGGCCGATCAGCACGATATACCGCCGCGCAAGATCACCATGAGTTTGCAAATTGACATCACCCAAGAGGCACGACCCCTGCTGAATTCGCAGCCGGGTCGCCAACAAGGACAACAACGTCGATTTGCCCGAACCGTTGGCTCCGTAGAGCACGGCGCATTCGCCGGGTTCCACCCTCAAGGTAACGCGACGCAATACGATACGCCTGCCAAATCGATGCGCCATGTCCAAAATCTGCAGTGGCGTCATTCCCATGCCCCTCTGGCCCTGTCAGCCTTGTCGGGCCGATGTGGGCAGGAGTCGATCATCAATCCTGGCCGACAATGGATCCGCTGATCCCTGCCTTTTGACTCAAGGCCTGCAAGGCCGCCTGGGCATTATCACGATTGCCGAAAGGACCGGCGCGCACACGAAAATAGGTCTTGCCATTGATGGTGGCATTGGTTTGGCTGACGGGTATGCGCCGTCCCTGCACGGTGACCGCGGCAATGCGGTCAACCATCGCCTGAGCCTTGTCGGCGGTGGCAAAAGAGGCTATCTGGATCTGATAGCCCGATCCCGAGGGGCTGGCCACGGACGGCTTGGTGGCCGCCGGCTTTTTTGCGGCTGGCGCCACCTTGAGCGGCACCTCCTCATCGACCTCCTCATCCTTGTCAAACTGGCTGGCGATCACCTGTTCGATGCCATCAACGGGATGACCGGCCTTGGCCGGCTTGGCGGCCTGGATGGGCTTCGGCGGCTGTGCCACCTTGGCCACATGCACCGGTTTCGCGGCTTCAGGGGGCGGCACCACAGCCTTTTCGACTTTTTCGACCTTTTCGACTTTTTCTGGTTTTTCGGTTTTTTCTGATTTATCCGCTTTTTCCTGTTTATCCAACTTTTCTGGTTTTTCGATCTTTTCCGGTTTTTCAACCTTCTCCGACTTGTCCGCTACCCGGGCCGTCTTGACCGACGGAAGCGGTTGTCTGGCGGTCGGCTTGACCATTGGAGGATGTCCCGACGAAGAGGGGGAGGGGGCCGTTGTCTCTCCCTCTTTTCGAGCCGATTCCAGGGCCCCCGGATCATGGTTCCATGCCGAAGATCCCTCCTGATCCGGGATACTGGGAACCGGGTTGGGGCCATGGGGTTTGGCTGTCTTGCCCGGACCATGACTGGAACTGCCCGCTGCAGGATCAAGCATCTGTCGCGCCTTGCCGAGCGGTTCGGCAACGTTGCTACCTGAAGCACCCTCCGGTTTTTCCGCCATGGCCGCGCCGGGCAGGA
The DNA here is from genome assembly GCA_015232645.1 of Magnetococcales bacterium. Taxonomy (GTDB): domain Bacteria; phylum Pseudomonadota; class Magnetococcia; order Magnetococcales; family UBA8363; genus UBA8363. The sequence goes on along the minus strand of JADFZF010000182.1, from coordinate 1,824 downwards.
CGACCTCCTTGGGGTTCAAGGCGAGAGTACTGTCGGGGGGAGTGGTGGCAGGAGTATCCTTGATTGAAGCCAGATTGATTTTCCAGGCATCATTCCCTGGTTCCTTGACCCCTTCGGCAGCCTTGGCCTCCGCGGTATGAACCTTGGACACCGGCGGGGCGACAACTTCGGGAACTGGACTGGGGGTACTGACCATGTTAAAAACCACCACCGCCAGAATTAGAAAAAGTATGGATCCCCCGGCGATCAGAAACAACTGTTGTTCGCGACTGGATGAAGTTTTCATTGTTTGACCATGCAACAAGGAATTTGGACTTGACGAAACCACACGCTCCGGTCACCATCCCTGGGCTTCCATGCTGACCAGAATGGAACAGTATGCCACGTTTCAATAACATAATCACGGAACGAAAGCCAACACATTGCACCACTGCATCCGAAAATCATGAAAACACCCTGCCTGCGCCCCTCCCGGACGCCGCTACCGTGACCGAGCTGCCCCATGATACACTCCCCCTCCGTTGCCATCGATCGGGACCTGATTGCCAAATATGATGTCTCGGGACCGCGTTATACCTCTTATCCGACCGCTCCCTGTTTCATCGAGTCGTTCCCGCCGGAAGAAATCGGCCTGGAGGTGGAACGAATCCGCCAACGATCTCCGCATCAACCCATCTCCCTCTATCTCCATGTTCCTTTCTGCGATACCGTATGTTTCTATTGTGCATGCAACAAGCTGGTCACCAAGGATCGCAATCAATCCGATGACTATCTGGCTTTGTTGTTCCAGGAGATTGAAGCCACAGGCCGCCTGGTGACTCGACATCGACCGGTCAAACAAATTCACCTCGGTGGTGGAACGCCGACTTTTTTGTCCCTGGAACAGTTGGAAGCCCTGTTTGCCAGGATTCGACAACATTTCTCCCTGGAAAACGACGATTCCGGTGAATACGGCATCGAAATCGACCCCAGAGAGGTCCCTCCCGGGGCCATCGCCCGCCTTCGTGCCATGGGGTTCAACCGCATCTCCTTTGGCGTTCAGGATTCCAATCCCGCCGTACAACAAGCGGTCAATCGTCTCCAACCCATGGCGTTGAACCGTCGCGTGGTCGAGGAAGCCCGGGCAGCCCGGTTCCATTCCATCAACCTCGATTTGATCTACGGCCTGCCGCTGCAAAACCGGGAGTCATTTTCCCATAGCCTCGTGGAGGTCCTGGAGTCGCTCGACCCCGACCGTCTGGCGATTTTCAACTATGCCCATCTGCCGCAATATTTTACCCCGCAGCGGCGTATTCGGACCCAGGACCTGCCATCAGCAGAGGAAAAACTGGCGATCATGGAAGCCACCATCGCCATTCTGTCCCAACGCGGTTATGTCTACATCGGCATGGATCACTTCGCCAAACCCGATAACGAATTGGCCATCGCCCAGGCCGAGGGAACCCTCCATCGCAATTTCCAGGGATATACCACTCATGCCGATTGCGATCTTTTCGGCCTGGGAGTATCCTCCATCAGTCAGGTGGGGGAAGTGTTTGCCCAAAATCATAAAACCCTGGAAGCCTACCGCGACGCCATGCGGCAAGGATGTTCCCCCGTGTGTCGGGGACTCAGACGCAACCGGGATGACCAGATCCGCCATGCCGTCATCAATCGCCTCATCTGCCGCTTTGCCCTGAATTTCGCCGAAATCGAAACTCTCTTTGGCATCCACTTTCAAGACTATTTTCACAAGGAACTTCCCGCACTCCAGCCCCTGCTCGCCGACGGTCTGATCCAAATCTCGGAACACGGCATCCAGGTCATGCCCGTAGGTAAACTCAT
>JADFZF010000181.1 GCA_015232645.1 Magnetococcales bacterium | reverse complement strand
CCTGGAGCGGAACGCCGGAATAGCCTACCGCCGCAAGGATGCGGCCCCAATTGGGATCAGAGCCTGCAAAAGCGGTTTTGACCAGAGGGCTTTTGGCGACGGTGGCAGCGACGATATGGGCTTGTTGCGGGGTATGGGCACCGGTCACTTCGATGGTGACGAATTTGGATGCCCCTTCGCCGTCAGCGACGATGGCTTTGGCCAGTTGTCCGCAGACCGATTCCAGGGTGTTGCCGAAGGCGTTCATGGCCAACTCGTCGCCTGGGTCCACGGTGACGGTCCCTTTGCCGGAGGCAAAAAGCAGAACGGTATCGTTGGTTGAGGTGTCGCCGTCGACGATGGCTCGATTGAACGTCCGGCTGACGGCCTGGTGCAGGTGCTGCTGGAGAGTGTCATTGGACACGATAGCGTCGGTAAACACGAAGCACAGCATGGTCGCCATGTTGGGGTGGATCATGCCGGCTCCCTTGGCGATACCGACCATATGAACCGGTTTTCCCGCCACCTCGAACCGTTTCACGGCCAGTTTGGGGTAGGCGTCGGTGGTCATGATGGCTTCCGCCGCCTGCTGCCAGGGAGTACGATCCGACAGGATTCGTGCCAGGCCTGGGAGGGCAGCCAGAGGACGTTCCACGGGAAAATGTTCGCCGATGACCCCGGTGGAAGCGATGAACACGGTCTCTTCCGCAACCTCCAGGAGTCGTGCCGTGGCCAGGGTGAGGTCGGTGGCGGCCTGCATCCCCTGGGGACCATTGGCGACGTTGGCATTGCCGGAATTGACGATCAAGGCCCGCCCCTGACCCAGGGGAAGCCGTTTGCGACATAAAACAACAGGAGCGGCCACCACTTGATTTTGGGTAAACACCCCCGCCACCGTCGTTCCCGGATCCATGGCCACCAAGAGCAGGTCGGTTCGCTGATTGGTTTTGATACCGCAAGCGGTGGTGGCAAAACGAAACCCGCCCAGGGTCCAAGGGTTGGAGGTTGGATCTTTATTATCGGTCATGGTACGAACCTTTTTTTGGTCGGCGCCGATCCATGGAGATGCACCCGACATGCTGACCAGTGGCGGTCCAGCAAAAGTCGTCAATGATGGCCGATTGATCCCTTTCCCCACCCGGAACGGTTTTTTCCGCGGTCATCGAAGCTCATCGCCATGCCTCACAGGGCATTGGCAACGAAAACTTCGTCAACGGGACCTCGACCGTTAACAAAATGCCGTTAACATAAACGATCCCTGGATCCGACGCCAGACCGATCGGCTGTTTTTTCAAAAATTAATTATTCGTCGAAATAGGCGGGCCTGTGGCTCATTCGGATTGAAGGGCGGCGTCGGTAGAGGTGGTATCCCGTCGGGCCGGAGTTTCAACACAAAGGCGTTCCAGGCCAACTCACATGGAGTGGTCTGATTATTGCTTTAGGTTCATCAACAGATGGTGCTGGACCAATGCGATTTCCACACCCAGCACCCATGAATCGCAAAATAGTCGAGGACACTCCCATGGGACAAAAACTTGAAAAACGCTCCGACCGCTTGGCATGGCTCGGTGATATGGAACCTGAATATGAAGACATGCTAGAATGGATCTTGTTGGTGGAAGATGTGGAGAAGAAGCCTCCAGAACCCAGGTTACCTCTCCATTGGGCCTTGGTGCCAAAAAATCTCCTGTCAGCGGTCGGGGGGCGTGCCGGAATGGCGTGCCATTGAAAGACCCTCGGGAAAATCACCTCTGGCCCAATGGTGTTCAGGTCGTCTGATAATGAAAATCCTACAGCCCCATAGGGACCCGTAACCATGAACCAGAAGGCGGATAACCGGCACCCCTCGTCTTTCCGCGACCGGATGAAAGGATCTTTCGACGGGCTGGTACGGATAGACGATGCCAGACAACTGGCCGTCGAGATCGAAACCTTCGGACCTTGGTTTCTGAACCAACCGACTCAGGGAGAAACTTCGGCACAGGTGAGTGGCAGCCAGGCGCGTCAACATCTGGAAGGCCTGCTCGAAGAGATCCTGAAGGAAGAAAAAGGGGTGTGGACGACGATGGTCTATGTCCAATCCAGGGAAAACCCGGAAGTGATCAAGGTGTTCCACCCGCGCCGCGCTGGATGCGGTTGCGGTGGTGGTGGTGGCATCGTTCCCTGGTGGATTTTATCCAGAATTGCACCGGAAGCCGTGCCTGGGTGGTCGGCGACGGCGTGCATCCCCGAGACGGGGAATGAAAAAAAAAGTTGGTTCGGGAGATTTTTTCCGTGAGCCATGGTGCGGCAGGCCGATCGGTATTGGTGGTATCTGCAGCGCGGATCCATAATGCCGCCGGTCAAACCCTGCTCAGTCAGCGACGTCCGACCGACAGCTTTCCCCTGCACTGGGAGTTTCCCGGTGGTAAACTTCAGCCGGGTGAAACGCCCGAACAGGCTTTGGTGCGAGAACTGAAGGAGGAGCTGGGCATTACTGTCCTTGACCCCCAACCGTGGTACTTCGTTTCGCATTCCTACGCCACGTTCCACCTGCTCATGTTGATTTTCCAGTGTTCCCGGTTTGAAGGCGAACCCCAAGCCATTGAAGTCCATCGTTTCGGATGGTTTAGTTTGGAAGAAATGTCGAGGCTGACGTTTCCCCCGGCCGACCTTCCCGTCCTCCGGATCATGGGCGCAGCCGTCGCACCGGTCCATTCCGGCTCCAAGCGCTCTTACCCTCCCCTCCCAGTACACGTTGACAACAACGATTGAAACAAACGCATGTAGGCGGCCGCCATGGTGGCGGCATCATGATGAGTGACGATTTTCTGTCGCAAATTACCTCCGATCACCCGGCCCAGAGTTTCATCCTCGAGCAGACGGTTCACGGCAGCGGCCAAGGCTTCATGATCGTCTCGAGGAAATAGCAGGCCATTGTTTTCATGATCAATCAGTTCGCGAAACGCAGGTATATCGCTGCAAATGACGGGCAAACCTGCCAGACCCGCCTCCAGCAACACGTAAGGCATCCCTTCCATGTGCGATGGAAACACCAGACCTTGAGCTTGCCGCATGATGAGGGTCAGCAGCGCAGGATGGACACCCCCTGTGAAATGCACCGTTGTTTCACAGCCCAAATCGGATGCCAGATGCTTCACTTGTTGCAGGTATCCTGGATAATAAGGTTCGTTGGCATGCAGAAACGGTTCATCGCCGATGATCAACACATGGAGATCAGGATGCTCCGCTTGCAACAATCCCCAGGCACGAACGGTGACATCAGGAGCCTTGGGGGGTTCCACCCAGCCGACTTGGATGAAAAATCGCGCCGGAAGCGATAAGAGTCGTGGATTCGAGGCCATCGGCCCATCATGAACGAATGGTTGCGTTTGTGGCAACGCCTCCAGATTCGAACTCACGGGAATACCGTTGGCGATGACGTGAACCGGGGCCAGTGAGGGATGATGCGCTTCGATCAGGGCCGCATAGTGCTTGGCCACCGCAGTGATGGCCAGGGCGCCTCGGGCAATCCAGCGTAATAGGGGCATGTGATTGGCCTGTCCTTTGGAAAAATGCAGGGCATCGGTCCCATGGAAGGTCAGCACATAGGGAGGTCCTCCAAGTCCTCGTAATACACGAATCACATATTGGTACTCCCGGGGAGTATGCAAATGGATCAGATCGACCTTTTCTTTGCGGACAAATCGCAACAGCTTCCAGATCACTTGGGGGAATTCCACCATCCAACCCAGGAGACCTCGCAATCGATTTTTTTTATCCCAAGGGACGCGCAGCCGTTGTCGATGTATGGTTATGGAACCATACTGTTTCGTCGACCAGACACGATCATTCCATTCTCCGGGCGAAAGAATGGAAACCTGATGTCCCCTCTGAATCCAACCCTGGGCCAACGACACGATCATTTTATTGATACCCCCCTTGATCTCCGGCAAGGAGGTATGAAAAACGATCAGAATATGACGCCTGCATTGTTTGGATAGAGCGTTCTCTGGGTATTCGCGGTGACCAGAGACATGATCAGCGTTCATCTTGGGTGTCGCCTTCAGGTCAACGGTCATCATGCAATTCCCACTAAAAAAAATGAAAGGGATGGGTCTGGGAAAGGTGGAGGGCGATCGTCGTGTTTTGCAACCCTCGGCAGCCACAGGTCGCGACCAAGGAGTCGATGGTGGTCCACACGTCGTTCACCTTGCATCGTCGATTGAAGGCATTGTAGCATGGGTGTGGATTTGTAATATTATAAATTGATTGCGTCCAATGCAAAAAGGAGATTTTTTTATGATCAGAGTTTGTATTTTGCTGGTGGCATTTTTTGCGATTAACGATTTTTCAGCTGCCCAGGCCAGTGACAAGGATGCAGGACACCTCAGTTCCCATTGGAGCTACTCCGGGGCCACCGGTCCACAATACTGGGATCGCTTGAATCCCAAGTATGGTGTCTGTGCCCAGGGGGTCAATCAGTCACCCATCAATCTGCAATCCTTCATAGACGCCAAACTCCCCCCCATCGAATTTGCTTATAGCGGCCAAGCCTCGGAAATTTTGTATAATGGTCATACCGTCCAGGTCAACTTCCCTGCCCATTCGGCATCCATTCGCATTGATGGCAATACCTTTGAACTCAAACAGTTTCATCTCCATGCCCCTGCGGAGAATCAAATCGAAAATACCGTTTATGCCATGGAAGCCCACTTTGTTCACGCCGATCAGTCGGGCCATCTGGCGGTGGTGGCGATCATGATGCAGGGGGGAAAAACCAACCCCGCCCTGGAAGGCTTATGGCGTGAATTTCCAACCCAGGCCGATGGTCCGCATCCTTTGAAGGTGCCATTTTTTGCTGAATCTATGTTGCCGGTTAATCGTGAGTATTATCGTTATAATGGTTCTTTGACGACCCCTCCTTGTACTGAAGGGGTCCGTTGGTTGGTCCTGAAGCAGGCCATTCCCGTTTCGGACCAACAAATCAAACGTTTCACTACCCTGATGCGGCATCCCAATAATCGCCCGGTCCAACCCGTCAATGCTCGCATGGTACTTCGTTGAGCCGATATTTGAAACTCGTTCGGCCTGCCCCGCGAGTGGACAACAAATCGTTGTCCAGGAAATTCGACTCTGGCCATGTGATTCGATGAGCACGACTTGGAAGGTTATGGTCAGCTTATGGGATGGGTTTGGGAAGTGGCGGCTCCCTTCCCCAATCTTTCCCATGGCGTCATGTTTCTCCCCACCACCCGCCCTCGCTGAAGAGTACCCGATCTCCAGGTTGGGCATGGAACCGTCTCTCGGCACTTTCTTGATTGACGATGACTTCTACGGTTCCGAAGCCACCGACAACCAATCCCGGTTGTCCCGGAGGGAGGGAAGAAAACGTCGTCACCAGAGAACCGCATGGTTGGCCATGAAGGGTTCCATGGATTCGTTTGGCGTCCACCTCCGAGCCAGGAAGAGCGGTAATCAGATTGCCATAGCGGTCCACCAGCATGATTGTGGCGTTCCAGGCGTTGCCGGATAGGGAGGACCATCCCGGATTATCAAGTTGGATCGGATCGTCGATGAAGTTTCCCAGGTTGGCAAGCGGCTCGCCGCGGTGGAGTCGGGCCGCTACAGGGGCAAACAG
>JADFZF010000180.1 GCA_015232645.1 Magnetococcales bacterium | reverse complement strand
TAGACCAGCACCCTGTCAATGGTTAACTCAAGTTAATGAATGTAATAAAATAGAATTAAAAGGGCCTGTGGGGCAAAAAAACGGGAAGGTGAGGCGGTTTTGATTTTTGGGTTTTGCCTTTGACTTTGATTTTTTTTTGTCCAAAGGGCATCATGTTCTCTGTACGAGAACAGGCGTTGTTCCCCATGCCTTCGGCCACGCCATCTCAATATGGCCATAGTCAGATATAAAAAAACAAATAAAAACCAAAAAAAATCTGCTTCCGTCGGTTGTCGCCAATCAAACCGTTTCCAACCATAGCAAGCCTCAGATATTGCCCCGGTTTTGGCCATTTTATCCCCATGACAACCCCAGAGGCGGAAACGATCCTACCCATCGGGAGGGGATGCCATAACATGCCAGAGCCTGGAAATCAATCATCCTCACTATCGGCAACGGAAATGACCGATCCAACCCTGCTGTTGCAACAGGCGACTCAGGATCACAGCGCCGGTCGACTCCGAGAGGCGGAGACAGGATATCGCCGTATCCTGCAAGCCGACCCCAATCATGTGGAAGCGCTGCATCTGTTCGGTGTCCTGGCGCAACAACTCGGTCACCTCGAAGTGGCCAGACAATGCCTTGAGCGGGCCATATCGCTGCGATCCGATTTCACCGAAGCCCATTACAACCTCGGCAACGTACAAAAACTGCTGCGACAGGAGGACCTCGCCGCAGCCAGCTATCGACAGGTCATGACCCTTGCGATTCACCTCCCCGAGGCCAGCTTCTTTGCCGGAAATGGATTGCGCGAACTCGGACACCTCCAGGATGCAGCCGCCTGTTATCGACAATGCCTGGCCATCAAACCCGATTTCGTCCAAGCCCAAACCGCCCTGGGGATGGTATTGCTGCAACAGGAAGACGTGGACGCCGCCCTCGAACAGTGCCAACAGGCGGTACTCCGGGATCGGACCAATCCCGAAAGTCATTTTTATCTGGGATTGGTCCACATGAACCTGAACCAATGGTCTCAGGCTGAAGATGACTTTCGCCAAGGTCTGGCCTGCCAACCCGATTTCGCCGCCGCCCTGGCCAATCTGGGAATGGTTCTGATCAAGCAAAGCCGTTACACCGAAGCGATCCCAGCCTTGGAACGGGCGCTGCAAATCCGTCCCGACTATCCCGAAGCGCTGACGAACCTCAGTACCGCTTTCCAATATCTGGGACGACATGAGGAGGCGCTGGAAAAATTGACCCAGGCCCTGGCGTTACGACCCGCAGACCCGGAAATTTTATCCAACACCGGGGTGGTGCTCCAGGAATTGGGACGCCTGGAGGAAGCGGTCCAATGTCTGCGCCGGGCGCTCGATCATCAAACCGATCATGTGGAAGCGCTGAACAATCTAGGGAGCGTCTACAAACAGATGGGACGCATGACCGAAGCGGAGGAAGCCTTTCGGCGGGTATTGCACCTGGCGCCGAACCACCCCGAGGCCCATGCCAACATGGGGGCCATGTTCCTGGAGATGGGGGTTCTTCCCAAGGCTCGGGAACAATTCGAGGAGGCTTTACGCCTGAACCCCGATCATCCCGAGGCCCATATGGGGCTGGGGTTGTATCACCTGCAGCTTGGCCAACTGCAACAGGGTTGGAACGAATACGAATGGCGCTGGAAAACACGCACTTTCATCCCCCATGGTCATGTCGACCCCCCCTGGCAAGGCGAGCCCATGCCGGGAGACACCCTCCTGGTCCACTGTGAACAGGGATACGGCGACAGCCTCCAGTTCATCCGCTACCTTCCCCTCCTCAAAGCCAGGACCGGGGCCAGCCTCGCGGTTTTATGCCCGGAACCCCTGCGACACCTGTTCACCTCCGCGGCAGGAATCGATCATCTGTCGGCCAGTCGGGAAGGATTGCCCCCGTGCCAACGTCAGGTGGCGCTGTTGAGCCTCCCCTATTATCTCGGCACCACCCTTGAAACCATCCCCGCTCCCATCCCCTATCTGACCGCCAATCCCGACCTGCAACGCCGATTTTGCGAATACCTGACTCTCTTTCCCGGTTTCAAGATCGGAATGGCCTGGCGCGGCAATCCCAGGCACAAAAACGATCGCAACCGCTCCCTGGACCACACTCTCCTGTTGCCGTTGGCGAACGTGGGCGGGTGTTGTCTGATCAATCTGCAAAAAGATATCACCTCCGACGAGCTGGCCACGTTCATCCCAATGAAAAATTTTATCAATGTCGCCCACCTTCTGCAGGATTTTGCCGCTACGGCAGCCATCATCGCCAATCTGGACCTGGTGATTGCCGTCGATACGGCCATCATCCATCTGGCGGGCGCCATGGGATGTCCCGCTTGGGTGTTACTGCCCAAGGTGGCGGATTGGCGCTGGCTCACCTCCGGCACCACCAGCCCCTGGTATCCCGACCTGCGCCTGTTTCGCCAGACCGCTGCCGGGCAATGGGAAGCCTGCATGACAGAAATCCAGCTCGCCTTGACCCAGGTGGTAACAAAAACCCATGGGTGAGGAACTCGGTGGACATCACGATCTGGAACAGGCGGTCGCATGGCATCAACGGGGAGAACTGACCCAGGCCGAATCCCTGTACCGTAAAGTATTGCATCAGCATCCGCAGCACCCCGAGGCCCTGCGACTTTTGGGAGTGCTGCTGCAGCAGACCGGCCATCTGGAAGCGGCGGTGGCGTTGTTGAATCAGGCCCTGGCGGTCCGACCCGGTTGGACCGAAGCCCATGTCAACCTGGGACAGGGACTCATGGCCCTGGAACGATGGCCCGAAGCGGAATATCACTGGCATCAGGCCTGCCAATCCCGGCCCGACTGGGCCGAGGCCCATTTTTTCCACGGCAACACCCTGGTGCATCTGGGACGATTAACGGCGGCGGTACACTGCTATTCCCAGGCCGTCCACCTCGCCCCCCACTGGGCCGAAGCCTACTACAACTTGGGCAACACCTGGATCTCCCTGAATCAATTCGCCGAAGCAGAATCCTGTTACCGACAGGCCGTGACATTGCGACCCGATTTTGCCGCCGCATGGTGCAACCATGGCCAGGTTTTGAACCAGCTGGGACGGTTACAGGAGGCGTTGTCCTGTTTTCAGACGGTCCTGACCCTTGAAGCAGAAAATGCGGTCGGTTGGAATGGTCTGGGCAATGTCCTGCTGGACATGGGACAACTGGAGCAGGCCATCGCCGCCTATCACCGCGCCGCGACCGTCTCCCCCCACTTCGCCGAAGCCTGCTACAACTTGGGACGGGCTTTGGTCATGAACGACAACCCTGCGGCCGCCCTGCCCTGGTATCGATCGGCGTTGGCCAGCCGTCCCGAATTTGTCCAGGCCCATTACAACCTCGGCAATGCCCTGGCAGCCCTCGATGAGTTGGAAGCTTCGGAAATGGCCTATCGCCAAGCCCTTCACTATCAGAACGATTTTGTCGATGCCTGGTACAACCTGGGCAATACCTTGCGGGAAATGGGACGCATGGATGAGGCCATGGCCGCCTACGACCAGGCCTTGAACCATCGGCCCCATTTTCCCGAAGCCCTTTTCGGCAAGGGAGTTCTCTACCTGCTGGCGGGTGATTTGACCCGGGGCTGGCCCCTGTATGAATGTCGTTGGCAAAAACAGGATTTCCCCCACCACGGCCACAGTCAACCCTTGTGGGATGGCCGCCCTCTACCGCCACAGGCTTTCCTGCTGATCCATTGTGAACAGGGATTCGGCGACAGCATCCAATTCATCCGTTTTATCCCCGACGCCAAAAAAAAATCGGGAGCCAGAATCGTCCTGCTGTGCCCCGATCCCCTGCGGCGCCTGTTCGCTACCTTCCAGGCCGTCGATCTCCTGGTCACCTCCTCCCAGGAACTGCCGTGGTGTCTTTGTCAAATTCCTTTGATGAGCCTTCCTCATACCCTGGGGCCACCGTCCAGCCTGATTCCCCATCAAGACCCCTATCTCTCCATTCCACCCCCTGAGTCCGCCCGCTTCCACCACCTTCTCCCAGACTCCCCCCGCTTTCGGGTCGGATTGGTCTGGCGCGGCTCGCCAACCCATAAAAATGATCGCCATCGTTCCATGGCTCCGCGTTTCCTCGAAGGCCTGTTTGACATCCCAGGAGTTCAATACTTCAGTCTGCAACTGGAGCCCCCCCGGGAAGATTGGGACCTTGGTCACCCCCCGCGGCCACTCTTCGATTGTCGTCCCCTGGTAACCGACTTTGCCGACACCGCCGCCATCATCACCCATCTGAATCTGGTCATCTCGGTCGATACCAGCGTCATTCACCTGACGGGAGCATTAGGTTGCCGGGCCTGGTTGCTGCTCCCCCATGTCCCCGACTGGCGTTGGCAGCGGCTCGGAGAAACAAGCCCCTGGTATCCCAACCTGCGTCTCTTTCGTCAAACACGTCGTGGTGATTGGCAAGAGGTCATGGCCAAAGTCAAACATGAGCTTCAACTCCTCCTCCTGAGTCCCCCTCCCCAGGACCATCCACCCACAAGCGATCCTGAAACCCGACATTCAGGCACGAAATATGCATTCACAAAATAACCACCCATTCACAGGGTCTCAATGTCCTAATCAACCGTTCAGAGCCAGCGTGCCGCAACTCACTTAATGACCATGCCGTCCATTCTTCCTCGACTGTACGCCATCTACCAACAAGCAGGCTATACCCCGATGACAGGGTATTCCCCTCACCTGATCAACGACTGCATGTCGGTACAATTCACCACCTTTTTGCACGAAGGGGATATCCGTGGCGATTTTGGCATCAGTCTCCAGGAAGTACAGTTCATGGAACGGCTCAATGATTATCTTCAGCCAAAAAATATACTGGTCATCGGCAATGCCTATGGTTGGAGCACCATCGCTCTGGCTCTGACATTTCCACAAGCCCGGGTGATCGGAGTCGATATCAACTCCAGAGGAGTCGATCTGACCAATCAACTCATCCGCCACAACAAACTCCAAGGTATCGCCCTCTCCGGCCGATCGCCAGCAGATATGGCGCCGATCATCAAGGAACAATTGGCCGGCACAATCGACCTGGCACTCATCGATGCCGAACATACGATTGAGGCCATGAAAGCGGACTTTTTCGAGATCCAACCCTTTCTCTCCGAAGATTCCTTATGTTTCTTCCACGACCTCATCGGCCACAATCTGGTTCCAGGATTTCTGGAAATCATCAAACAATCCCGGAAAAACGGCCTCATCCTCACACGAACCACATCGGGAATGGGTTTATTGTTTCGTACAATCAACCGTCCTTTGGCCGACTACCTGAATTGCTTCGCCGATCAGTCGCATTCCTACGCTCTGTATCACGGTCTCATCAATCACTATCTGGCGGCCAACTCTGAACACCGCTCCCCGTGTGACAAAACCTGTCCCGGGTTCGACCTGACGGGCTGAATCCTCAGACCGGACTCACCCCAAACCACATCGGAAAAAGACCTGTCTCTTCCCTGACCCATCACCTTCCCTGGTCCATAGTCGAACCGTCCACCCTTTGACGCCATCATCCGACTCTTCGTCATCCCCCCTCCCCCTTCCAGCCCACCGTCCTTGCGTTGACGCCCCTCCCAATGAGATAAGCTCAGGCAACCGGAAAATGATCATTGACCATCGGAGCGATA
>JADFZF010000017.1 GCA_015232645.1 Magnetococcales bacterium | reverse complement strand
CCTTGTGTTGGAAATATGGAACGAGAATCGTGGATTTGGAAAATCTTTGGAACCCTGGGGTTCGTTCGGCGCTTACGTTCAAGACGCTCAAATACCAGCCGGAGTTTCCACAGAGATTTGGATCTCTTGAGGATGCCCAGACGTTCTGCCGCTCCTTTTTCAAATGGTATAATCTGGAACACCGGCATTCCGGTATCGCCATGCTCAACGCCAGATACCCTTCACCATAGGCAGAGCAGGCTGAGCAGATCATCAAAGCCCGCTCGGAAACGCTGGCAAAGGCCTATGATGCGCATCCCAACCGGTTCAAGGGCCGCTGCCCAGTGGCAAAGTCTCCACCCAAGGAGGTTTGGATCAACAAGCCCAAAGAGACTGAAAGCAGGGTCATGGAATTGACCGATGGAATCAAGGTACACTCCGTAACACCAGGAGAAACGGAAGCGGCACTGCTGGAGGGCAACCAGCCGAGGGTTATCCCGGTCCAAACTCATCAAGACGGTGAGCCAGGATGCGGAAGCGGTCCTTCCGCATCCACAGCCCTTGAAAAGGAAAGGGCAAACCGGATGATAGATCTTGGCATGCCTGAAAAAACTCCCGCCCGAAGGGCGGAATGGGAGCCGGATGAAGGCTATGCGCTACAGTAATTTTTGAACGGTGAGTGTCTCATTTTCATTGACACATTCCGTTCACGCTGAACCAGCACACTTTTCTTCAACCTGCCAGAAAGGAGCTACCCAATTTGTCCGGCAAACAAGGCTCTGGATTTTCATTTCAACTGACCCTTGGCTATGATCGGCTATTGACAAATCGATTTCCTTCTGGTATCAACGGTTATTCCTCGGCGCCCGTAGCTCAGCTGGATAGAGCAACTGGCTACGAACCAGTAGGTCGGAGGTTCGACTCCTTCCGGGCGCGCCAATGAAAACAAAGACTTATAGGCCACCTCCGGGTGGCCGTTTTCATTTGGGGTTACACCGGGGTTACATCTTTTGGGAAAAAGATGCTTTCGATAACTAGAAAGTCAGTGTGTCGTGAACGAAAAATAAGGCCCTCAATGTTTTTTTGGCATCATGTCCAACATCTTCCGTATCGTATAGGCCGTGCCCCCCGGGCGGGGATTACGCCCCGGCCATAGACTGACGGACAAGCTTTTTCTGCAAATTTATTTTGACTGTAGTAAATAATAATTCCATAATGCTTTTTCATGGAGAATAAGGAAATTCGCAGGAAAATCAAAGACAGGTTGGTTGAGGCAGCGGAAACGCTCAAGTTGTTGCGAGTCCGATCGTTACGTCCTGCCGGATACCGAAGCTCATGGCCGGACGTCATTCAAAATCCGAATGATGCCTACGGGTGGGACAGGGCGAGCTTACCCTTGCCATTTCCTACGCCAGAGGCTATCACCAGGATGGATGAGGTCCTTGATTGGCTGATGGTTGTCCCACTAAAAAGCAGAAAGATCGTATGGTTACGTGCAAACCGCGTCAAGTGGTCCGTTATCCTATCGCTGTACAGGGTAGAGAGAAAGCGCATCATTCGGGAATATGATAAAGCCATTGATTTATTGATGAATCGTTTCAGATTCAATCCGAATGGCCCTATGTCATGGAAGTAAAATCAGATTACAGTTTGCCTCCAGAGGCTCACGTCTTCATTTCAAAGGTGAGGGAAACCCTGCAGTCTGACACCTCCCAGTCGGTTTTAAAGAAGAGGAATGACCAGATCGACAATGACATGGAGAAAGATTCGCAAATTTCCTCTAGGGTCAACATGCAGCCTATAAGTAAAAAATTTTTTTGACAAGTTTGACAAAAAACAGGTAATATTTTTATACCATGGCGGCCACGTGTGACGCCGGCTTGCCATGACCCGATCGGCCCCCATTCCTTTCCACGAGAACATCAAGATGCAAAGCTTTCCTTCGGAATACTTTTCGCGGGCTGAGTTGGCTTGCCCCTGTTGCGGAAAGTGCGACATGGATCCGGGGTTCATCGTCGCCCTTGATGCCGTTCGCAAAGCGTATGGCAAGCCTATGGTCATCACCTCGGGATACCGATGCTTTTCCCATAACGCCAGCGTCGGCGGGGTAAAAGGGAGCGCTCACCTCGTCGGCAAAGCGGTCGATGTCCGCACCACCGCCGAGGAGGCTGGAAAACTCATCCCCGTGGCGAAACTGCACGGCATCACCGGTATCGGCCATGGCCATACCTTCACCCACATCGACACCTCCCATGCACCGGCCCATGGCCAACCCGTCGAGTGGCATTATTGAATTTCCAAAAAAAACAGCCTCGAAAAGCCCCCCTCGGGGTGGTTTTTATTGCCCCCTATCCAGGACAAACAAATGATCAGTCCCATATTTGATCGTCTCAAAGAACCCTCCACTTGGGCGGCCCTTGCGGCTGGAGTAGCCCTCCTCACCGGCCACGACCCCCATGCGGTATCCGATACGGCAATCCAGGTGATCGGCGGATTGTCGGCCTTGGCCGGCATGTTTATGGCTGAAAATCAGCGGAAATAACCGCCCCCACCCCCAACCCCCAGCAGGAACGAACCATGTCTGAAACTGCCTACGATGAACGACTGCGTCTGCAAGAGGACCGACAGCGTGCCTTTGACGCACTTTTGCAAACGGTCATCGAAAGCATCAGCCGGTTGCGGGTAGAAATTATTGAGCAGATCAGCGCCTTGCGTGGAGAATCACGGGAAAAATTTGGCGTCATCTGCGAAAAGATTGACAGGCTTGAAAAACAACACTCCGAGATACAAAATACCCTTGACGAGCATGGCCAAAGAATCACTGACCTGGAGCAATATCGCGCCGAACATACTTCCCAGGTGCGCCTGGTCTTGTGGGTAGGTGGCGTTGCCATCGCGGCAGCGGTCTGGATTGCAGATAAATTTTTTGCGGTCTATCTCAAGTAGCGGCATGCCAAGAAAAGCGCCCACACCATGCCGGAAGTCAGGGTGCCCCCATGTCGTTCCTACCCCTGGATACTGTGCCCAACACAAGATTGACCATGGAAGGGATTACCGTGGTTGGCGCAAGGGGAACGACTCTGAGATCGGTTTCTACAATTCAATGCGGTGGAAACAGCTTCGGGCAAAACAGCTACGGGAAACCCCATTGTGCACGACATGCCTCCGTTCCGGGACGGTCATGGCTGCAGTCGTCGCGGACCACATCACGCCGATAAAATCCGGTGGGGATAGGTATTCACAGGACAACCTCCAGTCCCTTTGCCTTTCGTGCCATAGCCGGAAGACGGCCGTGGAGAGCGGTTTTGCCAATAGGAAGGAAGAGAATGCAAAATTTACCAGGCCAAGGCCGTCCGCCATTGCCGACGGCGATCAAAGAATTGAAGGGGACGGCAAGGAAACATCGGATCCGGAGCGATGAACCTACGCCTATCGGTGTGGCGGTCTGTCCTGCGAACATCGAAAACCACCCCCGGGCGAAGGCATGGTGGGACAAAATCACGTCTGCGGCGCCGCAAGGCACCTATACCTCGATGGATATGCCATCGTTGTCTATGTTTTGCATGTCCATGAGTCTGGCCAGTGAGGCCTGGGAGGAGGTTGTTTCCAAAGGGATCATGTTGATCGATCGGTTCGAAACCAAAGAAAATCCATATTTGCGTATTTTCAACCGTGAGATTGAGATGGCGACGCGATTGGCGAGTCATCTTGGGCTATCCCCATCGGCGAGAACGCGCCTTGGGGTCATGAAGAATACGTCCAGCTCCGACAGGAAACCCATCGAACAGGATCCCTGGGATTCCGTAGTGGGGTGATGGAGTGGATTTTGCTAATATTGCATATCACTATGCAAAATCTGTCGTTGTTGGCAAGATTTCGGCGTGCCGATTCGTCCACCTTGCCTGCCAACGGCACCTATCGGACCTGGAGAAATACCATGGCCCAGGGGCGGATTACCGGTTCAATCCCGTCCTGAAGCGCAAAAATGGGAAAAAATTTCGTCCTGGGGATAATATTTGCCATTTCATGCAGGCCATGCAGCATGTCAAGGGGCCGCTGGCCGGGGCCAGGATAGCTCTGGAGCCCTGGCAGGTCTTCATCCTGATGTCGATTTTCGGCTGGGTCAAACAGGATGGGAAGCGCCGGTTTCGGAGATCGTACATCGAGGTCCCGAGGGGGAATGCCAAATCCACCCTGTCATCGGCTGTGGCCCTCTACATGATGGCGTTGGATGACGAAGGTGGGGCAGAGTGCTATTCGCTGGCCACGACCAGGGATCAGGCAAAAATAGTCTTTGGTGACGGCCAGGCGATGGCGCGAAAATCAACCGCGCTGAGGGAACGTTTCGGGGTTGAAGTATCGGCCCATGCCGTCTTCCAGGTGTCTTCCAGGAGTCGATTCTGCGCCCTGTCCTCCCAGGGGAATTCGCTGGATGGGTTGAACATCCATTTTGGATGTATTGATGAGCTGCACGCGCACCGGACCAGGACGGTCTATGATGTCGTCGAAACCGGGACAGGGAAGCGAGACAATTCCCTTTTATGGGTGATTACGACCGCTGGGAGTGACCGGTCGGGGATCTGTTACGAGGTCAGGAATTACATCTCCAAGGTATTGGATGGCCACGTCGATGATGAGGGGCAGTTTGGTATCATCTATGGCCTGGATGACGGGGACGACTGGACCACAGAGGAGGCATTGGTCAAGGCCAATCCCAATTGGAACATATCCGTCCGGCCCGAGGTCATCAAAGGGTTGCAACAAAAGGCGATGGCAACGCCAAGCGCCGTCAATAATTTTTTGACCAAACATTTGAATGAATGGGTTTCCGCTGATACCTCCTGGATGGACATGCGGGCATGGGAAAGATGCGGCAGTCCCGATTTGCGATTAGATGATTTCAAAGGGCGAAGATGCTGGATCGGTCTCGATCTGGCCAGCAAGACCGATATTGCAGCGTTGGTGATGTTGTTCGACCGGGAGGATTCGGGACGATATGCCGTCTTCAGCCAGTTTTATCTCCCGGAAGATGCGGTGACTTCGAGCGGCAACAGCCAGTATTCAGGCTGGGCCAGGGGAGGACGGATGTTGCTCACCCCGGGCAATGTCCTGGATTTTGAATGGATCAAAGCCGCCCTGCTCGATATCAGAGATGGTTTCGACGTCCAGGTGGTGGCGTATGATCCATGGCAGGCGACGCAATTTTCCAGCGAAATGATGGCCGAGGGGTTGAACATGGTCGAAGTCGGGGCCACCGTGCGCAACTTCAGCGAGCCGATGAAAAGGCTCGAAGAATTGGTTCTCAGGGGGGAGTTGACCCATGATGGAGATCCTGTCATGGCGTGGATGATGAGCAATGTCGTGTGCCACATGGACGTCAAGGAAAATATTTATCCCCGCAAAGAGAGGCCGGAGAATAAAATTGATGGTGTTGTGGCACTGATCATGGCGATCTCGCGGGCGATCCTGCCGCAGGATACGGGTTATCCGGTGATCGATTCTACCTATGAGATGGTGACCTGCTGATGGGTTTTTTCTCCAGGTTTTTCCGTGCTGAAGGCTGGGGGGATCGATCGCCGTGGGGGAGTTTTTGGTTTGAGCCCCTGGGATCAAGATCCGGTTCCGGGGCCATGGTGACTGCCGAATCCGCCATGCGGCTGAGTGCGGTCTATGCCTGTGTGCGCATTTTGGCTGAGACCATGGCGACACTGCCATTCATCCTCTATCGGCAACGCCCCGATGGAGGGAAGGACAGGATTACCGACCATTGGCTGTATTCCCTGATCGCGCGACGGCCCAATGCGTTCCAGAACGCCTTCGAATGGCGTGAAATGCTCATGGGGCACCTGACGCTGCGAGGTAACGCCTACAACAGGATCATTTCAGGGAAAAATGGGAAAATTTTGCAGTTGCAACCCATCCACCCGGATCGGATCAAGGTCAATGTGAAGGCCAACGGAGATTATTTCTATACGATCTTCGACCTTGAAGGGCGTTCGATGGATGTGCCCCGACACGAGGTTTGGCACCTCCGGGGACTGTCATCCGATGGGATCATGGGGGTATCTCCCATTGGTATGGCGCGGGAAAGCCTGGGGGCGGCCCTGGCGGCGCAAGAATATTCGTCGCGGTTTTTCGCCAATGATGCCAAACCGGGTGGTGGATGGATCGAGTTCCCTGGGACGTTCAAGGACGCCGAGGCAAGGCGCGTCTTCCGCGAGACCATGCAGGCGGCCCAGTCCGGGGCCAACCGCGGGAAAACCATGGTCCTGGATAATGGGATGAAATACCACGAGGTTGGGATTACCAACCGGGATGCCCAATTTTTAGAATTCAGGCAATTTTTGATCACGGACGTTGCCAGGCTGTTCCGGGTCCCCCCGCACATGATCGGAGATTTGACGAGGTCGTCGTTTTCCAACATCACCCAGCAGTCGCTCGATTTCGTCACCAACACCATGCGCCCATGGGCGGAACGGTGGGAGGCCGGCATCGAATCGGATTTGTTGTTGGAAGAAGATGACCTGGAGGTCGAATTTGATTTTTTCCAAATGCTCCGAGGTGATGAAAAATCCAGGGCTGATTTTTATCACCTTGGGATCACAGACGGATGGATGAACCGGAACGAGGCGCGAGTCCGGGAGAATATGAACCCGGTGCCGGAACTGGATCAATTTTTGCGGCCCAACAAGATGGGCCCTGGTTCTGCTGGGGATCCCCAGGACGACCCCCAGCAGAACCAGGGAGCGGACGACATCCAGGAAGACACGAAGAATAAAAATAATATCATACCCGATTCTGCCGTCGATACGGACAGGGTGAACGCTATCGTCATGGGGGTCATCGGCAGGATTGCGCGCAAGGAGGTTGCGGCATTGCGGCGGGAATTGGATCGCGGGGCTGATCTGCCTTCGGCGCTGGCTACGGCCTACCGCAAACATGCCCAGTATGTGACGGATTCTTTGGCTATTCCCATCGAAGAAGCAGAAGGCTATTGCACCAAAATCAGTGATGACCTCTCATCCGATCCTGCTGCGTTGGCCTGGCATGAAACCATTGCAATCAAAAGACTCTCGGATTTGGGGAAAACATATGAAAACTGGGCGCCTCCTCGCTGATTTTCTCGTTTCACCGTGGGCACTGCGGCCAGAGACACTCTCTCTGGCGTCCGGGATCCTGTCCAGGTGGAATGATGGATTGCCTGTCCCCGATGAAGTGATGGCACAGCTCGAAGCGGACAAAGGAATCGTCGCCGTCAGGAGACAATCCCGTGCGCAAACCGGGGGAGGGATTGCCGTTCTCCCGCTGTACGGTGTGTTGACACAGAGAGGGGATATCCAGGATGTATCCGGTCCAGGAACCACAAGTTTACAGGCGTTTGCATCAGCATTCCGGCAAGCCATGGCCGATCCGATGGTGGGAGGGATTTTGATCGAGATCGATTCCCCGGGAGGGTCTGTTTTCGGTACTCCGGAACTGGCCAGCGAAATCATGGCCTGCCGGGGAGGGGGGAAGCCGATCGTCGCCGTGGCCAACGCCCAGGCGGCCAGTGCCGCCTATTGGATCGGATGCGCTGCCGATGAGCTGTATTGCACCCCGAGCGGTGAGGTTGGGAGCATCGGGGTCTGGGTGATGCACGTGGACCACTCCAAGGAGCTGGAGCAGGACGGCCAGAGCGTCACTTTGATCTCCGCCGGGAAACACAAAACCGAGGGGAATCCTTATCAAGAACTCCCCGAGGATTCCATAGCGTTTTTGCAGGGGAGGGTGGATGAATATTACCGAATGTTCATGGCATCGGTTGCCAAAGGGAGGCGCCTCCCGATCGCGCAGATCCGTGATGGCATGGGTCAAGGGCGGATGTTGGGGGCGGCTGCGGCATTGGAAGAAAAGATGATCGATGGGGTGGCCACCTTTGATGAGGTCGTTGCCATGATGAGGAAGAAAAATCGTGCGCCCCCTGCCCGGAGCGGCGTTGGATCGTCACTTGGAAATGCCAGGCGCAGGTTGGCGTTGCTCCAGTGAGGCGGACGAAGATTTCGAGACAACATCCCCCCCCGGTCATTCCGGGGGTTCGTGTTTGCGGGTCCGACGATCCGCGCCACCGCCCGAAGGCGGGAAAATCAAGTTCATTCTGTTGGGGACAATAAAAATGGCAAGTACTATCAGGAATCTACAAGCAAGGAAAGCCGGGGTCGTCGCAGAAGCCCGGGGCATGACCGACAAGGCCATGTCGGAAGGACGGGATCTGACCGACGACGAGACCAAGGCGTTCGACGCCAAAATGGAGGAGGCCGAAAAGATCGGCAGAGCCATCGACCGGGAAACCGCCCTCATGGCAGAGGAGGTCAGTGTCGGGACCAAGTCGGTCCATGTGAATACCTTTGGGTCCGGGGAGACGCAAGATCTCGCCACCGATCCGAAGTGCGGGTTCAAGAGTCAGGGGGAATTCTTTCAGTCCATCTATCAAGCGTCCAAGCCTGGGATGAGTATCGACCGGCGGTTGTTGCCGAATGCGGCGGTCCCGGCTGCGTTCGGAAATGAGGCTACCGGCGCTGATGGGGGCTATATGGTGCCACCGGAATTTTCCAAGGATGTTTTTCAGCTATCCCTTGGTGAAGATGCCTTGCTTCCTTTGACTGACGGCATCGAGATCGAATCTAACAGCATGGCGTTCCCCAAAGACGAGAGCACTCCCTGGGGAAGCAATGGGGTCCGTGCCTTCTGGCAGGCTGAAGGGACTGCTGGGACGGCGACGAAACCCATTCTGTCCACCACCTCCTTGCGCTTGCACAAACTTATGGCCCTGGTGCCGATCACCGAGGAGCTGTTGCAGGATTCCAGCGCCTTGACCGCCTACATCCCGTCCAAGGTTGGCGACTCCCTCCGGTGGAAGATGAACGAGGCGATTTTGTTCGGATCCGGGGCGGGGATGCCTGCCGGGGCGTTTTCGTCCAAGGCGGTTCTGACCATCGCCAAGGAGAGCGGCCAAGCCGCCAATACCCTCCTGACGCAAAACTTGGCCAAGATGGTGGCGGCGCTACCGCAGGGGTCACTCAATAAGGCCGTTTGGCTGGTGAACAACGATGTCCTCCCGGCCCTATTCACCCTCACTCTGGGCAATTTTCCGGTGTATCTGCCAAACGGCATTAATAACGGCATCGCGGGTTCCCCGCTCAAGGCCGGGGCGGGTGTCGGGCTTCTGTATGGCCGCCCGGTCATCGTGTCGCAGCACGCAAACAGTTTCTCCAGTGCGGGTGACGTGCTCTTGATGGATCTGTCCTATTACCAGGCCATCACCAAGGCGGGGGGAATCCAGACCGCGACCTCGATGCATATCTGGTTCGAATCGGCCCTGACCGCCTTTCGTGTGCTCTTCCGCATGGATGGTCAGAGCAAGATTTCCGCCCCCATTTCCCCGGCGAAGGGCAGCAACAAGATGTCGCCTTTCGTTCAACTCGGTGCCCGATAAGGATGTGTCCCCATGCTCAACAATCTGGCTTCCGAGGAGATTGCCATCCTCGCCAGCATCGATCCAGTTTCCCAGACTGCAGCAACCGTCAATACGGGGTGGCTCCCGGCTTCCGATTTTCACCGTTTTTTGGTGACGCTGGATGTCGGCGTCATGGCCACCGGATCCACGATCGATGCCAAACTCCGGCAGGCCACCAGTGCCAGCGGCACCAACGTCAAAGATATCACCGGCAAGGCGATCACCCAGTTGACCCAGGCGGGTGGCAACGGCAATCAGCAAATCATGCTCAACCTGTCTGGTGACGAGCTGGACGTGAATGGCGGGTTTGCCTATTTCACCCTGTCCATCACCGTGGGCACCGCTGCCAGTCTGATCTGCGCCCAGATTCTCGGGGTCAACCCTAAGATCACGGTCGCAAGTGTTTCCAATCAAAATGGGGTTGTCCAGGTCGTTCCCTGACCGTTTCATTTCCCCCTGGGCAACCAGGGGGATTTAAAGGATTAAAACATGCCGTTGCGTGTGGTCATTCCCCCTTCGGTCGAGCCTGTCACCCTGGCCGAGGCGAAATTACACCTCAAGGTCGATGTCAACGACGATGATGCCCTGATTTCATCGCTGGTTGCGACTGCACGGGCGCACGCGGAGATGATAACGCAACGTAGTTTTATCTCCACGATGTTGGAATACGTTATGGATGCGTTCCCGGGTCCATCCCAGTTCGGCGTCCCTTGGGGGAGGACATTTTCATTGCCGGGGCATGCCATCCTTTTGCCAAAATCTCCCGTCCAGTCGGTGGAGTCGATCCGGTACCTCGACATGGACGGGACGCTGAAGACCATGGACCCGGCCACTTATGCTTGTGATTTGGCATCAGAGCCGGCCAGGATCACTCCGGCATTCGGGCATATCTGGCCCATCCCGTTACCGCAAATTGGTGCGGTGATGGTGCGATTCATTGCCGGGTACGGCAACACCCTCGCTGATGTCCCCGAGGGGATCAAGTCGTGGATCAAGCTGCGGTGTGGCTCCCTCTATATCAACCGGGAGGAGGTGGCCATCCTGAATCGAGGTATTGTGGCCGAATTGCCGTTCGTTGATGGCTTGTTGGATCCTTATCGAGTCGTGACGATCTGACTATGACGATTATGTTACGGGCCGGGGAACTCCGGCATAGAATCGCTATTCAGTCTCGGGTATCGACCAGAGACGCAAGCGGGGAAGAGTCGGTGGCATGGACCACCATCGTTTCATGTTGGGCGAACCTTGACCAGCTTGTTGGGACGAAAATAGCCAATCTCGGGGTCTCGGTGGCCAAGGTCGATGCCAAAATAACCATCCGCTACAACCCACTGGTCACCCCGACCATGCGGGTCCTGGCGGATGGTGATACGTATGAAATCAACTCCGTCATCGACCCGACCGGGGTGAAGATGGAAATGAATCTACTTTGCACGAAAAAGAGTGTGGGCGATGGCTGAGTCGGGTTCCTCTCCGGAGACATCCCCTGACTTCAAGGGGTTGAAATTCAGAATAACTCCTTCGGATATTGATATTAATATCCTGCGTAATCCCCAGGGGTTGAGCCAGGATGACCTGACGCGGGCCCTCTATGAGGGGGCCAAAGTTCTCCAAAGGGAAGTGGCCTCATTTGCCCCGTTCGATACCGGACTGTTACAGCGGAACATTTTGGCGTGGACCACATGGAAAAAGCCGAATGCCCCGCTCGAAGGGCTGGTCACCGTCAAAAGATACAAGATTTCTGATGGTGAGGGGGAAGGATACAAGAAGAAGGGCCTGTCAACGATACGTTATGGGCCCTATTACGCCAAATTTCTCGAAGGAGGGCCGACGAAACCACGGTGGACAAAAACTTATCGCAAGATGAGGATGAAGCTTTATCGTGGTGTTGGCCCTGCCAGGCCCTTTTTTGCGCGGGGGTATGATGCTGGGATCGGCCCTGCCATCGAAGCCGTGGGAGCCTATCTCAGACTGTCTCTGGCCCGATGGGCAGAAGCCAACAGGATGAAGGTGGCATGACAACACAGGTCCAGGAAATAACCCAGGCCGTCTATGACCTTTTGAAGCCGGTGATTCCATCCGGGCTTTTCGTCATGCGGATCCGTTTCGAGGATCAATCGGATTTTATCCCATATACAAACATCATTGTCGCCAAAGGTGACCCTCCCCCCCACGGGACCGGGACGTTCTCTCAAGTGGAACGGACCCTAGAGTTGCATTTTATTTCGACGTTCATGGCTCCCCAGGCATTTGCCCAGGCTGAAGCCAGGCGGGAGTTGATCCATTCCGCCCTGATGAAGAACGTCTTTCTCGGTGGTCTATGCACGACCATCCTTGAAGGCACATGGATCTCCGAAATGGATCACCAGGATGACGGGATAGGCATGATCAGGATTTTACAGCAATATTTTTTTCGTTATCTTGGTGCCCGGCAAACGATTTAATGGAGTTCAGAGAAATGAGTGTGAGAAGATACCCAGTAGGGGCTGTTTTTTTGGGGATGACTGCCCCGACGGTTTCCCCAATGAATTTCCTCGGACAGGTCGAGAAACTGGAGATGAACGTCAGTGAGGACGTGAAGGAGTTGCAGGACTACACGACTTTGGCTGGGGGGATCGTGGATTCGGTAACCCGAATCAAAAAGGTGGAGTTGGCCATGACGATGGTGGATGCCTCTCCTGAGAACATTGCCCTGGCGTTTTACGGGAAAAACACCGCCGGGGCATCGTCCACGATCACCTCTGAATCCCATACGGCCAATGCCGGAGCATTGACCCTGTTGAGCGGGACCGGATTCACCGGTGTGACAGCCACGGTGGCCCCATCCGTCTGGACGGCGACGCATGCCTATGCGATGGGTGATGTGGTTGAGGCCACGTCCAGCCCGTCTCATTTCTACGTCTGCACAGCGGCAGGGACGTCCGGCAGTTCGGAGCCCACCTGGAAGACCGACGGGACGGCGACCACCGACGGATCGGTGACTTGGTCGGACAAGGGGATGTTGGCCCTGACCTCCGGGACCGACTTCCAAGTCAATTCCGCTGGCTTGTTTTTCCCGGCTGGGGGGAGGGTCCCTTCCACAGACGTGCCGATCACGGTCACTTACACCCGGGCGCAGTCCTATATCATCGAAGGGGCCACCATGGCTGGGAATGAATACAAACTGGTCTGGGCGGGGCAAAATGCAGCCGACGCCGGATCGCCCATCCGGATGACATGTCATCGGGTGAAATTCAGTCCAGGGAAGAAGATCAGCATGATCGCAAGCGACTTCATCAGGTTGGACTTCTCCGGGTCGCTCCTCATGGATGATTCCATCACCGGCGAGGGGCTGTCGAAGTACTTCGTCGAGGAATTTGCGCCGAATTGATCTTTGCATTGAGGGGTGACCGATAGCCGCCCCACCGGGAGGCAGTTTTTTGGGGAGATTTGCAATGGGGGTTTTTGTTGGTGGTAAGGAGTATACGCCAAGGGAGCTTTTGGTTCGCGAAATCCGTATCGAGTTGGATCAAGAAGAAAAGATGCCGCATGGAGAGGAAGACGGGTTGAACAAGCGTTTGTTCCTGGGGATCAATCCTTCTTTGCTGCGATTGGTCACAGGGATCACCCAGGAAGACATTGAATCTTCTGCACCATCGGAAATCCATGCCTTGATTCATGAGGTCGTCAGGGTGAACGCTATTTTTTTCGGCCTGTGGGCGGGGATTCAAGATCAGAAAAAATATCCGCCGCTGAATTCGACCATGCCATCTGTGCCTTGATCGAATACGGCCATCAGAACGCGCTTGATTATCCATTTTCTTTTTTCGTCAATGCGGTTGACAGGATCGGCAAAAGATGAGTTCAAGCACGACGATTAGTATTGGGTTTGAGGTTGATGCCGATCCTGCCAGGTTTGCGAATACGCTCAAGTCCATAACAAAAAGCATGGACGAAGCCACCGCGCAAATGATTGCGGATGCGAACAAGCAGTCGGAAAAGATTCAGGAGACTATTGGGAAAATCACGGCGTACCAGGATCTCCAGAAAAAAATAGAGGCTGCGGCCGATACCACGGATCGTCTTGTGGACAAGATGATCCTGCTTGCCAAACAGGATAAATTTGAAACGAAATCATATGACAATCTGCTGGCCAAGATGACAGAGGTTGGAAGGGAGCAGATCAAGCTGAAGGCGTCCGCGGTAACCATGGGAAAAACGCTCGAAGGCCTTGGGATAGGAACCAAGGATGTTTCAGCGGAGATTGTAAAACACCAAATGGCTTTGCAGGGAGTCAGGAAAGAGTTGCTGGAAAATATTAAGGCCCATCAATCCAGCATTGAGATTGAAAAACAGCATGATAAAAGTATTTATGATTTGATCAAAACGGCCATAACCCTATCGGCTCTCCCGATGACTGCTGGGTTGGCAGGACACAAGGCCATCTCTCTGGGGAAGGATTCGGTTACGGAATTCGATCAGTTCAATCATCTCATGGCCCAGGCTCATACCCTTGTTGAGGTGTCATCACAAGATTTTGAGAAGATATCCAAATCCGTTCGTGAAATGGCTGTTGAAATGGGGGTTTCTGCCAACGACTCGGCCAAGGCGCTTTATCAAATTTATTCAGCCGGGACGAAGGCCGGAGATGGCGTTGAGGTCTTGCGACAGGCCACCAAGGCGGCCATTGCCGGGGCATCGGATGTAAAAACGGCATCCACCCTTGGAATGCAGATCGTCAATGGCTACGGGTTGAAGATCAAAGACCTTGGGATGATTTACGATACGATTTTCAAAACAATCAAACTGGGGCTGACGACGCTTCCAGAGATGTCTTCGCATTTTGGTGTGATGATCCCTATCGCCAAAGAGGCCGGGATCCCGTTGTCGGAACTGGGGGCGGCATTCGCCACTCTGACGGTGAACGGAATCAATTCCGCCAGGGCCTCCACGGAGTTGCAATCGGCCATCCAGAATCTGATTGCCCCCTCGCCTCAAGCCAAGAAAATCATGACCGAATTGGGGATCGCATGGCATGGATTGATCCCAACCATCTCTGATATTTCCAAGTTGAAGCTCTCTGCCGAAGAGATGCGGAAATTGATTCCGAATATTCGTGGAGAGATGGCTATTTTGTCGCTTGCCAACAGCCTGAAGAAATTGAATGAAATCGCCTTGGAAATTAAGAATGGCGCCGGGGCCACGGAAGAAGCCTACAAGATCATGGAGGAGACCCCACAGGCAAAAATCGACAAGATGGCTTCCGCGTGGGATGAATTGAAGATTTCTATTGGAGAGGCTCTGTCTCCAGCCGTAGTCGCTGGGGCGAAAGCTTTAACTAATGAATTAAAACATCTTCGTTCCATGGGGGAAGAGACAAAGGCAGAATTTTTTTCCCTGAAAGGTATTTTCGATCAACTCTTTCCGGCGAATATCGTCCTTCGAGGTTTTTTCTCAGGCAATAACTCTAACGTCACGATCCCGGACTTGTCCCCATCGGTAATCAGCATGGCAAGGAATACGGAAGAAGTCAGGAAGCAGTTCGCTGATATGGCGGAAGGAATCAAAGCCCCGGCACTGAAGGTCAAGAACGAAATCGATAAAGCAATCAATATTACAGATGAACAAATTGCAGCATTCGGACATTCAATGAATGATCTCAGGCAAGTGTTGAAAAAACATGTCGATGATCAACAAAAATCATGGGATGTCTTAGTGAAGTCGGCTGAGAATGGGACCAAGGAAGAAAGCAGAATAATCGGTGAAGAATACAAAATCAGGCAGGAAAATCTGCGGGAAGACATTGAAAATCGGCTGATTTCCGAAAATGAATTTGTCAATCAGTCGACCAGATTGACTGTGGATGAGATGGAAAAGAGAATCTCCGAGGCCCGGAGGTATCGTACCGAGGCCTTGGCGCTTGTCCAGCAGGAATATCAGGTCAAGATCGATAACGCCAGAAGGCTCAACCTGGATGCTCACCGCATCGAGGAAGAAAGGCTCCAGGCGCAGAAGGGTATCCTGAAGCAGGTGGAAGATGCCTATCATGCCAGCATCGACAAACTGATTGCTGAAGAAAAACGGCATACCGAGGAGGCGAAGAAGCTGGCCCAGGAGCGGGCCAATTTCGACCTGTCGATCAAAGACAAGCTGGCCAATCTGGCCGAAAAGGGGATGTCCCCGGAACAGGTCTATGCCGACCAGCAAAAACGGATCGCCGAGGAGCAGGCCGCAGCACAGAAGGCCCTGGACGAGAAAAATTATGACGAGGCAAAAAAACATTCGGACCGGATGATTGCCCTGGCAGAGCAGTCTGCCGGGTCCGAAATCAAGGCAGATGGCAAAACGATTACCGTTGCCGAGACGATCGCCAAGGCGACGATGCAAATCAAGACCGCTGCCGATATTGCGGATAAGGCGTTCAAAGCCCAGGAAGAGAGTCACAAAAATGCGGCTGAAGCGCTCAAGAAAGAAGCGCAGACGATGGTTGATGGCCTGACCGCTGTCGAAAACAAAGTAAACGGAATCGATAAAAAACTCGCTTCGGAGCACAAATTGATCGTTCAGGTGGATACTGAAGCCATCAAGAAAGCCGCCGTTGACATCGACGAGCTGCAGAAGAAGATCGACGATGCGAATGGACTGAAGGCCGGATTGCAGGGGCAAAAAAATTTCCTGGCCACTGTCTCCGAGGACCTGGGGAAGGGGAAGATCGACGCCGTTCGGGACGGGATGACGTCCCTCGTCCAGACATATACCACCCTGGTACAGAGCCTTGACACATTTGATCCGAAGTTTGCTGAAAAATTCGACACGAAAGATGCGTGGGAAAGTGTTGATACCTTCGCGCAGAAGGTCTTGGAAGTGGAGAAGACAGTCAACGATGCTCCTCCCATGAAGGTCAATGCCGATACTTCCCAGGCAGAATCTGCGCTCAAGGCGATCATCGATGAGGCGAAGTCACTGGATGGCCGGGTCATCACGTACACGGTCAAGCAGATCACCGAAGGCGGCGGTGGTGCCGTATCGAATTCCGATTGGGCCGACTACGGTTTTGCCCGTGGGGGGATGCTGCCCGGGTATGGCGGCGGGGATAAAATCCGTGCCCTCCTGGAAGCCGGGGAATTTGTGGTCAATAAAGATGCCGTCCGCAGATATGGCCCGAGCTTCATGGATGCCATCAACCAAATGCAACTCCAGGAACCGCAAAGATTTTCCAGCGGAGGGGGGGTTCAACTCCCATCGCTCCCGCCGCCGCGGTACGCATCGGGGGGGCTGGTCGATTCCCCTCCTGTCGAAGGGGTGATCAGACTGGACCTGTCCATAGGTGGGCAACAGCCATCGACGGTGTTCGGATCCCGTGACCAGATCAGTACTCTTGTCACAGCATTGCGCGAAGTCGGGAGGGGATTGGCATCATGAGAGCTTTGGGGGGGATGCCGCTGCCTGACTCGCTGCAATGGAAAAATCAATACCAATGGTCTCCAGTGGCTCAAGATGTTTCTCGGACGATAGGCGGCGGCGTCGTCTTCTGGGATGTCCCTTTGCTTGGGGGGAGACCCATCGATCTTGAGGCGGCGGAAAACGTAACCTGGTTCACCCGTGACCAGGTCCAGCAAATCGTTGCTATGGCTGAGCAACCTTGGGGAAGGTTCGTTTTTTCCTGGGATGATGAAACGATGACTGTAGGGTTTCGTCATCATGAGCCCCCCGCAGTTTCCTTTTCTCCAATTTTTCCCAATCATTCAATATTTTACGGGACAATAAAACTGATAGAGGCATGATATGAAATCATCCCACGATGGGTTCACCAAGGAAAAGATGGTGGAGAATTCGTTCTCTGCCGGCGACTTGCTCTCATCGAGATATGATTATGATCAATCCGGCAATATCCAATATATCGGATACGCTTCTCCTGGGTCCGCGACTGGCGATTCCGTCTGGATGATCAAAAAAATCGAATACGACGATCAAGGCCGACCGTCAGCGATCCTGTTTGCCGGCGGGCAATCGGAATTCGCCTCTGCCTGGGACGGACGCGCCCATCATACCTATTCTTGATTCGTGGAGAGTTGAATGTCCTACAAATTCAACCCAATCGCTGGCAGCTTCAACATGTCGGAAACCCCGATTGACCTTGGGGCGGCGTTTCAGGGCGTCTGGTCGTCAGGCACGACTTACTCCCAAGGGCAGGCCGTAACCTATAGCGGTGCGGTCTATGTGGCGGTCCAGGGGGCCAATATCAACCACCAGCCCGATACCGCCACCACCTGGTGGACCCCGGTGACCAAGGCGGGTCCAGCGGGGGCCACAGGTCCGCAAGGTCCACAAGGCCCGGCTGGGACGACTGGGGCCACTGGAGCCACAGGGCCCCAAGGTCCAACTGGGGCGACTGGCCCGCAAGGCCCCCAAGGCCCGACCGGGGCCACAGGTCCGCAAGGACCACAAGGGGTTGCCGGTGCGGCTGGCCCCCAGGGACCGCAGGGCCCTGCGGGTGCTGGTGGTGGGGGATCGTCGGTGACTTGGCATGGCGACTGGAGCGACCAGACGACCTATGCGGTCGGTGATGGCGTCAGTTATTCCGGTTCAAGCTACCTATGCACAGCGGCGCACACCAACCACGCCCCCCCGAATACCAGCTTTTGGGGGCTGCTTGCCGCCAAGGGGGATACTGGAGCGACCGGAGCGCAAGGTGCAACGGGAGCGCAGGGGTCCGCCGGGGCGCCTGGATCTACTGGGGCCACAGGGCCACAAGGACCGCAGGGGGCTACTGGCCCACAAGGTTCTCAGGGCCAGGCTGGTGCAACCATCCTGAATGGATCCAGCAATCCGACATTACAAGGGAGTAACGGGGATTATTTCATCAATACAGCCACTTCCGATCTATTTTATAAGTCTTCAGGAGCGTGGGGGGCTGCGATTGTCAACCTCAAGGGTGCTACGGGGGCTCAGGGGGCCACTGGGGCTGCGGGGACCAACGGGACCAACGGGGCTACCATACTTTATGGTTCGACTAACCCAACATCCCAGGGAAATAACGGTGATTTTTTCCTCAATACAACGACATGTGATTTGTTCGTAAAATCCAGCGGCTCTTGGGGGTCGGCGGTCGTAAACATCAAGGGGGCTACTGGAGCCACCGGTGCGACTGGTGCGGCAGGTGCGGCTGGTGCGACCGGAGCCACTGGAGCCACCGGACCCCAAGGCCCGACTGGGGCGGCTGGACCTCAAGGTCCGCAGGGGGCTACCGGGGCCACAGGCCCACAAGGACCACAGGGAGCATCAGGGGCAGGATCAGGCAACGTCATCGGGACAGGCTCATCCGTCAGCGGTAATTTGGTTAAATTCAACACCACCACTGCGGATGGTGTTGTCGATTCCGGGGTCCCCGCTTCGGCGGTGTCCCGGGTCGATACTGCGGAGACCCGGTCGGCCACGATCACCATGGGGGGCTACCCAATCATTACCCCTGAACTCAAGACATGGACGGAAACGGCGACGTCGGTTTCCAGTTCCAGTGGCGCAATCACGCTCAACATGGCGACTGGCAACGTATTCACAACCACGCTGACGGAAAACATTACGTCCGTTACGATTTCAAATACCCCGGCGACCGGGAAGCTGGCTACCGTCACTTGGATCATCACTCAGGATGGCTCGGCGGCCAAAACCATCACCCTCCCTTCCGGCGGGGTTTGGACGACTGGATCAGGCCCTGATTTTTCCGCCCTTGGGGCAAAATATATCGTGGTCATGAAAACTACCAATGGGGGGACCAATTGGGTTGCGTCCAGCATGGGCGGGGGAAGCGGTGGTCTTTCCGGGCTGACCGCTGGTGGGATTGTGATCGGTGGCAGTGACGGCAAAGGGGCTCAAAGCCCCAATTTCGTGTACGACGCAACCAACAACTGCTTGGCTGTCGGGGGGGCATCGCCGACCAATGCAGTGTCGATTCGCGCCATTTCGACCCCCATTGAAGAGATTATCTCAACCGCGTCGTCCGCCACGGGCGATATCATCAACACATCAGCATCCAGTGCCATCGCCGCTCTGCGGGATGGAAGCACTAGCGCTGGCACGCTCAGCTGTGTGTACAAACAGGCGGGGGTGAACTATGGTACGATGGCCATTAATTTTCCCGTGGCCCGCATCATTACCAGCGTCATGTATTACAACCATTACGCGGCCTACCACGGACCGAAATATTTCTTCCTTGAGTATTGGACCGGAGCGACATGGCAGAAGGTCGCCATCACGTCGGCGAGTGGCATCGCCTCTCTATATAACGGCGACGAGGGGCAGACGTCAGCCTCCGCAGGGTGGTATACGCTCAACATTCCCCCAACCTCGACCACGGGCATCCGGATCAATGTAACCGATTCGTGGGATGCAACATTTATTGCCATCGGCGAAGCCAAGGTCTACGCACAAGTCCAAGGGGCGTCGTCGATCCTGTTCGACGTCACCCCAGATGGTAGGGTAGGCGTCAATGCCGCCTCTCCACAGGCGAGAATGGATATTAACAACGGCGCCGACACACTCTCTTTCCGGGCGTACCGCGCAGGCACGACGGCCACCGATCCCATAGCGACCTTCCACTCCGACATCGGGGGGACCGCAACCAAAGTCTGTGAAATCCGCAATACAGGCGGGATTTACAACATCGGGACGGTCTATGGCGGCCTGTCCGATGAGCGGTACAAAGAAAATATCGTCCCTGCCACGCCCAAGCTCGTGGATTTGATGGCTATCCAGATACGGAAATTTAACTTTATCGGCCATCCGGAATTCAAACAAATCGGCGTGATCGCCCAGGAGCTGGAAGGGATTTTCCCCGGATTGGTCACCGAGACCGAGGACACCGAGACCGTCCCAGATCCCGACTGGATTCCTGGGAAGGGACAAACGGAAGCCAATCGACCCATGATAACCCGGAAGTTGGGAACAACAACGAAACATGTGAAATATTCGGTATTTATTCCAATCCTGATCAAAGCGTTTCAGGAGGAGTGTGCATTGCGTGCTGCCCTGGAGGCCCGGGTAGGGGCGCTCGAGGCAAAATAAAAAGGCCAAGTTCGATGACGGGGTATGGGGTGCAGTAACACCCCAAACCGTGATTGGCCATCCCACCACCGCGCGTACGAAGGATGTGCTTCATGAGTCAAAGAGAGATCGAGACGCTACCAGGAATCGCCCCGTGGGTGGGCGGTAAACGAAATCTGGCCGCTCGGATCGGTGCGATGATTGACGGGGCATCGCACAATTGCTATTGCGAGCCGTTCGTTGGGATGGGTGGCGTGTTTTTCCGCCGGAAGAGAAGGCCAGATGTCGAGGTGATCAATGATTGGTCGCGGGATGTTGTCAATCTGTTCCGGGTGTTGAAACACCACCAGGAAGGGCTGGCTCATGAGCTTTCCCTGCAACTGTACAGCCGGGATGAGTTTGACCGCCAGTTGCGTGCCAATCCTGATGATCTGACCGACATTCAGCGTGCTGCCCGTTTCTACTTCCTCCAACGCGCCCGATTTGGTGGCAAGCCAGATGATCGGACATTCCCTGCAACCACGCAAAGGAGCAAAGCGGTCAAACCTGAATCCATGAGGCAATTTTTCAGGCGTCTCCATGACCGCCTTGCCCGGGTCACCATTGAGCGGATGCCATACCAGGATGTCATCGCCCGCTACGATCGACCGCACACGCTTTTCTACCTGGATCCTCCGTATTATGGTTATGAGGATTATTATGGCAAAGGGATGTTTGAAATGGCGGATTTTCGACGCTTGGCCGACCAGCTTGCCACCCTCAAAGGCCGATTCTTGATATCGCTCAACGACCACCCCGAGACCCGGGAGATCTTTGGCCATTTCAAGATTGAAGAGAGCACCACTTCCTATAATCTTCGCTCAAGGAAGCAGGTGACCGAGTTGCTTATCATGACTCCCTAACGCCAGATAATCACAGTCCTGGACGTGCATGACGCAACCAGGACTGTGTTCCCCCATCTGCCGTTTGCATGCTGGGGAGGTTTTGGTCTGGCGAGAATGCCAGGGCGATGGTCGCAAAAGAGGATCTGAATCTGACCGGAATTGCCGGCAAAGTGGAAAGCGGAAATGAGGGTGTTTCAGATATAAATTTAACTGTCTGGCGTTCTCGTTTTTACGGTCCGCTTACAGCCGCGTTGGAGGCAAGGTAAC
Organism: Magnetococcales bacterium; assembly: GCA_015232645.1. Lineage (GTDB taxonomy): Bacteria > Pseudomonadota > Magnetococcia > Magnetococcales > UBA8363 > UBA8363. The sequence continues at coordinate 9,600 of JADFZF010000017.1, read as the reverse complement.
CAATGACCATACTCAGTTCCGAATTGTTGTTGTACAAGTCGGCCATCGTCGGCAGTGGTGGTAACAACGGCGGAGTGATGGGGACGACACTGGTTGCAAACGGGGTAAAGAACAACATTTTCCCTGATGTTGATCAGGCAAGACGCATAAGCGGTGTTGTGACCTTCAGAAAGCTGTTTTTGAAGGTCGCAAACGCCAGTAACGGCATATTCGCAAATCCCAAATTGTACCTTGATCTGTCGGCGACGCTTGGGGGGGACAGGGTTTTGATGTTCGCTGGAACCCAGACGAATACCCAATCTGATCTGACAGGGAGTGAACGCCTGTACGGCGCGGGGACTTTGGATGTGGATGTGTCTCCAGGGGGCACATCCCTGAGAGTCAACGTCCAGTCGGCTGGGGATCGAATCTTTCGCGGCGGGGATACGATCAGAATCACCGATGGGAGCAACAGCGATTATCTGACGCTGGCCGCCACGGACGGGGTGTCCTGGGATGGGACTCTGGCCACTCTTACCTTGGCGAGCGGGGGGGGCATCCCGAATAGCTATGCGGCATCTTTGACCAGGGTGGCATCAGTCCTAACCCCTTCCGACGTGGAAGGGGTGTTTGATTCCTGGTCTGGATCATCGTCTGCTGGGACCTATGGGGGGAACGCCCCAACGATTACGCCAATAAACGTCGTCCCGATCCTGGATTGGATCGGGACGATTGAACAGACCTGGACGTTCACCTTCACCAGCGCGACGACCTTCGTCTGTGTCGGGGATACGGTTGGGAGCGTCGGCGGCGGTAGCAGTACCGCGAATTTTGCTCCATCGAATGCCGATTTTTCCCGTCCATACCTCACCCTCCCCGCATCTGGATGGGGGGGAACGTGGGCGCTCGGGGATACCCTGACTTTCAAGACTCACCCAGCAGCGGTCCCCGTGTGGCTCAAGCGGATCGTCCCCCCAGGGGCTACCGGACTGTCCGGTGACAGGATTACCCTGGGCTGGTACGGCGAGACCTCCTGATATGGCTGGGGCATCATATCAGCCGGCCATCCTGACCGGAGGGGCGACCGTCACATGGAAACCCAGAAGTCTTGATGAATCCTTCGAGATCGCGACCGATAACACGGATCAGTCCGGCAACTCTCCATGTCGGGTCAAAGTTGGGACGGCAACCAACATCGTCGGTCAGGATGAAAAGGGGAGGATCATATCAGACAGATATAAAGTTGATGAGGTCGTCCCCCTCACGGTGTTGTCCCCGGGCGTGCAGCGGATAAGGTTGTACTGCTCGGAAGAAATATACCCTTCTGTTTCAATCATCTTGGACGAGGGAACATCGAAATTAATCGGCAGACGCAGCGAGACGATCACGGAAACATTAAAATTTTCAAATAGCTATTCTCAGAAACTGAAACATTCTTATGGTAGTCCGATCCCGAAAATAGAGCAGGTCACCCATTTTTTCGACGCAACCGGAAACAAGATAGATCCGCCGATCTATTATCTGGACACTTGTGAATTTTATTCTCCAGTTGCTGTCTATGGAGCAATCGTCGTCCGGTATGACGTTGCTTTTTCATTATATGAAATAAACTATGATTGTGGTCGTGGGATCCTGCCTGCGGACCGATTCAAGGAGTTACAGGACGCCTGGCTCACTGGCGACGTAACCAAAGCGAGTGTCCCCCCCGTGCGCGTGATCGCGCTGTCGGAAGCCTTTGGAAAGATCGCTGAGGGGGAGATTGAACGAAAAATCGATCCCCAGGGGGATCCGATGTTGCAATGGCGCGGGAAAGCGTATTCGGGAAATTATGTTGAGAACACACAGTTGCGTAAAATCACGACCAGGACGGTTGGAGTAGCTCAGGTTGCCGACACCATCGCATTAACCGCAATCGATCCAGATACTGGCGGCGTCTTCAAACTTGTCCTGGGTAATCTATGACAGTCACTTTTGGGCCGTTTCGCAGGGTGATAAGCGTTCCGTCAGAGTATACTGGATATATCCCTCACTGGAATGGTTATCTTTATGATGGGTTTGTGACCTTTAGGATCAGTAATAACGGTACGATTTTACCTACTATACATATAACCCATGGGTGCATGAATCCCAATCATACGAGGGGAGTGTTTGATGCTCTCTATCAAAATGGATATGACTGGTACATACCAACACAGAATGAACTAGATCTATTATTGTTAGAGTTTTCAGGGCCAAAAAATTTATGGTTAAGTTTCTTTAGTGATCCTAAAAGTAGCTTGACGTAGTGAGGATATTACCTGCTTCAATTCGCCGTGGGAAATCATGGTGACTTTATTTTTTTAGACCGTTTTTTTCTTCGTAATGCCCCTCAACATGTTCCTATCGTTACTTTTTGATTTTCAATGTCAAAGGTTTAAACTACCGGCTTTAGTTGGTGGTCGTTTAGTGCAATTTTGGTAACAACAGTCAAACTTAAAGGCTATGAGCGTGACGACTTCCATGTTCGACAATGGCAAGCATGCCCTGCTGACCGCAGGGATCAATTTCCCGTCCGACACCATGAAAGCCATGCTGGTGGATCAGGGCTATCCCGGGGTGATTTTGACCATCACCAACGCGACCAATGCCAACCCAATCCAGATCACGACGCCTGGGGCGCATGGACTCACCACCGGGAACTGCGTCAGCATCAATGGCGTCGGAGGCAACACCGCTGCGAATGGCTTATTTTACGTAACAGTCGTTGATTCCACGCATTTCACTCTTGACGGTTCGACTGGTAGCGGGGCTTATACGTCCGGAGGGACCGCCTTCGACCTGACGAACAAACGCTGGCTTTCCGATATCCCGTCCGGTGCCAGGGTGGCCACGACCACGCTGACGACATGCACGGCGACCAACGGCGTCCTCAATGCCGACCCTGCGGTCTTCACCGCTGTCGCTGGCGCTTCCTGCGAACTGGTCATCGTCTACAAAGACACCGGCACCGAGTCAACATCGCCGCTATTCATCCTCTACGACTCCATCGTCGGGTTTCCGTTTTCTCCTTCAGGAGGGAATGTCCGGATCGAATGGCCGACCGACTCCAAAAAAATGGGGAGGATTTGATGCCGAAGATCTCTGAATACGCGCAGGTAGCAAGCCTGTCAGGCAGTGAAAAACTCCCTGTCGTCCAGGGAGGCATCACGATGGAAGCCTCTGTGGCGCAGATCCAGGGGGCCGCGCAAACCGTCGATAAAGATTTTGCCCTCTGCACGCTATCCAGGGCGGTTTTCAAAAACTCCGCAGAAACCGTTGCCACTCCAAGTATTTCGAGCAATACATTGATGATCGACTGTACCACAGGAAACGTTTTTGACGTGGCGTGGAATGCCAACATCACAACCTTGACCTTGAGCAATCCCCCCGCGAATGGCAAAGGATGCTTTATCACCCTCCGATTAAAACAAGACTCGACCGGTGGACGGACTATCGCTTATCCGGCCAGCGTGAAATGGGCTGGCGGCGCGCCCCCAACCCTGGTCACGTCGGTCAACGCCATCACGATTTTGTCATTTTTTACCGTCGATGCCGGCACGACCTGGCATGGGAACCTGGTCGGGACAGGGTACGCATAAGGAGGCGACATGCCCACAGCTCAGATGGTCTTGCCATGTGCCGGTAACAGGATAGGGACATGGGACATTTCGACGGCGGTTTATCATAGCTCGCTGTCGGTATCGGCGCAGGTCACGAACCCGCAGGGGATTTATTTCACCCCTGATGGCAAGGTCATGTTGGTGACTGACAACTACAACTCCGGGTCCCCGTATAGCCGGATATGCAAGTATACGATGACGAAGCCATGGGACCTGTCGACTGCATCTTATGTAAATAGCTATACTTATTCTAGTAACGGGTTCAATGGCGGGATGTTTTCCGATGATGGGACAGCTTTATTTTTCAGGAACTCGACCGCACTTTACCAAAGGGCATGCTCGACACCATTTGATGTGTCGACTGCGACGGGGCTGGGAGGATCGGATTACGAGCCGACGACTTATCCTGGGACATACAACGGCATGTCCTTTTGTATCGATGGCACCGTCCTTTTTGCCACACAAGCGACGAGCGCATCCATCAGGCAATATAACCTTAAAAGTAATTTTTACGTCGGTAACGGGGCGAGTCAGGGGAACACGTCCTTTTCGTCGCAGACATCGTCTGTGGGGGGGATGTGGGCCAGGAACGATGGCAAAAAATTTTACCTCGCCGGGATGACGACTCCGACAGTCTACCAGTACACCCTGGCAACTCCTGGGGCTCTGAGTTCAGCGAATTATGATTCGAAATCATTCAGCATGAGCGCAAAATTTTCTTATTGTTATGGTATCTATATTTCCCCTGACGGGCTGAACCTGTTCGCCGTAGGCAATAACGCAAATGTGTGGCGGTGGACCCTCACCTGATATGCCATACGATCCATACATACTGGACGAATCTGGGGCAACGATCACTGACGAAGCCGGGAATCCGCTACTCGTAGAAATACCTCCGGCACAGACAGGCGATTGCCTGCTGGACGAAAATGGCATCTATATCCTTGACGAGAACGCTCATCCGATTACCGATGGAACACAGATATTGTTTCCATCGAATTTCGACGCGTCTTTTTCATGCGACGATCCGATTCAGGTACTTGCATTTTCTCCAGGACAGGGTACATCCAGATTCTCTTGCGCAAATTTATCTTTAGTTTTAGCGTTTTGCCCCGTTGGATTCGATTCTGCCGTGGTCGGGGCATCCCCCATCCTCCGGCAGGAGGGGACATCCTATCTTGACTCGTTCGAGGCTTGGTTTTCATCCTCGTCACCTATCCAGGTCCAGATCTTCTTCCCCACAGGGGACATGCCGGGGGCAACGTTTGGGGACCCGGCAAGATTTGATATTTTCCCGGTCAATCATTTCGACTCGCCATTCTATGCCAGTAGCCCTTGGCAGACCCTTGTCTGTATTCCTGACCCCCTGCGGACGTCTTTCCAATCGAGCAATCCAGCACGGACGGAAGATTTTCAATCCGACAGTTTCCAGTGTCTTTTTTCCGCATCCCCCCCAGCCCAAACCCAAGTGATCACCCCGGCAGGATTCAGCCTGCTATGGGCTGCAACTCCACCATCATCGACATGGATTACTTTTCCGTCGGGATTTGATAGCAAGATAACAAGTGGGAATTTAAGATTTATTTCATTTCTCATGAAGGTATGGAGCATCAAATATGCCTTTGTGACAGAAGGAATATGTGAGATCGTATATGGAAATGGAGTTAGCGGACAATGTGATATGATGTGGGGTATCCGGCAACCTATCGATGGAGAATGCGTGATGCCCTGGGGACGGGCCTCCCCAGTTGGCCGAGAATATCAAATTTCATGGGACATCTTGGGATATACGCCAATAGCGGGCCATAGCGTCATGATATGGGATCTCATCCCGGACCGGTCTCCTATTATCCTTTCCGGCGTGATCACCGGGATCCACCAGGGCCTCCAAATATGATCCTGTCTGCCTCTTTCCACATCGCTGAAGGGGACGCGGCATGGACCGGGACCACGGAGGTAGGGGATCCTGCATCGTATCAGCGGATGGCTATCGATGATCCAATCACACTGGACGTGGGTGGAGAGACGTGCGCTTTGATCGTCGACTCCAAGACCCTATCGAGGGATGGAATCGCGCGACCTCGGCTGCAAGTCGCTCTGATCAGCCCGACGGCGATGTTGGCCTCTCCACGCGCCCTACCCATCGATCAAGTTTGGAATACCGCGACATGGGCCAGGGATGCCGCCGAGGGAGTCTCTGGGCAGTCCATTCAGTGGGACATGGTCAACTGGATGATCCCCGGGGGACGTCTGGCTGTGCATGGCGCATCTCCCCTGGATGTCGTCCGGACCATCGCCGAAGCGGCTGGGGGGGTGGTGGAAACCAGGATGGATGGCATACTGCGGGTGAGGCACAGATTCCCAGTCCCCGTCCCTGAGTGGGGGTCCGCGACGCCAGACCATATTTTGACCGATGCCTCCGATAATCTGTCTTGCCATGAGTCATACACCTATAAGGATAGAGTCAACCAGGTTTTGGTGCGCGGGTATCAGCAATCGAGCCAGGGGCATCTATCGGTGGAGTTGGACACAAGGCCTGATGGGCTTAATCGGGGCAAGACGTCATTCAGGGTTGGCGACACCGCAAAAATGATTACTTTCCTTGGATATGGGACGTCGATCAATGAGGCGATTGTGACGTCTGGCAGTATTTTCAAGGATGGATGGACCAACGTCTGGATCAGCGAGGATATTGTCTTTTCCCAGACAGATACAGCCTCGCTCGGGAAACCGGCTATTGGCGGTATGGATCGGGTCATCTGGATGGGGGAAGACCTTGGGGGACTCACGGTCCAGTCGGACCGTGTGACGGTCGTATCCGACCGATCAGGATTTTCAATCGCCAGGGTCCGGTATCTGGCGCGGGCCTTGGCGTGGAATATCACGGTCCAAGAGGCGCTTGATGGCAATAACGAATTTCCGGTTCAAGCTCTATTCCATGCGACGCACATCGAGGATCAGGGGTGGCATAATGGGGCCATCATCTGTCAGAGGGGGGATGGTGCATTCCGTGGACCGGATATTTCGGTGCCCCTGTTGGCCGGGGAAGAGCCGATGCGGTCCAGGGGGAGGGCAGAACTCGACGCAGGTGAGATTCTTCAAAAAATCACTATCGTCTGTATTCACCGGCCAGGGGTCATGCCCGGGCAATTGGTTGAGGTCCACGATGCTATGATGGGGGCTTCCTGGCGCGGAAAAATCACCGGAGTATCCCATACCGCCGATGGCAAAAAATTGACAACTCAATTGGATATTTTACGAAATGTCCCAACCTTTTCTTGATCTTCAAAAAATCCTCACAACCCAGGCAACACATCCTGGTCGTGTCGTCTCGCTCGCGTCTGGAAAGGTCCGGGTGGCGACTCGCAATGGCATAATCGAGGTCCCGGACAGCGGCGGTTTCGCGGTCGGTGATATGGTCAACATTACCGGCGGTATCGCCACCAAAGTCCAGCAGCAGGGCAGGGGGGATGTGCCGGTGTTTTACGTTTAAGATGCCCCGACGAAAATCGGGTGGATCCACTTGAGGATCACCCGCCTTTCTGGGGTCTCCTTTCGCCCAACCCAATACGTGTGCCAGTGGGCCCGGCGGATATGAGGGGCTGGTGATCTTCCCTCCCGAGATACGTCTGATGAATCCCTCTCGCGAGCGGAGCGGAGGGTCTGGCCGATCTTGCTGCCCACCTCCCAGACGCGGGGATTTTCGGCAGCAAATATCCGCAGTCCCTTTTTAATTTTTTTCGGTCTCGGATTCCCAGGGCGCGCCCCGGGGTCGGGCCTATGGATCAAGTCCGGCTCGTCACTGCACAGGTACAAGACGAGCGCCAGGATCGGGGATAGGATTTCTTTTATTTCCTTGGTGTAAAAGCCAACCTCGACTTGCATGGCCATCGCATGGGCCATGGAGGTATCGACTGCGGCTTGCAGACACTCTTCGATGGTCCCACTTGGGATGAGATGCATCACCATCGGCGTCCGGTGATCGTCATCCAGGATCAGCCGCAGCTCATGACGGCCACTATTGGCATCCCACTCCAGCCAGACGTAGGTGCCATGAAGTCTTGATCCCATCACCGGATGGTCGGGGACCTCGATGTATAGGCACCACTCCGGCAGGTGGTAGAGCACGTCCACCGGTAAGGGACCTGTGATCGGTGTGGACATGAGAGCCTGCCTTACATCGGCATCAATGCTATAAATACCTTTCGTGATCCTCCACGTCTCGATGCCCACGATGGTGGCCGCCATGGTCTCTGCTGCTGATATGTCATAGATCTGTGACGCCACGGCAACCCCGGCGGCAATCGGTACGAAACACCAATCAGGCCAGGATGGCAGCGGGGGGATGCCTTTTTTGAGATGGAAATTTTTTAGTTCTTCCCAGGCTTCCGGGAAGGATTTTTCTATTTCGGCCACAAGGTCAAGTTGGCGGAAAGCGGTCATGTATCCCCTTTCGCTTTCGCAAGGGCACGCCTGATCCCCTCGCCGATCTTTCCGTCCCCGATCACCTTGGCGGTGGCTATACTGTCCGGGTCCAAAAAAATATTGACCCGGCGTCCGTCTGGGACGCTCGTTGGTCGCCCTGACGTCCCCATCGCCGCCGCGATCTTGCGTCCGTCCAGGCGGCGGACGGACCCTTCGATGACCTGGGAGTAAGTCCCGTCTTTTTCCCATCGGATAAGGGCACCGGTGATACCGTGGCCTACAGTGACAGTCCCCATCACCGTGGCACCGTCGGGGATGGTGGGGGTATAAGCCTGCCAATCGCCGGAGATGTCAACCCTGATCCGGGCTCGGTTTGTGTGAGTCATATTTTTAGAATTTTCTTTTTTTTGCCCGGACCGAAGTCCGGGCTTGATGGCAGGGCGTATCAAAAGCTACATCCTACAAAGACCCGCAGGTGCATCCCCTCCGGAGGCTCCACGCCGACAGCCCTATAAAAGTCATCTCCAGTCACTATGCCATCACTAAGCCGCCCTTCCAGATGACGATAAGGCCCGCCTCCGAGCCAGCGTAAATACACGCGTGCCGTCTTAGGCTCTAAGAACGGATGCGGAATCTGGATCTCGACCAAAGGGCAGTAAGGCTGTAAAAGCTCGGTGAACCCGAAAATTTCAGCAAAATCCGATACATCCCATCCATCTTTTTCGATATGTAGTGCTAGAGCACGGCGGATGTACGGTGACCAGTCCCCGCACTCGACTGCATAGATCATCGAGTGTATATCTCTGTCCTCTTCAGTGACGGAAAAGCGCATCGGATCGTCATCAGTCACGTCCAAAGGCCTTTCCGAGTACCCCCATCCCCACCACCACCCTTCTGCCAAGGCTTCCGCGATACTCGGGAGAGTGGAGGGTCTCCATGTGGCTGTCCACTCACTCGCGTCTCCATCAGGCTCGTGGATGCAGAGGTAGGACGCCAGTGCATCAGAAGCTGATACCCCCTTGCTTTGATAACAAATGTCATCTAGAATGTGTTTTATCGAATAGGTTTTCATGTGCGGTTCCTCCCCCCCCAGAGTGCCCGAGGCGCGGCATAGAGCGTATCGCTCTTGATGGGTCTAAGTATACCAATGCTTACCGTGAAAGACACCTGCGCTTCGGGCAACAGAATATCGACCGATCCCTGAAGGGTCGGGAAATGGGTCATGGTTTGGGAGCGGTTCAGGCAGTAACGGACAAATAGCCGAACCGCCGCAGTGTGGAAATCCATCGAGGCGCGTTGCGTTTGACTGCCATCGCTTCGTAGTCCACCGTTGAGTCTCGATAGTGCTCCTTTCTGCTGAGCAGGATGAAAATGGTCTTCAGGATTTTGTGCCCCAAGGCAATGATGGAGCGCTTGTGCCCCCGGCGGATGACAAGCCCTGCATATTTACCCTTGAACATGCATTCGGATCGACGCGCCGCATTGGCCATAGTGGGTGAAATCACCGGAGATGACGAGAAGAGTATGATCATCGAGGAGGGGGAGCAGAGTGGTGGCC
>JADFZF010000179.1 GCA_015232645.1 Magnetococcales bacterium | reverse complement strand
GGTTTGCTCAAATTAACGAATGTAACAAAGCAGAATTAGAAACGATCAAGAAGAAAAAGGGATCCGAGAAATGCCCTCCGGAGTTCCGACCGGGTCAGCGATGAAAACTTTGAAAAATAACCTTGGGAGATTTCGTCCCCCTCCCCTGTGTGGGAATGTCCAATCAGGATCAAACCCCTGGTGGCCATCCCCCAGCCCCTTTTTATTCTTGAATCATCCATGCCGACAGCCTTGAAGAGGGGGCCTGAACGGGTACCGACCAGCGGATGAACTACAAACATTTATTCTATTTTTGGAAGGTGGCCCAGGCGGGAAGCATCACCACCGCCGGTCGATCATTACGATTGCGTCCACAAACATTGAGCGCTCAGATTCAAACCTTGGAGGAGGCGTTGGGGCATCCGCTGTTTGTGCGCATGGGCCGACGGATGCAACTGACCGACACCGGCCAGATGGTGTTCGAGTATGCCAATGACATGTTTTTGATCGGGAACGAGCTGGATGAAGTCCTCAAGGGAATGCCGGCCGAAAGGCCGATGCGGCTGCGGGTGGGTATTGCGGATGTGGTCCCGAAACTGATCGCCTGTCGATTTTTGGAGCCGGCATTGAGATGCGATCGGGAAACCCATCTGGTCTGTCACGAAGGCAAGCTGAAAGGATTGCTGGCCGACCTGGCGGTCCATCAGCTCGACCTGGTGCTGGCCGATGGTCCGACGAATTCCAATGCCCAAATGCGGACCCTGCACTATTCCCTTGGCGCGGTGGGGGTCAGTTTTTTTGGCACCAGCAGTTTGCGGAAGCAATTTGCCGGACCGTTCCCGGAGATGCTCCACCACGCGCCGTTGCTCATGCCCATGGAGGGCAATGTCCTGCGAGGCAAGATTGGGCGCTGGCTGGATGGATTGGGAATCGCTCCAAAGATCGTGGCAGAGTTCCAGGACACCGCCCTGATGAAGGCGTTTGGTCAGGTGGGGGCGGGATTCTTTTGTGTCCCGTCCATCATCGAGGACGAAATCATGCTCCAGCATCAAGTCGAGCTGGTCGGCCAGACCCATCAGGTGGAGGCGGAATATTTTGCCATCACCACGCAGAGACGGGTCGAACACCCGGCGATATTGGCCATCCAAACACGGCGGTTCAACGGTTGAATCACTGTCGGTTATCGACCTTTTCCGATGTTGCCGCGCCAGACTCCGAGATGGCGCTTCGTTGCAGCGTCACATAACTGTGGAAATCCTTGTCACCCATTTCCACGGCGATATCGGTGGTGACATACCCGGGGAGATAGGCTCGGAGCATGTAGCGACCTTTGGGAAGGGGCATTCCGGGTTGGTAGGCCTGGGGATAGTTGAGAAAATGAACCCGGGCTTCCCTGGGGGTCAGCTCAAGGAGGAACTTTCTGGGCATGGGCTCACTCCAGGAGATGGCGGTCTGTGTCGTTTCGCCACCGAATACCTGAAGCGGAACGTTTTTCTCTCCCAGTCCTGGAAACTGAACATTCAGTTTATAACTGCCTTCTGCGATATTTTCCGCGCGCATGGGGGACTTTCCAAGGGGTTGCCCGTCAAGAGCAAGCGTCGCCCCTTGGGGATCGGTGTCGATGACCAGGGTGCCGGAAACGGTCCCCAGAGTGCTCAATCGACTGGCCAGGATGAGAACTGCGACATTGTTTTGGTTGGCCACGATGTCAAAATTGCGGGTTAGGGAACGATAGCCGACACTACGAGCATGGATATGGACTGTTCCTGGCTGGGGTTTTTTAATCAGAAACGGGGCATTGCCCATATAGGTGCCGTTGACCATGACTTCCGCCCCCCGGGGGATGACTTTGACAAGAAGCGTTGTTTCAACTGTTTTGCCCTCTTCCGCGCTTGCCGGTGAAATCAACGACAAAAAATAGCATGCCAACAGCAGGGGAACTCGCACGGGGGACTCCGATTCGCTAGGTCACTGACACAGAGCTTGAATCATGGCAATACTCTGGAATCAAGAATAGACCAGGCCGGGGAAGGGTTCAATACTTAAGATATACCTTGTGGTCATGGTCGGCTTTTCGGACGAACAGGTCGTTTCCCTCGATCGGCCCCGATGGCACGGATGACCGCAGTTCCGTATACATTTTCTATCGGCTCTCTTTAGGATTTAGCGAGACAATTGTACCTGAAGAGTGTATCCTCCCGGATGGTCAGGGGAGCGGCAAAATGGTTTCAGTTTTTCCAACCGCCGGGGAAGAGATCGACAACGAGTGTAGGGTCTGGATAAGTTTCGGACGTTCTTGAAAATCCAGGTCGACCTGGGCTGGCGAACAGGTCAGCCCGGGATGACGGGTATGGACTGCCATAAGGAAGGGCCATGGCAAAGGTGAACATGAGCGTTGATCAGGATCGGGATGTCCATATCGGTATTCTCGGCTCCCTCAACCATACCACATGGGCAGCGATCCGGCGTGACTGCTATGAGCTGGAGGATATTCGTTGGGTTCGCGTCAACATGTCGGGGGTGCAATCCATCGATTCTGCAGGTATCGGCGTTTTGCTGATGATCAAGGAATGTGCCGAAAAGAAAAACGGCAAAGTGATGATCACCGGCGCCATGAAAAATCCTCATGTCAATCAGATCGTCAAGCTGGCACATCTGGACAAGATCTTCCAGATCGAATAGTGGGAACGTTGACGGTCGTCATGGAATGACAGCGTCCGCCTGCCTGGGCTTCGGTCCCGCAGGCAGACGGACACATGGTTTTTTGGGGGGTGACGCGCTGTAAGTGGATCTCCCCTTTCGTGTCGCGGTCCGTTCCCCCCAACCGAAAGTGCCCCCACCCGAACCTTCTGGACGTAATCATCAGGAAAGGTGCCGCCGGGCGAGAAATTTGTCGAGAGCGTTGGCCATCCGCCGTTCCCGGGCCAACAGACGGACGATATCCTGGTCGAAACCATCGGCTTGCGCCTCGGTGAGAATCTGGTCGATGTGGTTGCGGGCCGCCTCCTGAGCCGCTTGACGCGCCCGTTCGATCCGGTCCACGTAGCGGTCCAGCTTTTTGGTCGTCGGCATCGGGGCCATGGAGGTTCCGTGATTGTTGAAAGTTTGCAGGGACATGGTGTGAAGTTCTCCTTTGTGAAACGCAAACGTTGTCTTGAATCAAGCCGGAATGACGCTATGGGCTGGCTTGTGATAGACAAAATAATGCAACATAAATGCCATGCCGACGTCCGTTTGATACATTTATGTTTTTCTGGAATATTTTATAATATTGACCCATGATGGCGTGTCATGGCGTACTACCGGGACAAAGGAAATTTGACAGTTTCGCCGTCTGGTGCCGGTAGGGTGACAATGACAATCGTCCATAACCGGCCCGCCAGGATCGAACATGGGGTGGACTGAGGAATGGCGGCCGATCGCGAACTCATCCGGCTGCGCAAATAAAAAAAGGTATTCCTGATGGAGAACATGGCCAGCAAATTGCTCACCGAACTCGGGCCGGAGGAAATCCTGACCCTCACCGGTCCCGGAAGCGTGAAAGTGAGTGCCACACAAACGGTAACCATCTCCAAATCTTCATCCCTGGGGATCGGTGGCCTTTTGGGCAAATCGACCGCCAAGTTTACCCTGCCAGCCATGTCATCCCATTTTCCAGCCATGGCCATGGGACCGGCATTCGGTGTCGGATTATTGATCCTGGGGGCCATGTGGCTGGTCAAAGCTTGGACCGTCGGCGAAAAAACGTTGCCCGATGTCGCAGGGGAACCTGTACTCCGTGGCTCCGAAAATGTAAAATAAGACGGTTTGACATAGAAACCGTCACCTTACCAAACCACAGCAATCTACCTTTCGGATCAACAATCCGACGATGAACCATCACCCAAATGAGGACTTAACATGGCGGCAACCGAACCGATACTTTTTGCAGTAGAGGGTGCCAGACAGGTCGCCCAGCTTGGCTCCATGGCCGGGAAAACCTATATGGTCGGTCAGGCGGCTTCAGTCGGTACGGGAGTGACTGGCAGCTGGCTTTTTTTACAACCCGTCGGCGAGGTGGGTGCTGCCGCAGCCAAAAAAACGGTGGCCATCAAGCTGGAGGGGGCCAGACAGATGGCCAGCCTTTCCGGCCTGGCCGGCAAGACGGTGACTGTGGCCAAGGCGCCGATGACGGTCGGTGGAGCCTGTCATTGGCTGGCGCTGAACCCGGTGTCCGCCGCTGGAGCGGCGACGGCTCCGGGAACGGCGGCCGGTTTGACCATGGTCAAACTCGAGGGGGCACGGCAAGCGGCCCAGTTGACCAGCATGGCGGGACAAAGTTTTACCGTGATCCCTTCGCCACTGGCGGGGGCCAAGGCGGGTGACATGATGTTTTTGCAACCCGCCAGCGGTTCGGGCAAGATCATCGCCCTCAAGGTTCAGGCCAATGCCGGAACTGCCACGTCCTCTTCGTTGGTGGGCAAAAGCTTCGTGTTGGGAAAAACCCCGGTCATGGCTGGCAAGGGGGGCTCGGTGTGGTTGATGTTCAAACCTGCTGGCGGCGCCGTCCTGGCCAAAGGTGGCGCCTGCATGACCGCTGGTGGTCTGGGAGCCGGCATGGGTGGGTGTCCGATGGCCAAGATGCAGACCGTGGCCTTGGGAACTCCCCCCGCTGGGGCCGCTCCCCTCATGAAGGGTGGTGCGGCAGCATCGGCGCCCGCAGCGGCCCTGGGCAAGACCGGAGTCGGCACTGCCGCCAAAACGGCAGGTGGCGGCGTCATCTGGAAAGGAACAGGAACCGGTCTCGGTCTGGGATTGGGGTTGGGCCCCTGGGGCCCCGCCATCCTCCTCGGCGCGGCGCTGGCCGGCGTCGGCGTCTACAGCTATCTGAAACGTAACCGTGCCGAAGATGCCGATACCGTGGAGGCAGTCACGGTCTGAAGATTGACATCTCCCGGTGGGGTAAAAAATCGGGTCTTGAGTGGTTGGACTGGATCAGGCTTCAAGGATCGCCGCCTGCCGCCCACACTGGCCCGGCTCATGGATGCCATCCCCAACGTGGAAAAAGATGACCCTGGAGTCGGCCCTGGGATTGAGTTCGGGAATGGACCTCTTCCGGCCATTTTGAAGAAAAATGGGCTGTCGGCATCCAGGGTATCGCGGATGCCTGCCGCTTTTTCATGAAATTCGGGCAGGCTTCCGAACGAGGATCGGGAGCGGCCTGCAGAAATCGACATCGAGGCCCCCGAGTCGCTTGTCCTGCGCCGGAAAAACGGGATGAACCGAATCTCACCCCCTGGGCCTCGTTCCCTGACCCAGCTTGGGATGCCTTGACCGATCGACGGGGTCACTTGATCGGCCAGGGAACAGGGACAAGCCAGCCACGACATGAACAACTCAAGTATGGATCGTCAAGGGGATGGGTATGGGAACTGGCCAATTCCGTGTCCCACCCATCCTGTGCAGCGATCGGGTTGATCTTGGCCGATCATCCTGCCAACCCTCTATGCCCTGTCGTGTTCATGAAATTTCCGACAAACTGACCAATCATCCGCGTTGTCGGACAGGTCACTGTTCAGATCCCCCCGGTTGGCAATATTAAAAAAAAAAAGGGGTCTGGGGGATTGCCCCCAGGGTTTTGATTTTGTTTTATTGTTTTGACTTTGACTTTGACTTTGACTTTGCTTTTCCACGCGCCCCTT
>JADFZF010000178.1 GCA_015232645.1 Magnetococcales bacterium | reverse complement strand
GATCTGCGACAAGTATCTCCCCCTCTGGAAACTGGTGAAGGATGTTTGATCATGGCGGTAACAGCGATTTCCTTCAAGGCTCTCGACATGGCCATGTCTCTGTTTCACTGGGAGGAGCATCCCAGAATGCCAGGAAGCGTGGTGGCCGATTTTCACCCTGACGAGGGCAAGATCCTGATGGAACAGGGCATCTTCACCGAAGGGGAGCTTTGCACCGTGGTTCCCAACCGCCACACCTTCGAAGCCGAGGCGGTGGAGCCGGAATGGAACGAGGAGACCCGCACCTACCAGTATTTCAGCTTCGACGATGGGATGTGGGTCGATGTCCCAGAGGATGACATGAAGAGCTATCTCCTCGATCTGGAGCGCACTGTGCGCCATGTTCGGGATTTGGCCGGGTTGGAGGGAGAACCGCGTCTGGTGGTCCGGAATCTCCTCTGGAATCTGGGAACCTTCTGGCTCGGCAACCGCAAGGCGACGGTCTATCTCGCCCGTTTGTGGCACCAGACCGACCGCTTCGACGAGATCTATGACGCCCTTCGAAGGTTGGGCGGCAAGTCTCCTGGCGTGGTATTGGCCTGGAAGATTCCCAAGGGGCGTCATGTGACCCTGCCCCACGGTCACCGCATGGTCGGCCTGAAGGAATCCCTGATCGTGGAGGGGGATGCCTACCGTCTCGACATGGAGATGGTGAGGAGTGTCCTCACCGGAGAACATGTACCGGTGGATGACCTGTCACCGGTGCGGCACAGCGGCGATTATAGCACGGTGCGAGTCAACGGCAGGGAGTTCGTCTTTACCGGCATGAAACAAAAGCAGGTGATCGGTATCCTGGTGGAGTCATGGAGACGGGGCGAGGCTAGATGCCGGACCCAGGTGGTTCTGGAGGAGGTGGAATCCTCCGCCGATGCCATCGGGCAACTCTTTCGCGGACGTTCCGATTGGCGCGATCTGATCGGTCAGGGGGATGGTTTTTGCTGGCTCAAGGTGTAAACCAATTGCTGCATATTGGGCCACGGACGGCCCTTCTCCCTATAAGCTTTTCGATTCCTTCTTTGGTCATCTGTAGTTGTTCTCCAATTGCCCAGCGCATTCCTTTCGCTTCTCCCTCTCCTCAGTACTCCTCAGTTCCTCACCGACACTAGAATTCTATACATGTCCATAACAGTTACAATAAAAATCGTTTTGCAAACAACATATTATGCAAAATTTGCCATCATGTGTTTTTTTATTCCATAAACAAGGTCAGCAGGTGCGCGAATCACTCCTCAGTCAGCTCCTCAGTAACTCCTCAGTAACTCCTCAGTTTGCGGTTGGTAGTCTCTTCCCAAGTACAGCACACCACCAGGAGGAGAACATGGAAACCCGTCACATCAATTCGTTTCAGCTCGCAAGGCGATGGGGCATCAACCCCAAAACGCTTCAAAACTGGCGCTGCAAGGGCATAGGGCCGCCCTACATTAAGATCGGCGGCCACATCCTCTACCGCCAGGAGGAAATCGATGCCTACGAGGCAGATCACCACATAACAACGAATAACACACCATCATCGTATCGAAAGGAAAGTTGAACATGGACATTTCAATCACCCTTGACACTTTGCCGGAGTCGTCCCCGGTACAGCTTGCGGCCCTTCCGGTAGAGCAATTGGCCACTCTGATGGACGAAGCCGACGCCCATCTGCGCCGGGCCCAGGCGATCAAAAGAAGCCTGGACGAGGCCGTCGCTCACCGTTACGACAACCGCACCTCCCTGGTCCGCAACCAGAACCAAAAGCCCACCGGCATCGTCCGTTTCGACGATGGCCCTTTTGTCGTCATCGCAGACCTGCCCAAAAAGCCAGAGTGGGACCAGGAGCGGTTGGCCACCATCGTCGGGCAGATCCGGGAATCCGGGGAAAACCCCATGGACTACGTCGAGGTCTCCTACCGGGTACCGGAAAGCCGTTACAACGCCTGGCCCACATCCATCCGGAAATATTTCGAACCGGCGAGAACGCTCAAGGTCGGCAGACCAACTTTCAAGCTTGAACGGCCCACGAGCCGGGGAGGACGCTGATGGCCATTTCCCTCGCTTCCCTTCAGCAACGTCAGATCAACCTGCCACCCCGCATTCTGGTCTATGGCGTGGCGGGCATCGGCAAGACCACTCTGGCGGCATGTGCGCCCGCGCCGGTCTTCCTGCCCACCGAGGACGGACTGGGCAGGTTGGACGTTGTGGCCTTCCCCCAGGCCAAGAAGTTTACCGATGTCCTGGACGCCATGGATGCCCTGCTCGTTGAGCCACACAACTTCGAGAGTTTCGTCATCGACAGTCTCGACTGGCTGGAGCCTCTGGTATGGGCGGAAGTATGTCAGCGGCAAAAGGTCAACGCCATGGAAGATCTGACCTACGGCAAGGGCTACATGTTCGCCCTCGACCTGTGGCGCGAATACATAGGCAGGCTGAACCGGCTTCGCGCTGAAAAGGGAATGCTGATCCTTCAGCTCGCCCATGCGGTGATCCGCCGTTTCGATTCTCCGGAACACGAACCCTACGACCGCTACGACATCAAGTTGCACCAGAAGGCCGCTGCCCTGCTGGTGGAACACAGCGATTGCGTGCTGTTCGCCAACTACAGGGTCAGCACGACCAAAAGCGACGTCGGATTCAACAAAAAGGTGACCCGGGCGGTGGGTGATTGTGCCCGTCTGCTCTTCACCAGCGAACGTCCGGCCTTTCTGGCCAAGAACCGTTACAACCTGCCCGGTGAGATGCCCATGGAGTGGCCGACCCTCGAAGCGCATCTCACCAGCCAAACATCAGCCACGAATGATACGCAACCTGTTCAGGCATAAAGGAGAACGACCATGGCACAACTCGGAGGAACCTTCGACGCCTCCCAGGTGGACCCCTCCCAACCTCATGACGCCCTGCCCCCCGGCGACTACCGGGTGCAGATCGTGAACAGTGAGATGCGGGCCACCAAGACCGGCACCGGACAATACCTGTGGTTGGAAATGGACATTCTGGACGGGCATTTGGCCGGGCGGAAGCTTTTTGACCGGCTCAACCTGGTCAACCCCAACCGGCAGGCGGAAGAGATCGCCCAACGCACCCTCTCGGCCATTTGCCATGCCGTGGGGCGGATACAGGTGGCCGACTCGGAAGAACTTCACTTCAAGCCGCTGATAGTGAAGGTGACGGTGGGAAAAAGCGGTTACAACGAAACGAGGGGCTACAAGCCCATCGCCAACAACGCGCCTGCGCCACGACCAGCCTTCCAGCCACAGCAGGCCCAGCAGGCGCCTCAGTCACCACCGCCGCAACAACCCGCTGCCCAGGCCTCTCATCCTGCGCCCGCCGCCGGTGGCGTTGGTCCCTGGCGGCGCATGGGGTGAACAAAAACAACGGGCGGGACCGTCAACCATTCGCTGCCAGGCACCGGTGACGGCCCGCCCCATCCACGAGCTTCAATCTTGGGAGAAGACCCATGGATACTGCCATCCTGCACCATCAGGGGGGGCGGAACAATCCCCCCTTGCCCGCGACCCGGGAGGAATGCCGCACCCGGCTCATCCAATTGCAATCCGACCTCGCCGCGATCCGTGACCAGATCGCCGTTGCCGACCTCGACCGCCAGGCCCGGGGCGGCCAGATGGACACGGGCTGGTACCGTCGCGCCCGCACCGCCTTGCGTTTCAAGCGGGAGGAAATGGTCCGGCTTCAAGCCCATCAGCGTACCTTGCCCGGTGGTCCCGCCGAGCGCAAGGCGCGGCTGCGGGAATGTATCATCGCCACCGTCCGACCCGACTACAACGACGACGAATGGCGCACGGTGATGGATGCCGCCCATCGTCTGCTCTTGATCCAGGGAGGTGTGTGATGGCTCCCCTCCCCAAATCCAACTGCCCCACGGTGGAGGCAATCCTCGCCGCCTACGAGGCTGATGCCGGGAACGGTTTTCGTCCCCACCTGGGGGCCTCGATCATCGGCAGGGAGTGCGAACGCTCCCTGTGGTTGGACTTCCGCTGGACCGCTCGCGCCAGCTTCGGTGGCCGCATGCTGCGGCTGTTCGAAACCGGCCAACTGGAAGAGGCCCGGCTCGTCCGCAACCTGCGCCGCATCGGCGTCACCGTCCTGGAAGTGGATCCCCACACCGGTCGCCAGTGGCGGGTGGAGGCCTGCGACGGCCACTTCGGTGGCTCATTGGATGCCGCCGCCCTGGGCGTGCCGGAGGCTCCCAAGAGCTGGCACGTCTGCGAGTTCAAGACCCATAACGCCACCTCCTTCGCCGAACTGCGCAAGCAGGGGGTGCAGAAAGCCAAGCCGCAACACTTCGCCCAGATGCAGGTCTACATGCACCTCACCGGCATGACCCGCGCCCTGTACCTGGCGGTCAACAAGGATACCGACGACCTCTACGCCGAGCGGCTTCACGCCGACGAAGCGGAAGGGCTGCGCCTGATGGCCAAGGCCGATCGCATCATTCACGCCGAACGTCCCCCGGTGAGGATCAGCACCGACCCCTCATGGTACCAGTGCCGGATGTGCCATCACCACCCCCTTTGCCACGAAGGCGTATCGGCAGAACGAAACTGCCGTACCTGCCTTCACTCCACCCCTGCGGAAATCGGCCTGTGGTTCTGTGCCCCTGCCGAACGATTGATGGCCATCGCGGCTCAAAAGGCGGGTTGCGTCAGACATCTTTTCATTCCTGATCTGGTAGCGGGCGAGCAGGTTGACGCCGATCCCGCCGGGGCCTGGGTGGAATACCGTCTTTTGGACGGAACGATCTGGCGGGATGGAGGTGCCCCATGTTGACCCTGCGACCCTATCAGCGGGGGGCCATCGATGCCATCTACCGCTATTTCGAGGCCCACACAGGAAATCCTTTGGTTGTTATGCCGACCGCTTCAGGAAAAAGTCTCGTCATGGCAACCTTCATTCAGGAGGCGCTTCAGTTCTATCCCGACACCCGCATCCTGGTGGTGACCCACGTCCGCGAATTGATCAGCCAAAACTTCTCCGAGCTGGTGAATCTTTGGCCGGCGGCTCCGGCGGGCATTCACAGCGCCGGGCTGAACAGCCGGGACACCGAGGCGCAGGTACTCTTCTGCGGCATCCAGTCGGTCCGTCAGCGAGCTTATGACATCCAACGGGCGGACTTGGTGTTGGTCGATGAGGTACACCTCATTCCTCGCAACTCGGACACCATGTACCAGCGTTTCCTGGGGGATCTCAAGCGCATCAACCCCTACATGAAAATCATCGGTCTCACTGCCACCCCGTATCGCCTGGACAGTGGGCTGCTGCACCAGGGGAAGGATGCTCTGTTCGATGACATCGCTTACGAGGTTCCTGTGCGCGATCTGGTGGACCAGGGATATCTCGCCCCCCTGATCAGCAAGCGCACCGACACCCAGTTGGACATATCCGGCGTCGGCACCCGTGGCGGGGAGTTCATCCCCGGCCAACTGGAGGCGGCGGTGGATAAGGATCCGGTCACCCGGGCGGCGGTAGAAGAGATCATCGCCCACGGGCAGAACCGGCATTCCTGGCTGCTCTTCTGCTCCGGCGTTTCCCATGCTCGGCACGTCCAGGAGGCGGTGCAGGCCCACGGCGTCTCCTGCGCCACCATCTTCGGCAATACCTCAAAAGTGGAACGGGACGGAATCATCACCGCCTTCAAGCGGGGC
>JADFZF010000177.1 GCA_015232645.1 Magnetococcales bacterium | reverse complement strand
GGCAGCCGACTGGTTGCCAGGCTGTATCTCCACATCCAGAACAAGACGGAGATTGGCTATAAAATAACTATGGTAAACATGCGAAGGGCGGCCAGGTTTCTTGGGATTGTATCCTTGAACCGCTCCCTCCTGTTGTCGACCGTACCGCGGCTTGACGTTGGTATCCACATCCAAAATCCACGGCTCGTACACTCACCCGGTGGGTGAACTGACAAGGGAAGTGTTTTAGTATCCATCTCCATGTTTTTTCATAATTTTACAAAAATCTCTACGGATGAAATGCCGGACTTAGGTTGATGGATGATGCGACAATGATTGCATGTTTGATATGGAAATGGAATTAGACCCCCTTTTCCTTACGATTATCCCGAACCGGTGGGGATATGAAAATTCATCTAATTTTTCAATTTCCAGGACCCGTGTGTTGCCTTCTTTCCCATGGCTGTATGCTTCCTTCGCTCAGCACGAACAACGGATGCGGTTCCGGCATGTTGATCCGGGAGATTGAAGCATGATGGCAGGGGTTTCTGGCAGCGGCCTTCCGCAAAAAATGCTCCCATTCGTACAGAAGTTGCCCTGTCGTTTCCTGGATGGAGCCATTCCAGGAGTACAAAGCGATACGGGCGGCGTCGAACTGATATCCCCGCCGTACAGCTTCATGCCAGACCTCGTGCAGATATTGAACGATGGCTCCGACGGGATCAGTCTGCTCCCGGAACCTGTGTAGCTGCGGGTGCCGAGTATAGCCTCGGGTCAACCCCTGAAGGACCTTTTGAGCCAACAATGCCTCGCGCCACAAAGCGACCAAGCCCTGGGTGTCGAGGTAACGTGGATGCAGGGTCCAGAGTCGCATGTCCTTCCTACAGAGGGTGACCCCAGACACCGAGGAACGCGATTTCCTCCAGGGGCTTGCGTTGTCTGGGAGCCAGTTCCCGCTTTCGCAAATCGGAGTCCAGTTGGTCCGGCGAACCGGGATACCCCAGGGCCATGGTTGTGACCGGCTCGTAGAGATCGGCCAGGGCGTATCGTTCGCGCACCGTTTCGGCATCGTACCCCCCCATCTGATGCACGGCCAACCCCAAGGAGGTGGCCTGGGCAGTGAGTTGGGCGTTGGCCGCCCCCACGTCGTGCCAGGCCCAACGGTTGGGCTTGCCATCGTGATCGTGAAGTTTGTAGGCCAGGGAGATCATCAACACCGGTGCATGCCGGGCCCAAACCCGGTTGGCCTCCACCAGACAGTCCAAGACGCGGTTGAAGGCCTCCTCATCCTCCCGAAACGCGACGATGTATCGCCACGGCTGGGTGTTGTAGCAGGAGGCCGACCAGCGCGCTGCCTCCAGCAGGGTCCGAACCGTTTCCCGCGCCACGGAGCGGGAGTCGAAGGCAAGAGGGGACCAGCGTTTGCGGATCAGCTCATGGAGGGGAAGCGCTCCTGACGGCACCAATGGGTCAGGACATCGCCGATAAGTGGTGCGTCTGGCGCCGCAAACCGGACATTTTTCCGCTGGCTCGCCGAAGACGGTGTGGCCGCACACGTCGCAGATGTGCAACACTTTGGGGTCCAGATCCCGACCGTTTTCCAGGGCGGCAATGGCCAGTTTGAAGAGGTCGCTATGGACTTTCTCCACTTCCATGGCGTTACGCATACCCTGGGCGGCATGTTTTTCTCCTTCGGCCTCGGCAGTGGCCACCATGCCGGGGTACATTTCGTTGACCTCATCGTTCTCGCCCGCCATGGCCTCGCGCAGGTTGGTCAGGGTGTCGGCGACCCCGCCCAGATGGCGCAGATGGGTGTGGGCATGGATGGTTTCCGCTTCGGCTACCGCCCGGAACAGGCTGGCGATGACCGGATAGCCTTCCTGTTCCGCCTTTTTGGCAAAGGCGAGGTATTTGCGGTTGGCTTGGCTTTCGCCCGCGAAGGCGGCTTTCAGGTTGTCCTTGGTCTTCATCGGGGAATCCTTTCAGAGTGCGTTGAGATATTTCTCCTGCGGATGATTTCCATGGTACCCGGAGAATGGCAGATTGGAAAGCCTGACGTGCCTTCATTCCCGCGGTGAACCGTGATAGTCTAAATAGTTGTAGTTTTTCCGATAACCGACTCGGACCGCCGAATTAATGCCCGATGTTCTCGCCTGATCTTGGAGATGGACGATGCTTGCCCTGATTTCTCCGGCCAAGACCCTGGATACCACCCCTTCGCGCCTGGAGTTCGTTGGCACCCAGCCGGAATTCCTGGAGGATGCTCTGCAATTAGTTGGTCAATTGCGGGGCCTGAACGAAGGCGAGTTGGGGGCACTTCTGGGCATCAGTCCGGCATTGGCCAGGCTGAACGTGGAACGGTTTCAGGTGTTTTCTTCAGATCCAAGATCGTCTTCAGCCAAGTATGCTGCAGAGCTGTATCGGGGAGATACCTACGAGGGATTGAATGTGGCTGCCTGGAAACCAGCGGATTGGGATGTGGCCCAGCATTCTCTCCGCATTCTTTCCGGCTTGTACGGAGTGCTCCGTCCATTGGATTTCATCCAACCCTATCGATTGGAGATGGGTACACGCTTGACCACTTCCAGAGGCAAGGATCTCTACGCCTTCTGGGGACGTCACCTCTCTGAACATCTCGCAGCCCTGGCGTCGAATCGAACCGTGATTAATCTGGCCTCGGAGGAGTATAGCAAAGCGGTGCGGGACGTTTCGATGATTACGCCGGTGTTCAAAGAGAGGCGTCAGGGACGGATGCAGGTGATTGGATTGCTGGCCAAACGCGCCCGGGGAGCCATGGCTAGCTTGATGATCACCCGACGATTGACTGAACCGGATGCTTTGAAGGAATTCACGGAAGGTGGTTATCGTTATCAGGAGGATCTTTCCGATGCAACCCATTGGATGTTTGTCAGGGGCAACCCCTCCGATTGAGTGAAACGCCACTCCGTCATCCGCAGTTTCACACCGCCTCCCCATGAACGCCCTGCCGGTTATCAGGCTTGACCCCCGACAGGGCGTTGTCCTTTCTGCGCCAAAATAGCGAAGAAAGGACAACCAAGGTGCGCGCCTCGGAGAGATTCCCGCAAAAGGTACGGGGAATCTCGCCTCGGATCAAGGGGCGCATGAAAATAAAAAACAGAATCAAACCCCTGTGGGCAATCTCCCAGCCCCCCTTTTTTTTTATTCATTCGGGCGATGAGCGGATCCGGGCCGGTGCGGCAGGTGGATTTGTCGGGGTCGGCGTTACGATCGATATCGCAGTCGCGCCCGCACTGTGCACAGGTCTGCAAACCGGCGTCGGGCGTGGCCATCTGTTCGCGCCAACCTTTGCGGGGTTGGTTTCAGACAGGCAGGCTGCCAAGGCGATGGTGGGGCTCATGACAAATCCGGTTCGGCAAAGGGCAGAGTGAGCTGTCGCCATCCAACGGCCTTTTGCGGGCAGGCATTGGAAACAGTCAGCCCCACCAGGCGAACACCACGAGGTGGAATCTCCACCCCCACGAACAAATGGCGGGTGATGGAAATCATTTCATCGGCATCCCGAATCGGGTAACCCACGGTTCGGCTGCGTGTGATCTGCTGGAAATTGGCGAATTTGACCTTCAGGGTGAGGGTTTTTCCGAAGAACCGATTTTTGTTCATGCGCAGCACCACTTCGTGGGCGATGATTTCCAGACGTGCCAGGATTTCCCTTCTGTGGTGAAGATCCTGATCGAAGGTGTCTTCTGTTCCCACGGAATGGCGGTCCCGATTCGGATTGACGGGACGTTCGTCATTGTTGCGGACGATGTGGAAGTAGCTGCGTCCCGCCTTGCCGAACTCGGACTCCAGCTCCTCCAGAGAAAAACGAAGCAGATCGGCCCCGGTGGCGATCCCCAGGCGATGCATTTTGTCCGCTGTGGCCTTACCCACGCCGAAAAACTTCTCGATGGGCAATGCCGCCACGAAGGCGGGGGCATGCTCCGGGGAGATCAGCGTGAAGCCGTTGGGTTTGTTCATGCCCGAAGCCACCTTGGCCAGGAACTTGTTGAAGGAAACCCCCGCCGAAGCGGTCAGACCCGTACGTTCGAAAATCATGGCGCGGATGTTCTGCGCCACCCAGGAGGCTGAGGGAATGCATTTTTTGTTGCTGGTCACGTCCAGAAAGGCCTCGTCCAGGGAGAGCGGTTCCACCAGGTCCGTGTACTCGTGGAAGATCTCCCGGATTTGCAAGGAAACTTCCTTGTAGGCCTCCATGCGCGGGGGGACGATGATTAAGGAGGGGCATTGCATCAACGCCTTTTGCATGGCCATGGCAGATCGAATTCCGAATTGCCTTGCCTCATAGCTGGCGGCGGCCACCACTCCTCGGGCGCTTTTTCCCCCCACCACCAGGGGAAAGCCACGGTATTCTGGATGATCTCTCTGCTCCACCGAGGCAAAGAAGGCGTCCATGTCGATGTGGACAATCTTGCGCAGGTCATTCATCGGAGTTTACCGTCGCTGACGGAAGACGCCGAGTGGTTTCTGGTCCTCTTTCCCTCCAGAAGTCGGGGCCATCAGACCCCTCAGAATGGGGGAGTGGTGTTTCAGCGGATATTTCTTGGCGATGGCACGGACTGTGTCGATCCATGGTGCCAGGAAATAGACGGGTAAGTTCCATTTGAAGGCAGGATCATCGGCCATGGCTTCAGCGCTCCACGATTTCGCCTTCGATCAGCCCGATCCCGGGTTCTTGGTGCCCTTCACCATCCATGACTTGGAACAACAGGCTGTATGCCACTCGCCAGCGCATTCTGTCATTGGTCAGCAGGGAGACCGTCTTTGGATTGAGTTGGAGGATTTTTCCATACCTCTCCCGGTGGTCGCGGTCGTGGAAGCCAACCGATTCTCCGACTTTCAACAGGTTTTTGTCCAGCCTCGTCTGTCCCTGGCGTGGGTGAATGTCGGTGTTGGCCCCGCCGAGATTGATCGCATAGAGGGGAATGCTCCACCGTTTGCCATCGGCCTTGTCCCGCGCATGGACGCTGACCCGATGCACCTCTTCCACCACGGCATCGACCTGTTTGTTTTCCTTGTTGCTGAAATAACAGATCTCCATGCCGGGGTGAAGTCGGCGTTTGATCGGCAAAAGCCGTTCTGGCTGATTCAGCATACCATCAATTCCAACCCGAAGGCGGTACAGATCGAACAGGCTGGCGCTTTGCAATGAATGCAGAATTTCTGAATAATTCATCCTTTCCGGCCCTCCATCCCATGGGTCAACGATTGTTGGCGATCGGACCGTCCATCCTACACCAACGCTCATCGGAAGTCAGGAGTCCGCGGACGCACCATTCGATCGACCAATGGATGGCCATGACACTGGAAAGGTGGAACAAATCCATAAAATACGTACCAGGTCATGTTTCGGCAACGGGAGGAGAGACCAGGGTTTGATTGAGGTCACCAGAACCAACAGAAGGGGCCCGATGCCGTTTGCAGCTCGTCAGTGGACGGCAATCTTGATGATCAAACTATCGGGAAGGTCGTGTAGGGGAGAAGCGCACGCGCGGTTTGGAGGGCCACCTATTCTACCCCTGTCCCCTGGAGAGGGATCAGTCCCGGTCCAGACCGATCGCATTATTTCTTCTTACATTCATTAACTTGAGCCAACCATTGACAGTGTACTGATCTATATAATAAATCTTGAAAGAAAAAAGGGGTCTGGGGGATTGCCCCCAGGGTTTTGATTGTGACTTTGATTTTCACGCGCCTATTTATCCGAAGCGTTTTTTCCGCGTGGTTTTTGCGGAAAAAACGCGCAGGCGCGCGCCTTGGTCCAGGTCTTTTCGCGGTTTTTGCGAAAAG
>JADFZF010000176.1 GCA_015232645.1 Magnetococcales bacterium | reverse complement strand
TAGGACAATTATCATTTTCCCCATCCCCCATCTCAAACTCCCCAGCTGGTATATACACCATCACCGATCCGTCCTTGACGTTGATAACTAGGGAATGCTCGATGCGATACTTCCCCGGATCCATTTGTCGCAATATCCCGTCACGCCATCTTGACATAACCTATCTCCCTAACATCCATCATCCAAGCGCATCCATTGGTGCATCTTCCGATTGGGGAAGACTTTCATGTCCTGATGGTGGCTCGACAATCTCATCAAGTGCAACCAAACCACCTACAAAAAATTTCTGAAAATTGCACAGAATTTCCAAAAGACCTCGTGTTCTGGCAGCAGCGGGACCATGGGCTTGTTCGATTCTTTTGGTGTTGTATTGGTACTCGTCTGGAGATCCACCAATTCGAGATCCTAACAAACTGGCATCCCCAGCGCAGACCGACATCCAAAAAACGTGGTCATCCTTGGCCTTGGCCAAAAAGGATGAATTCGCCAGATATGCTACCAAACGTTCTGGCCAATGTTTGCTATGAAACGCTTTTGTGAATCGATCCTTTTCCACTAAACCCCGTTCTTGTCCCAAATACAAACCGCGAGCCCTGCGAAATGGATCCTCAGAGTCGAGATCGGTGCGCAAATCAGCATCGTTCGATTCTTGTTTACGCCAATAGTCAAAAATATCTACTAAACCCTCCGGCAACTCAGGCCCAGGTTCAACTCGAAACTCCCCAAGGGTGCGATACGCTTGTACCGCACGTTCTACAATTTGACGCTTCTCAGGATTTGAGGGACGTGCTGAGGTCTTTACCCAGTGCTCGCAGAGTTCAATCACATTCACTAATTGAAGGTGTTCACTGACATCAAAAAGTCCATCCTCGTCGCCAGCCAGGATCAGATTGGCGACTTTCAGTGACGGATCAACATCGTTTTGCCCCCTGGCTACGGCCATGCGGTGTAGTGCCATCAGACGGCGATCACCACTGGCACCTACCGCACGTGCAAGACGTTCTCGCAATGGATGGGACGCCTTATCGAACGCATCGGTAAACGACGTGGTCTCGATCTCTTCACCCTTGTCCCGAATTGGGGCATAGTGTTCCATGCGTCCAGTGACCAGGATGTGCAAAACCTCGTATCCAATGCTGCCC
This sequence comes from Magnetococcales bacterium, assembly GCA_015232645.1. Classification (GTDB taxonomy): domain Bacteria; phylum Pseudomonadota; class Magnetococcia; order Magnetococcales; family UBA8363; genus UBA8363. Next base: position 4,668 of record JADFZF010000176.1, on the reverse strand, counting down.
GGCTGGCGGCCTTGTTCCGTAATCAATGCCTCAAGCTCCTTTGACTGGGAACGAACCCATGCAGCATAAATGGCATCATTCAAGATCGGATCATCAACAGGTGAACAACGAGTCAACTCGACCACACACTTCAAAAACTCCGAAGGTGCATCCGTTTTCGCAGCGGAAAGAACTTTCCTCAACACAGGTATATTAACTGGACGATCAGATGGCCAACCCAGGTTCGTCAACACCCGAGCCAAAGAGATTTGTGGGTTCTCTCCCCACCGTTGCCAAAGCACTTCAACTTTATCGCCATCACTATCTATTGATAACCGTCCAAGTGCACTCAAAATTTGAGCATCATCCGGGTGACCTTGAACAAGTGCCTCCACCAACCTTAAAACGCCATCCAAGCCAGAAGAGTTGGCAAGAACACTTGCCCAATCCAGGCGTTTCAAAATCTCGGCAAGAACAGGTTTCGTCTCCGTCACCCATGCATCCCATAATGCCCGTACTTTGTCGCCATCCCTGTCAATCGATAACTGTCCAAGTTTCTCCAAAATACGCACACTGTCCGGATGATCCTTGGCAATCGCCTCTGCCAAAATCATCACACCAGCAATGCCAGAAGATTCGGCAAGCTTTTGGATAGCTTTCCGACGTTGAAAACGGCCAACCAGAAATCTCTGGCTCCATAACTGCTCTTTTGCTTGTTCTGTCATCTGTTCCATAATTTCCTCCCTCTCAAGCGTTTGCGTCACGATCCCAACCTTTTTCCTGAACTCGCACGCCATACCGCCGGATCAGATGTCCATTGCGCGTACCAATCTTTAAGTGTTGCCGCCATTTTCTTCCTCCTTTGGTGCATGCCCATGAATTCAACTCCGACGCATTTCCAGGATTGGCAAGGACAATAAACCAAGGAATCCCGAACATGATGTTTCATCCTGTTGGCGTCTTTTGTCCTCCAGTTCGAGATTCCGTGCGTTCGTTGGATTGAAAATTCGCCGCATTACCCAGGTTGAACTGTTGTGGGCCAGGAGATGGGCACGACGTTCCTGCTCATCTTCAACCAACTCTTCTTCTACCAGTTCGGAAGCGTCCGCCCCTTCTTGCTTTCTTTGTCGATAAACGAGAAATTGATTTTCCGGGGAAGAAGCGTAGAACCAGTTTTTTCCTTGCTCCCCATGCGGTGTCGTCCAGAGAAAATGACCGTCGCTCATGCCCTGAAAGATCGCCAAAAGGGCACCGGTGTGGCTATTGCTGTACTTCACACGACCATCTACGGATGCAGTGACCAGACGTTCTCCCTCCAGAAAGAGACCGGTGATTGTGTGTTCATGGGGCTTGAATCGGTCGATTTCCATGCGAAGGACAAAATCGAAGATGAAAACAGTTCCCTCATTCGTAGCCACGGCCAACCGGTTCGAATCCTTGCGATCGAAAATCACCCTGGAAACTTTTTCATGACACCCTGTCAGACAAACCGGTGGCAACTCCCTGCCGGTGGTGGCTTCCAGTACCAACACTTCGCCCGGTTGATCCGAATACAATACGGCCAAGCCATCTGGAGAGAATGAAATGTGGTCGTTGTTGGCACTTCGGGATTCTCTGGTCCAAAGTGGAGCAATAGCCTCTTTAAGGGGGAAAACTGCGATCTCTTCGGTGATCGAATGACACTTGTCTCTGGGTGTCGCATTTACGAAGGCGATCAGACCCCGTTCCTCGTGGAGATCCAGATCGGTCACGGACGCGGACCGATGAAAGTTCAAGGGAAACAAAAGCCTCAGATCCGTGTCCAGGACATGCAAATTATTTCGGACGGCGCGTCCCCCGACTACAACGACCTTTCTGCCGGGACAGACTGCGTTGAGGCCATGCTCATATCCCCCCTTTTCCGCAAGTAAACTACCCGTTCTGCCATCGTATTTGCGCACTGTTCCGTCACAGCAGGAGGTATAGATATGGCCATCTTCCGGCCCGATGCGCGTCCGGTATACCCAATCCCGGTGGGGCAGAAACAACCTGGTCGACCCACGGCTCAGTTCAACCAGACGAACTGTTTTGGAGTGCTCGGACAACAACATGAGAGGCTTGCCATCTTGATACGCCACATGGAGGTCATCGATGCCGCCACAGCCGGAAATTTCCGCCTGACCGGTCTTCATCGTCTCCATATCGAACCATTCGACCTCGTTGCGCGAACTGATCAGAAGCCTGCTGTCCTTTTGGAAACAACCTCCAGAAGACCTTGAGGAAAGTTTTCCGTGGACATCGACGACGAACGGCTGGCGTTTCATGTTGATGCAGAAAATATGGCCGTTCGACGTTATGGCAACCATTCGATCCATGGGGGCGTGAAATCCCAGACCCAGAAAATAGAACTTCAGACACATTTCGGCCGGACCGCAAAACTCTTTTATGTCAATCGTGCCTGACCGGTGCTTTCCATTCTCGAAAAAATACAGGTGGTTGATCCCGGCAGCCACCAGCAGGGTTCCGGACTTGCGGCGCCACCATGCGAGGACGAACAATGGGCTGGCGATTTCAAAATGCCTTTTGACCTTCAAAGTACGCGAATCAAGGATGAAAATCGTGCCGTCTTCGCCGCACGATGCCAGTTCCAGACCGTCGGGGGAGAAGGCCATTCCCTTTGCTTTTTTCTTGTGATGACCTCCATGGGCAACCTTTTGCCCCGTGGCAAGGTCCAACAGGCCGGTCTCACTTTCCCAGGAGTTGACCGCAAGCATCCGTTTGTCCGGCGAGACGGCCAACCATTCGATGCCCCCGGTGACGACGTCGTTCCACTGCCGGACCATCCGACGTGCCTTGGTATCGAACTCCCGGACGACACCCGCCATATCCGCTGTCAGCAGCCGTCCCCCCGGCAGCAAGTAGATCGCATGAATGGGAAAACGGCTTAACTGGTGCAAATATCGTGGGCGAATATTCTCGGAGTTCATGTCCCATAAACCGATTTCCCCATCTTTGCAGGAAGTCGCCAACAGCCCGCCATTGGCGCTCAGTCCAAGCACGGGAGCGACATGCCGGGCGAGACGGTGATGGATCCGGTTTACATTTTGTTCATTCCCGGTGAGCACCAGGTCCATCACCTGCCTGCGAATCAATTCCTGGCTGGTGGAAGCCAGAGTGAGATTGTGGGAAGGCATTGTTCACTCCTCGATAAAAACAGGAAGGCGTTCGGAACAAAGCGTCTCCAGTTCCTCTTCCAAGCGCAGATGTCGGAGACTCAGTCGTGAAATTATTTCCTCCAGACGTTCCCTGGTCCGGGCACCAAGAATCGGATCGGCCAGAATCGTCGCCATGCGGCTGATTTCTGGAACATTCATGAGTGAAGTCACCTCATCCTGAAGCATTTCGACTTGACGGTTCAATGAGGCAACCTGGATTCGGATGTGATTAATTTGTTCTTCCTCGGTACCCATTGGCAGGACATCATCGTCCAAATCGTGCCCCATCTGCGCATGGATCAGCTTGATAGCGGAGAGAATCTCGTCAAGAATGGCCTCGTTACGTATCACCGAGCCAAACTCCATGATCCGGATTTCCATGACCCGGTCGAACAACTCTCGCAGACGCTTGTTCTGTTCCGGAGTGTAGGGCAGACTGCCCACGGTATCGGGGTGCGTCATAAACACCGCCTTCCGGGTTTTTCCGACCACTCGTGCAAGCTCGGCAGGATCATACCCTCCATCCATGGGTCGCTTGGTATTCGCCAACCCCATCAACCCAATGACATTGGCGACCGATGCCTTCTTTTTGGCAAAGTCGGAGAATTCCCTCGCAAGTGCCTCCCGTGCCTGGTGTTCCGCCAGGTCGTGCGGCAAATCGGAATGGTCGCGCAACAGGGCAAGTTTCTTTTCCATCACGTTGATTCCAAGTTGTTTTTCTGCAGCTTGAATCTCCAGGGGACCAAAAGCCGCCTGGTAGGAAAGCATGATATTATGATTGCGCAGGCGAAGATGCTCGCGGGTCATGGACAACTGTCCATGAATGTGCCGGACCTGATTCCACTCGGTCATCAAATCAATCCGTTCCGGGTGACTCGTAAAGAATTCATGAATAGTACACCCCGCATGTTCGTTCTTCGAAAAAAACATTGGCGATCTCCAATGAAATAAGCTTGTCGTGGATCGGTTTTCCCACAAGATATGTAAAATCATGTTTCCATACGGCGCTCAAACATATCAAGATATGCCGGTTCCACTAATATTCCAACCACTTTCCTGGTTTTCGACTTCTTCAGGCATGAATCTGATTCGCCATAAATTTTACTGTTCAACTCACTCCAAAGACCACTTGTACGTCACTTTGCAAAACAACCGCACACTGACTTTCATGGGGGAGAATCGTTCAGTTATCAAGCGAGGGTCAGTTTCTCCTGTCGCCTAGTGGCCATTATATGGAACTAAATGGCAATGTAAAGCAGAAAATGATATCTGATACCATCAAAGGGCTAATCGGAGAATTTCTCAGTATGCAACATTGGTCACTATTCAGCCCCCACCTGCGTGGCTTGGCAAGGGGGTGTCCCTTCCAATTGGCTCATCCGGCCAGAATTTGGACGCGATGGGAGCCAATTTTGAAAAATTTCAGTGGACGTGGATGGTGAAATTCAGGACAATCGGAGCAAGGAGGAACTGTTTCCGCGCGGCCCTATACCAA
>JADFZF010000175.1 GCA_015232645.1 Magnetococcales bacterium | reverse complement strand
CTCGACGACATCGTTTTTGGTCCATTCATTTTTCAGATACTCGACCCCTTTGGTGGCTTCATTGATGGTCCGCTCCATCATGTAATGGTTGATTCTTTCCACCAACAGATTGGCCCATTGGGTGGCTTGTTCACGATCGCGCCATTCAATGGCCAGAACGATCATGTTGGTCTTTTTATCCTCAGTAACTTTGAGAATTCCTTTAAAATAGTGGACCGCATCCCACAAGGTATGTTTGGAATTGGGATCGGTATCCTTCCAGCTCTGGCTGGCAAGATCCCATCGTTTGGCATACAAGATCGGGATGAGGTTTTCTTCTTTCAGGAACCCTTCGATGAACTTGTATGAAGAGAGGATGGCCAAGGCTGTTCCCTTGGAACTGTTGCTGCCGCCAAGGTCGATACCTGCCAAGGCTGCCAATCCCCCGTACTGTGCCAATAAACCTCCTGAACTCTTGTGATCTTCCGCCACCGGTTCCATCAGAACCTGGGTCCGATAGATGGGAGGAGTCGACATGGCCATGTAAACACCACCGACACCGCCCAACATGGCAAAAAACAGAATCAGCCACTTGCTGTTGAACAAAATTCGCCAAAAATCAAGAAAATTCAATGCATCATCCTGGGGCGGGATCGACACGGGATGCCTGGATTCGTACCTTGGACCGGAAGGAATGGACGGGGTCTGTTGCATGGCGGACATGGAATGGAACCGTGGCTGACCTTCATAAGGGGGCAAAGAACAGGGGGTGATTCAAGTCATTGATTTGTCATGTCAGGCGTTTGGGTTGTCTGCGGAAGGTCAATGGCATCATTAGAACGAGCTACGGTCTGCGCGGGCTTTAACCAAGTCCCGAGTCATCCTGGTATTCCTGTTGGACTGGCCATATTTCCGAACGATGGCATTATCATAAGCACTCAATGATCCCGATGGCCCTTGGCGAGGCATGTGGCTTTCGGCAATGAAACGACCGCAGCCGGGGACTAGAGCCGCTCAGGGCGTTAAGTACGACCGTCACACAACGGAGCCAGGGACATCGGGACCGGATAGACGATGTAGAATAGACCTCTCCCGAGGAGCAGGCCAGTTCAGTCCCCGGCCCTTTGATCGTACCTGTCGGCGCCCTGGCCGACGCGTCTGTCATCCAACGCAACCTCTCGGGCCATCACCCCCCCTCCCCGCCTGCCATGCTCTGCCGCACGGAACGGAGTTCCTGGGCGGAAAAAATTTTATCCGTATCCAGGATCATGATGAATTTGCCTTCGTGTTTTCCCATACCACGAAGATAATCTGCCCGCAACTTGGTACCGATCTTGGGAGGCTTTTCCACATTATCGGGCTGGAGTTCAAACACTTCGCGAACGGAATCGGCCATGGCTCCGACAACGGTCTGAGTGCCGTCCTCGGTCATGACCTCCATGATGATAAAACAGGTATTGACCGTCGGTTGGGTTTGCGGCATGGAAAACTTGGCACGCATGTCCACCAAAGGCACCACGCTACCTCTCAGGTTGATCACCCCGAGCATGAAATCGGGCGTTCGGGGGACCTTGGTCACCTTGGTATATTCCAAGACCTCTCGAACCCGTGCAATTTCCACCGCGAAGACTTCGCTGCCCAGGTGAAAAGTCAAAAATTGCGTCGGTTCGGTAATTCCTTCTACACTCATTTTGGTCTACCCCTCGGTTTGGTTGGCAAGGCTGCCTGATCATACAACATGATTTTGAATATATACAATAGGGCAGTCTCAAATCAAATCCCTCCACAAGGCCCGCTCGGCTTTTTGCCTCCTTTCCATGGGCCCCGGGGGATGAGAAGCCCCCTGCCGATACAAAGTGGTTGTCGATATTCATTGCGTTCGCTTCCGGAAAGAATTACAATGTGGCACTTTAACTTCCGGATGCGCCCTGTCGGAATGAAGCAGCGCAGACGTTTAGAGGAGGAGCCCTTGAGCAAGGAAGATGTCATAGAAATGGAAGGAACGGTCCTTGAAAACCTTCCCAATGCCATGTTTCGCGTGGAACTGGAGAATGAACATAAGCTTTTGTGCCACATTTCCGGTCGCATGCGCAAACACTATATCCGAATTTTGCCTGGTGACAAGGTAACCGTGCAATTGACCCCCTACGACCTTTCAAAAGGCAGGATCTCCTACCGGCACAAATAAATGCCATAAACTCCCAGTTCCACCCGGCCCACCAACCGGCTTGATCTCCCTCTTTCCGTACCAGTGCCTCCTTCTCCCCTCATGCAGACGGTGGGTGCCATGCTTGACGCTGAAGAGATTCTTCAAGCTGGAGAACCGCCTGGGGAAGATTCAGGTATGCGCAGCCGGTTGCGATGGGCGCAGCGTATCCTGTCCCTGGGAATGACGGTCACCCGTGCTGAATTCAAGGAACGGGTCCATCAACTGTTGCAAGCCTGGCACCCAGACCATGCCACCGCGACCGATCCCAGATCCCTTGAACTGACCCAAAGGATCCTCATCGCCAGGGATATTATCGACGATTATCTGGTCAATTATCGCTATTCTCTTCAGGATGCGGAAATCGACAAGTATCTCTCGCCACGCGAATGGTTCGAAAAACGTTTTGGCGACGATCCATGACCTATGGAACATCCCGTATTCCCAATCCAGCGGATGGTGGAAGCCGGGATACCACCCCATTCCCAGCCCCATCCTCACCCTGGCGAACAGCAGCGAATGACATCGGCTGTTTGTCGCAATCATCCAGAAGGTGAACGTTTCAAGACGCCTTGTTTCTTTTTCTGTGCCGATGTTTGTTTCGATGGTTTCTTGATGCGATAGGCCAGAAGCAGCAATATCAACCCGACATAAGCATAAGGTTCGCCATTGTCATGGGTCGCCGCCAGGATAAAATGGAATCCGACCAGGATGTTGACGATGAAAACCGTCTGATGCAACCGTTTCCAGCTCTTTTGACCTATCTTTTTACGAATGCTGTAAACGGAGGTCACCGACAACGGGATCAACAAAAGAAAGGCGACGATGCCGAGATAGATGAATGGGCGTTTATGCAGATCGCCCACCATATCTCCCCAGTTGAACAGCCATTCCAACCACAGGTAGGCCACGACGTGCAGGACGGAATAAAAAAAACCGTAGAGACCGATCATACGTGAATAGCGCAGCATGGATTTACGCTGCACCAGCTCACTGAGCGGACGCCAAGCCAGTGAAATCAACAAGAAGTTGAAGGCCCAGTCGCCGAGATAGCGATTGATGAATCCCACCGGCATATGTCCCAGGGAACTCCCCGGGGAATATCCGGTAATCAGGATACGCCCGGCTAGCCAGGTCACGGGAACCAGACAGAACATGAAGATCAATGGTTTCATGTCGAGAGTATGTTCCCTGACCAGAGTATGGTCGGCGTGTTCATCAATGCCGCTGGCCACCATCCAAAAGGCGTACATGGTGAGAAACAGATAACCGGAACCGAACAGAGTGAACGGGGTTTGTGGACCGACGGCGTCGAAATAATAGCCGCCACTTTGGACGAGGAGAATGGTTCCAATACCGCCCACGAGTTGAAACAATCGCTGCATCGGCCCCAACAAGGGTTGCGGCGACAGTTCGGCGGTGAGGGTGCGGGAAGCCATCAGGCAGCCGGAATGGCCGATTCCGATCATCATCAACGGTCCCCATACCGGACCATTGAAAGGATCGTCGATGCGAGACAACAATAAAAACCCCATGGCGGCGATGGAAAGACCGACCCCCAGGGCGGAAATACGACTGGAACGGGTCATGAAGGCACGCCAAAAAGGCATGGCGGCCAACAACGACAGTCCCATCAACAACAAAAGCCACCCCGCATGGGCCACGGCCGTCCCCCGAGTGATATCCACCAGATCGGCGAAGGAGATGCACCACAACGAAAAAAACAGGTTGACGGCGATGAAGTCGGCGCGGACGAAGAAAGCTGTGGCGAGGGAAAGTTGCAGGCGTACGTCGGCGGAGATGCAGTCGGCGACCTGACCGAAGCCCCCCCCGGACTCGCCGGGTTGGGAGCCAAACGGCCTGGACAGATGGTGGATCATGGCCGCTGCCGCCAGGGTGGCGATCATCGGCACCACCATGGTCACCACGAGCCGCGATTTGGTGAGGGGAATCTGCAATAAAATACCACAAACCAAAACCGCTCCCACCACCATCATGATGGTCATGGAAATCAACAAGGTGGTGGAATGCTGGCGATCGGTACGGACCGAAATCAGGGTTGCCAACTGCCATTGGGCCATTTCGGTACCGTAGGCGACCATGGTGCGACTCAGATAGTAAAACAACAACCCTCCCAGGCCGATGCTCGAACCAAACAGGTGACTGAACGGGGCCAGGAATGAACCCAGAAAGGCGATAAAAAAGGCCACCGTCAATACCTTGAGACGGGTCGCCTGGGTGATGGGTTCCAGGGTAATGGTCGCTCCCAGACCCACCAGTTGGGTCATGACCAAAAGGTGGGCATTGATATTTCCCGACTGCTCGAAGGAAATGCCGAAAAATTCGTCCAGGAACAAGGGTTGCAAACCGACGGTCACAGCCATGACCAGGGCCCCGACTGCACTCAGCAGATGGAACAAACCCGGCTTGGCCACTGGTAAAGGGTTGTCATGGCTGGTATTCATTCAAAATCCGCTTCCTCGTTGGAATTTTCGCCGCGTCTGGCGGATGGATTCCACAACCCTTCCAGGTGCGAATTGCGCAACCGACAATATTGACCGTTGACGGCCAAGGTCTGGCCGTAGCGCAAGGAGTTGGGCTGGCCAACCTCGGCGAAAGCGGTCCCCTTGACGTACAGGCCGTAAAACACATGACAGCGTTTGGCTTGCAGATACCATTCAGGTGCCAGATTGATCCACGAAGGGCGATTGACGCCATCGTTGATCAAAATATTGACATTATTGCGACCGAAATTAAGATTTTTTCCCACCACCGCCAGGATTCTCCCTTGAAAGCGTACGGGTCGAAAACGCTCATGGCGTTCGGGATCCCAAGGTTGTGGCGGCGGCGGCAGGGTGGTCAAGGGAGTGGTCAGGGCCACGACCATTCCCTGAGGCATGGGGGCGGTCGTCGAATTTGGGGCTCCAGGCGGGGTTTGAACGGCCGGAGTGGCCTGGATGCGATGGCATCGGGAACAGGCCTGAGTCTCGCGGCCGTCGCGATGGGGGCTCAGGGCGCCATTGACGATGGGAGGAACGACGGGAATGGCCAAATCTTTCTGAGTGTTGATGATCTGATGACAACTGGAACACGATTTGTGGTAGGCGTCGTCCACATGTGGAGATGGGGCATCAGCGGCGATGGGAGGGGCATAGCTGTAGCGATGATCCTTCCACGGATCGACATCCAACACCGCCATGAGAAACAATCCGGTCCCCAACATGAAGCCGGTGGCCATGATCCACATGCCGAACTTCATGTGTCCAACCATAGATCCGAACCATCGTCAAAAAGGGACTTCCAGCGACATCGGCCAACACCCTTGCCCGGTTCGCTGCCATTTCATCAACCCCTGCGGCCTGTTTTCGATCCGCATTGGGTGTCGGAGGAATCATAACAAAGGCAAGGTTTCCGTGACGAGGAATGTCAAACGAAAAATCGGCCAGGGACCGGAATCTTCTCCGGGCAGAAGATAAAACTGTCATTAAATGTATTTTTGGTTTGCTTTTTGCTCAGACGAGGTTGGATCAGAATAAAAAAAACAGGCCAACCCCCATGTACCATGAAAATTTTGGACTCACTCAAGCACCCTTTCGCAATACCCCCGATACCCGCATCTTTTATCCGGGCGGCAAGCGCGGTGCGATCCTTGAA
>JADFZF010000174.1 GCA_015232645.1 Magnetococcales bacterium | reverse complement strand
AAAAAATCAAAACCCTGGGGGCAATCCCCCAGACCCCTTTTTTTTTTCAATCATTCCAAGCCGGGGGGGGGAGGGTCAAGCGCCTTTATCCGCAACCTGTGCATCACAAAGACATGCTTGGGTCACCCTAAGCGAAAGCATGAGTCAGAGAACGTTCCATTCATCCCTTGACTCTCTGGATGACCCTATCCCCAGGAAAGCCGCTGGAAAAGGACGGATTTCGAGTAGGTTGTGGTATGGCCGAAAAGATGCCTCACCCCCAGGCACCGAACAGGTCCATTGCTCCAGATTGCTTCTTGACCAGTCTCCATGATAAAACCCATCTGCCGCTGGGGGGGGGGGCGACGATGGATGGCTTTGGGTGAATGTTTCAAGCTCCATAATGGATGGTTCCATGACACAATGCGTCTTTTCGGGTAGTCCTCTGCGGCTGTTCAACAGCCTGTCGCGCCAAATTGAAGAGTTTGTTCCCATGGACCCGGCACAAGCCAGAATTTATAGCTGTGGCCCGACGGTATACAATTATGCTCATATCGGTAACCTGCGCGCCTACGTGTTCACCGATACCCTGCGGCGAACCTTGAATTGGAAGGGACTCGCCGTCAAACATGTGATCAATATCACCGATGTCGGCCATCTGACCTCTGATCAGGATGAAGGTGAGGATAAGATGGAGATGGCTTCCAAAACCATGGAACGGGATATTTGGCAGATTGCCGATCATTTCACCCGAGCCTTCAAAGACGACCTGGCGCAGCTGAACGTATGGCATCCCACCCTGTGGAGCACCGCCACCGATCATATCCAGGAGATGATCGCTTTTGGTCAAACGTTGGAGAAGGCGGGGGTCACCTACGAGTTGGAAACCGGTCTGTACTTTGATACCAGCCGGGTGGCCAACTATGGCGCCTTGGCCTCGGCCTCGTTGGCGGGGCAAGCCGAGGGGGCACGGGTGGAACGCATCGAAGGCAAACGCAATCCCAGCGACTTTGCCATCTGGCGTCGTTCACCCGCCATCGGAAAACGACAGATGGAATGGCTCTCGCCCTGGGGGCCCGGGGCGCCAGGATGGCATTTGGAATGCTCGGTGATGAGCTTGAAATATCTGGGGGCCCCATTCGACATTCATACCGGGGGCATCGACCATCGGGAAATCCATCATTGCAATGAGATCGCCCAGAATCAGGCCTGTACCGGTCGCGATCATCCCGGAGCCAATCTGTGGATGCACAATAATTTTCTCATCGATCGCAGCGGCAAGATGTCCAAATCCAAAGGTGAGTTTGCCACGCTCACGTCGTTGATCCGTCGGGGTCTGCACCCGTTGGCGTTTCGTCTCCTGTGCCTGTCCACCCATTACCGTTCCGAACTGGAGTTTTCGGTGGAGATTCTGGCGGGGCAGTTGGCCCGGCTCAAACGCCTGGTCGGGGCGGTGGCGGCATTGCAACTCAAGGTGGAAAATGCCTCCTGGAAGCGAATCCCCCGGGAGGTGGTCTATTCATCGGGGGCTTCACTGTCCTATCCCCGCCAGGTGCTGGAAGCCTCTCTCCCTCCCGAAGGGGATAGAATCATTACCGCCTTTGATCGCGAATTGGCCGAAGACCTGATGACCCCCCGCCTCCTGCCGCTGCTGGATGAGACGTTGAATCATCCCCGGTTGTCTCCAGAGGTCAAATTGCGTCTCGTCGCCAGCATGGATCTGGTCCTGGGGCTGAAACTTTTGGATGTGCATCGTTCCGATCTGTCTCTGCGCCCTGAAAACGCCTCCCTGACCGAAAACGAAGTGCTTGCCAGTCTCACCCAACGACAAGAGGCAAGAAAAAACAAAGAATTCACTATCGCTGATCAGATACGGCAACAGCTGCATGCCGCCGGTATTGAACTGATGGATGGACAGGAACCGGCGTGGGAATGGCGCCCATTCCTTCTCTGAGCCCAATCCCAGCCGCCCATTCCATACTTTCCTTACTATCATGCTGCCGTCAAATGCTTTCCATGGGGTGCAAATGAGGTTAGACTGATAGCCTGATGGCCGCGGAATGCACCCATCCGCTTCAAGATTTCCAACAAGGAGGTATCCGTCATGTCACCCTTCAAGCTGCTGATGATCGTCGCCGTTACCTGCGGGCTGGCCGCCACCGGCGCCGTGGCCAAGGAAGAGAACCCGGCGGAAAGGCTATGGTTGTATGCCGTGGAAGGTAATCCCGTTGGAGTCAAGAAGGCTTTGGACCAGGGAGCCGACGTCAACTTTCCCAGCAAGAGCGGTATGACCCCTCTGATGTGGGCGGTCCAGGAAGGGCATGATGAAATTGCGGCTTATCTGGTCAAAAAGGGGGCCGACGTCAATGCCTACCATCAGCGTGGCGGTTGTAGCGCCTTGATCCTGGCCGTGGACTGGCTCAGGCCCAACATGGTGGATCTCCTGATGGCCAGCAAGGCGGATGTCAACTTCATGACCAAGCGTCATTGGACGGCTTTGCTCAAGGCGGCTGATCTCAAGATCAAGAACGAGTCGGAAGGCAAAAGTCAATTGCAGATCGCCCAGGCCTTGTTGGCCAAAAAGGCCGATATCAAAGCGGTCAACGCCGATGGCCGTACCCCATTGATGCTGGCAGCCAACCGAGGCAATGTGGACATGATCCAATTGCTCCTCAAGGAAGGGGCGACGATCGACGCCCAGGATCCTCAAGGGTATACCGCCTTGATGTTGGCAGCCCTCGGAGGCTATGACCAGGCGGTGAAAGTGCTGCTTGATGCCAAGGCCAATCCTGAATCCCGCCATGTCTCGGGGGGGACGGCCCTGCTGTTCGCTGCCGAACAAGGGAAAGATAAAGTGGTCCAGGAGTTGATCGGCCACGGCGCCGATATCAATGCCAAAAATGAAGATGGCATGACGGCATTGATGCTGGCGGCGAAAAAAGGCCATTTGAATTCCGTGGCCGCCTTGATTGCCGCCAAGGCACCCGTCAACGAAATGAACAAGGAGGGCGCCACCGCCCGGTTGCTGGCCACCGAAGCGGGTCATGAGGATGTCCAAAATCTGCTCAAAGAGGCCGGCGGACGTTGTCTCTGACCCATCGCGGGGGCGTCGCAGCCCCCCGGTTCTTTTGCAAGTGCCACGGTTACCCATCACCCTGGACCTCGACCGCGTCGGCGCATTTCCATCAGACCGGGTTGACACCTGCCCGAAAGGCTGTCGTTCATGCCCCGATTACCGTTTAGCGATCGTATTATTCTTCTTGTCGTGGTGGTCGTCGGTGTGGCACTGTTTTGGACCCCCCTTCAGGCCAATTATGCCTTGGAACAGATGCCCAAATCGACCACCCGGCATGACAAGTTGTCGGCCCTGAACGGCCCGTTTTCCTCGGGATCGGAAGTGACCCAGGCCTGTCTGAGTTGTCACACCGAAGCGGCCCCCAGCATCCGCGGCAATATTCACTGGACCTGGGAAGGTCAAAAGACAACCACAGGTAATTTGTCTGGTAAGAGGCATGTTTTCAATGCTTTTTGCGGTGCCGTTGCCAGCAATATGCGCGAATGTTCCTCCTGCCATATCGGTTATGGCTGGCGGGATCCCGACGCCACACGTTCCGAGGATGAACGGGTCGATTGTCTGGTCTGCCACGAATCCCGGGGAGATTATAAAAAATATAATTTTGGCTATGGTGAACTGAAATTCCGCGACAAGCTCATCAAAAAACCCGATTTTGTGGCTTTGGCCAAAAGTGTCGCTCGTCCGGGGCGGGCCAATTGTGGATCATGCCATTTCTACGGCGGTTCGGGTGACGGAGCCAAACACGGTGACCTCGATTCCTCTCTGGTCAAACCAGATCGATCGTTGGATATCCATATGCAGGCCGACGGATTGAATTTTTCCTGTGTCGTGTGCCATAACGCCCCCAACCATCAAATCACCGGTTCCCGCTATCGGATGAAGGCCTATGATCCCATGGGCATTGATCGTCCTGGTCATACCGATGGTACCCGGACTTCCTGTGCTTCCTGCCATGGCAATACCCCACACATCGCCAATGACAAACTGAATGATCATGTTGTCCGCGTGGCCTGTCAGACCTGCCATATTCCCTTCATGTCCCGTGGTGGCGTACCGACCATGGTGTTTTGGGACTGGCGTATGGCCGGTCAGAAAAAAGGTTACGACCACGCGGCCCCGGAAATCCTGTCGCTCTTGGCGGCGGAAGGACACCTGCCCGATCAAATACGTTTCCGCCATGATCGTACTCATGGAACCAGCCTTTGGGGCGAACATATGACCCCAAGGTACGCTTGGTTCAACGGTACGATCGATTATCTGGATCCCAAACAACCGCTGCAGGATGGGGTGGTCATCAGGATCAACAGCATCTATGGGAATGCTGCCGATTCCACCGCCCGGATTTGGCCGTTCAAAAACATGTGGTCGATGCTGCCCTATGATACCGTCAACAAGACTCTGGTCAGCAACCATCTGGTCAAGAGTGGCCCCGACGACAAGGATGCTTTCGAAGATACCGGCGACTGGTCACGTTCGGGGGCTGTGGGAATGCAGGAGGCGGGAATGCCCTTCAGCGGTCAAGTGGACTTTCGCCTCGGTACCATGCTGTTTCCCCTGACTCACACTATCGCTCCCTCCGAACAATCCTTGAAATGCCGGGATTGTCACCAGAACCAGGGTCGTTTGGAAGGAATCGACGGGGTGTACATGCCGGGACGTAGAAACCATCCTCTGATTCACATGATCGGCCAGGGGGGGATGGCATTGACCTTGATGGGAAGCATCGTCCACCTTTCCTTGCGAATTTTACTTCGAAACCGACGGAGGACGAAGGCCATATGACCTTCCATCCCGAACTGTTCTTCTCCAAATATGAACGCTTTGGCCACTGGACTCAGGCGTTGTTGATTCTGGGTCTGATCGTAACGGGATTCCACGTTACCGGTTTGCTCCATTGGTTGGACTATGAACTTTCCGCCCGATGGCATCGTTTGTTGGCGCTCTCTCTGGTTTTGTTGTGGGTCTTCACCTTGTTTTGGCTTCTGATCACCGGCGAATGGCGGCAATACATCCCAACGACGGAAAAAATATTGGATGTGATCCACTATTATTCCAAGGGGATCTTTGATCCTTTCTTGTCGCATCCGTTCAAAAAAACTCGGCGGCGCAAGCATAACCCGCTGCAGCGTATCGCCTATCTGGTTCTCAGCGTGATCATTTCGCCGTTGTTATTGTTCTCTGGCGCCCTCTATGCCTACTACAACAAATGGTACCTTTTTGGTATTCCCAAATCATGGTTGGAGTGGGTGGCAGGCTGGCATCTGGCCATGGCCTATGCCATGGCTTGTTTTGTCATCTTGCACATCTACATGGCCTTCACCAGCAAACCGGCGACTGCAGCCATCAAGGCCATGATCACCGGTTTTGTCGAGGTGGAAGACATGGATTTGGATCCTCAACGTGAATATCGTCTGCTGGTGGTGGAAGGTGATTCGGTCTTTGCCTTGATGATCCAGGGTTGGCTGGATGCCAACCTGTCGCGTGAGGGTGATTCCATTCTGCCGGTTCAATTTGCGGTCACTCATGTGGAAACCTGTGCCGCGGCCGTTAAAGTGTTGGGACAATCAGGTTTTGATCTGATCGTATTGGACCCGTCCCTGCCGGATAGTGATGGCATTGCAACATTACGCCGGATACGGGGAGTGGCCATGGATGTTCCTATTTTGGTTATTCACGAATCGGCTGATGACAATCTGCAATCGCGGGTTATCCATGAGGGAGCCCAGGATTTTCTCGTCAAACACAACCTGAGTCGTCGCCTCCTGTTACGTTCGTTCCGTTTTGCCCTGGAACGGCATTGGTTTT
>JADFZF010000173.1 GCA_015232645.1 Magnetococcales bacterium | reverse complement strand
GTTAGCCATAATGCGCCTATTTTGACACATATCCTGGCATTCAATAAACAGTTTAAAGAAAATTAACGCTTATGGGGATCATCCCCCCGCCCCCATTTATTCCTCACCTATTCCGAACCGGGAGGAGCTGAATGGTGATTCTATTCGTTCAATAACCCAGAAACGGTGGGGATTCGAATCGTTGCAGAATTCGATCAACTTGTTAGTTTTTTTTAGTTACCTCAGGTAGTTGCACGCGTACCTCGAATCCCCCCTCCGGCGGATGGGCAAAGATGATGGTGCCATCATGATCTCGGATCACCGAGGCGGCAATGGTCAAACCGAGACCAACGCCGCCCGTGTCGGGACTGCGGGAGGGTTCCAGACGCAGAAACGGTTTGAATACATTGTCCCACTGTTCCTCGGGAATTCCCGGCCCAGGATCGCGAATCACCACGCTCAACCATTCACCCTTTCGATCCAAAAAAACTCGGGCGGAACCGCCATATTTAAGCGCGTTATGAATCAGGTTGGTCATTGCCCGTTTCATGGCCAAAGGGCGGCATAAGCAAGGCTGTTTATCGGTCTCTAAAAATGATACAGTATGTCCTATATCTCTCAGGTTTTCGCAGATGGACAAAAGTAGGCTGCTGAGATTGACCCGCTGCTTGGGTTCCATGGTGGTGGCGTCACGAGCCAAGGAAAGAGTGGCTGTCAACATGGCTTCCATTTCGTCCATGGTGGCCACCAGACGGGCGCGGGTGGTCTCGTCGCCAACGAACTCCGCCAGCAGTTTCAGCTTGGTCAACGGGGTGCGCAGATCGTGGGAAATGGCGGCGATCATACGCAGCCGATCCTCGACGAATTCGCGGATGCGTCGGTTCATGCGGTTGAAGGCTCGGGCCATGGACACGATTTCCACCGCCCCCTCCTCCGGCAGAGGGACGGCATAAACATCCTGACCAAAGGTGTCCGCCGCGCGCACGATCCGTGCAAAGGGGATGGTGAGGTGTCGGGTGATGATCAGCGAAAAAAACAAGATGGCTCCGGTCATGATGCTCACCGAAATGGTGGCGTGGCGAAACAACGGGACATGGTTGTCGGCGGGATGGGTGCTAAGAAAAAGTCGGTGCCCGGCGGGCAGATCCACCCAGGCTTGCAGCTCCTGGTCCATGACCGTGTCATGCATCAGACGAATGATGGCCACTTCCACGGCGTACAACAGCCGATGGAGGCTGCCCTGCTGGTGGTTCCAATCGGGTTCCGTCATCCGGACCGCCACGACCCGAGCCCGGGGTTCGGCAATCAGGTGCTCCAATTGGCGACGTAAGGATTCGTCGTTGTCGGAAACTATTGGCGGGCTTTCCTGTGCGGTCATCTGTTCCACGGAAAAGTGCATCCCGCTGCGATTCATGGCGACAAGCACGGGTTGATGTTGGGAGTCAGGCAACTCTAAAAGTAATCGAGCGACGGCGGCCATGCGTTCCAGAACCTGCCCTTCGCTGGTGACCACGGTCGCCTCGAGTTTTTCGCTGGTGAAAACCAGGATGCTCAGTAGGTGGGAAAAGGTCAGGCCAACCGACAGGATGAGCAAGGTCCGCCCCGCCAGACTGATGGGAAAGATTATTTTCATGTCAAGGTGACCTCGGGTGTGAACATGTAGCCGCCACCCCATACCGTTTTGATCAGTTGTGGTTCCTTGGGATTGGCTTCGATTTTGCGGCGCAGCCGCATCACCTGGGTATCGATGCTGCGGTCGAACAATTCAGCCGTTTTTCCGTGGGCCAGGTCCAGCAGCCTGTCGCGGCTCAACACCTGTCTGGGGTGGTGAACAAAGGCCAACAGCAGGTCGAATTCTCCGGCGCTCAAGGGTTCCACCAAGCCATCGGCGGCCACCAGTTCCCGCCGCGCCAAATGAAGGGTCCAGCCTCGGAAGTGGACCAGGGTATGTTTGCCCGGGCGTATTCCACTCTCCCCCTGGTCAGCGCAGCGACGTAGCACTGCCTTGATGCGCGCCAGCAGCTCGCGCGGATCGAAGGGTTTGACCACATAATCGTCCGCTCCCATCTCCAACCCAACGACCCGGTCGGCGGAGCTGTCCAGAGAGGTCAGCATGATGATGGGAATACGGGATTGCTGCCGCAGTTTACGGCACAGGATTAAACCGTCCTCCCCGGGTAGCATGACGTCCAACACGATCAAGTCGATGGCTTGCCGTTCCAGCACGGCGTGCATGGCACGGCCATCGGCGACTCCGGTAACGTCGATGCCGCGTTCTTTCAGATAACGCGTTATCAGTTCCCGGATGTCGTGATTATCCTCGACGACCAAAACGTGGATATTGATTTCCATTGATATTACAACTTTATTTATATAAATAACATTATAAATAAGTCTGGGAAGGGGAGGTTCTCCTTGCCAGTGGGGTTGGGGAGAGATGCCCCCAAGGTGTTGATTTTTTATCTCGCCCTCTCTTTGTTCTCAAAGTTGGTTTGCTTTGTCATGGTTTTGTGACAAATACGCCTTTTTTCCGTGACGTCTGCTCGTTAAGGTGATCCAGGGCTCATTTTATTCTTGATCAGGGATGAGGAATAAGGCAATGGGTTTTGCAGCGATTTTTGGCGCATTGATGGTCGGATGGACGTGTTTGACGGGTCAGGCGCTGGCCCACGGCGGGGAAGAGCATGGAACGACGTCGGTGGTCGAGACGTCTGCAACAGCCGGGCTGGGATATGGTGGGACGGGCGAGCTGTTTGAGGTCGTGGTCATCGCCACCGCGGATGGCTCGACGCGATTGTATCTTGCGGATGCGATCAGCAATGCCCCGGTGAACAATGCCGTCATCGAGGCGGAAGTTACAGGTCGATCGTCGTGGAACGGCAAGGCAGACGCCACTGCAGCGGCGGGGACCTATCGTCTGGGCTGGAGCGCGTCGCCTCATGAAGAGGCCGATATGACTCTCACCATCACTGTCGCCGACCGCTCCGACCTGATCTTGGTGCGGATCCTCCCCTCGTCGCATCCCCCGACGACGTCGGAGGCCGTCATTCCTCCCCTTCGCCATGGATGGGTGGTCGCGGTGGCGATTCCGTTGTTGGCGTTTTGGTGGATTGGCCGGCGGCGACGCCGTCCTGGAGGAATCGTCGTCCTTTCGATCGCTCTGGCAGCGGCCCTGGCCACTACCGACGTCCGTGCCCATGGCGGCGAAGACCACGGCGCTCCGGTTCGGGAAATGGCCTCAGAGACCTCCCTTGCCGGAGAACGGATGGTTTTCTTACCCAAAGCGAGTCAGTTCTTGCTGGAGATGCGCACCCTCGCCGCCGAAAGCCGGGAGGTGGCGCAGACCATTCGCCTGGTGGGTCGGGTCATTCCGGATCCTGCCACCTACGCCCGGGTCCATCCCCCGATTCCAGCCCGCGTCGGGTTTGATGCCAACTTTCCCCCACCCCGTTCCGGTCAGCGGGTATCATTGGGACAAACCTTGGCCGTGCTGGATCCCATCCTGTCGGCGCCGGAAAAGGTGGGACAGCGTCTGGCCCTGTTCAAGGGCGAACACGCCGAAGCGACTGTGAGCCGGGAGCTGGTGCTGGCCCCCATTGGCGGCTGGGTCACCGATGTTCACATCGTCCCCGGAGAGGTGGTGACGGAAAACACCCTGCTGGCCGAGATCATCGATCCCGCCCGTCTTTGGGTGGAAGCGATCCTCTACGATCTCCCCATGGCAGAACGTATCATCGGGGGGATGGTCTCCTCGCGGCAGGCGCCGGGTCGGGGATGGCCATTGCGTCTGGTGGGGGTCAGTCCAAAAGTCAATCCGGAAAACCAGGGATTGCATCTCCAGTTTGCGGTGGAAACTGGGGCTGAAGGGCCGGGATGGCTGAAACCAGGAATGCCGGTGGATGTTCACGCCCGTATCGGAGACCTATTTTTCACCGTGGCTGTTCCACGCGATGCGGTGGTGGAACGGGGAGGGATCCCACTGGCGTGGGTCAAGACCGCACCGGAGCGTTTTGAAGGCCATCCGCTACGGTTGGGGCGGCGCACCTCGGCCTGGGTCGAAGTGCTGGAGGGGATCAAGACGGGGGACAAGGTCGTGATCCGGGGTCACAACCAGCTGAACGCCATGCGGTGATCCATCATGTTTGAGCATATCATCCGCTTTTCGTTGCGGCAGCGCTTGTTCGTCATCGCGGTTGCGCTGCTCCTGCTGGTTTATGGTGGCTGGTTGGTATTGGGGTTGCCGGTGGATATTTTCCCCGATCTTAATCGTCCCACGGTGACCATCATGACTGAGGCCCCGGGTCTGGCGCCGGAGGAGGTGGAATCGCTGGTAACCATGCGTATCGAGGCGGCGATGAACGGTATGCCCGGAGTCACTCGGCTACGCAGCAATTCCGGGGTGGGGTTGTCCATCGTTTTTGTAGAATTCGCCTGGGATACTGAAATTTATCGCAATCGCCAGTTGGTGGCGGAAAAACTGACGACCGTCACCGAGTCCTTGCCCCGGGAGGTGATACCGGTGATGGGACCGGTGAGTTCCATCATGGGAGAAATCATGCTGATTGGTTTGCGCAGCGCTGGCGACCTGACCCCGCCCATGGAACTGCGTACCCTCGCTGACTGGACTCTGCGACCGCAGTTACTCAGCCTCGCCGGGGTGGCCCAGGTCATTCCCATCGGCGGTGAGGTCAAACAGTATCAGGTGCTATTGGATCCGGCCCGCATGACCGGCCTGGGGGTTTCCTTCGAGGAACTGGAAAAGGCCTTGGCCGGGTTTGCCAAAAACAGCACCGGTGGATTCCTCTCCCAACGTGGTCGGGAATTCTTGATCCGTAACATAGGCCAGACCAGTGATCCGGAAGACCTTAAACGTACCGTGGTCACCCACACCAAGGAAGGGGTGGTGACCCTGGAGCAGGTGGCCGAGGTCAAGATCGGCCCCGGGGTCAAGCGCGGCGATGCCGGCATCAACGGGCAGGCGGCAGTGATCCTGGCGGTGCAAAAACAGCCCGGAGCCGATACTATTTTGTTGACCCGGCATCTCGAATCCGCCCTGGCCGGCATCCAGAAAACTCTGCCGGCGGACGTACGCATCGACCCCATTCTTTTCAAACAGGCGGACTTCATCGAACGGGCCATCGCCAACGTCGAGGAGGCGTTGCGGGATGGAGCCATCCTGGTGGCGGTGGTGTTGTTCCTTTTTCTTATGAACGTACAAACCACCTTCATCAGTCTGACCGCCATTCCCCTTTCTTTGGTGGTGACCGCACTGGTTTTTCACGGGTTCGGGCTGTCCATCAATACCATGACCCTGGGGGGGTTGGCCGTGGCCATTGGCGAACTGGTGGACGACGGCGTGGTGGGGGTGGAGAATGTCTTCCGCCGCCTGCGGGAGAATGCCGTCATGGAGGTCCCCCGGCCGACCCTGGAGGTGGTGTGGCGGGCCTCCAGCGAGGTGCGTAACGCCATCGTCTATGCCACCATCACCGTGGTGCTGGTCTTTCTACCCCTGTTCGCCCTGTCGGGCATCGAAGGGCGACTGTTCACCCCGCTGGGTATCGCCTACATTGTCTCCATTCTGGCCTCTCTGATCGTCTCCCTCACCCTCACTCCGGTATTGTGTTATTATCTGTTGCCCAGGGCCAAGGCCATGGCTCACGGCGACTCCTGGCTGGTACGGCGACTGAAGACCGGAGATCGCCGTCTGCTCATTTGGTCCTTCGCCCATCCGCGGCGGGTGCTCGGGGCGTCTTTGATTCTGGTGGGGGTGGCGGCGGCCTCGGTCCCCTGGCTGGGCCGAACTTTTCTGCCGCCGTTCAACGAGGGGACCGTGACCATTACCGTAGTGATGACTCCGGGAACTTCTTTGGAGGAATCCAACCGTA
>JADFZF010000172.1 GCA_015232645.1 Magnetococcales bacterium | reverse complement strand
GAAAAGGGGCGCGCGAAAAGCAAAGTTAAAAACAAAATCAAAACCCTGAAGGCACCCCCCCCCAGACCCCTTCTTTTTCTTGATCGTTTCCAAGTGCGAAGGAGGGGGGTCTGAATGGTTATACTCAAAGGCCTCATGGAACAACAATTTCTCCCCGTGGCAAGGCCGTTGCTCCGCCGACATGGATGGCACCATCCTTTTAAACCGTCATGGATCGATGAATTCCCGAAACCACAATTCCAGCATCAACAGTGCCCAAAGCTGGCGACCCCGTTGGCGCCGGCCATGCACCTGATCCTCGACCATCCGCCGAAGGTGAACCGGATCGAACAAACCTCGTTTCAAGGCGGTTTCCGACAACAACACCTCGGTCAAAAAAGCCCCATGGGAGTGTCGCAACCATCGATCCAACGGGATGCCGAAGCCCGTTTTGGGTTTGGCGAGCACCTCCTCCGGCAACAAGGACGCGACCGCATCGCGGACAATCTTTTTCCCCAGACGGCCATCGTGTTTCCACTCGGCTGGGATGGACGCTGCGAACCGGACCAGACCCGAATCCAGCATGGGAGCGCGCAGCTCCAAGCCATGAGCCATGGAGGCGACATCGGTCTTGACCATCAGGCAATCGGGAAGGTAGTTGCCTTGGTCATGACGCATCACCCATTCCCAACCACTCATGGTCTCATCCCAAGGCGGCGACCATCCCGACGGCACCTGGTCTCCCCGGGACAGATGCGCCACCAGCTCCCGGCCATACAACCTTTTTTTATCCCACGGGTTGAAAATGGCCATGCGTGACAAGAATCGTCCTGGAACCCCGCCACACAGACGCCCGGCCTGTTTTTCCAGGACCGCAGCCAGCGTTCCCCGGCCCATGAGGCCCGCCAACCCATTCCCCAGTCTGCCGATTCCCTCCCGCATCCCCTGGGGAAGGGAGTCGCCCCAATGGCGCCGCATGGCTTTAGCGTAATTGGCATAACCGGCAAACGATTCATCCGCCCCATCCCCCGTCAAGGCGACCGTGACATGCTCTCGCGCCAGTTTGGCCACGCACCAGGTGGGCAGGGCGGAAGGGTCGGCAAAAGGCTCGTTGTAATGACGCACCAGTTCAGGCAACAACTCCAGACTGGAAACATCCAGATGCAATTCATGATGATCGGTGGCATATCGTTGCGCCACTAGGCGGGCAAAAGGGAGTTCGTCCGCCCCCGCATCGGCAAACCCCAAGGAAAACGTTTGCACCGGTCGTGAACTCAAATCCGCCATCAATGCCACAACGGTCCCCGAATCGATGCCCCCGCTGAGCAAAGCCCCCAGAGGGACATCCGCGACCATACGCAACCGTATCGATTCCCGCATTCGCTTGAACAACTCCTCCTGGACCTCCTGCGGACGGCCAATGATCGTTGGTTGCGCCTCCGGCTGCCAATAACGCCGGATGGTCAACTCTCCCCCTCCCTCCAGCAGCAGCAGATGCCCCGGGGGCAGTTTGGATATCCCCTGAAAGGCGCTCAGAGGGCTCGGCACGTATTGATGGCTGAGGTACCGGTCGATGGCCCGCCAGTCCGGGGTGATGTCGATGTCTCCATGTTGGGTAATCGCCCGAATGGCGGAGCCGAACAAGAAAAATCGGGCGTCCTGACGATAAAAAAACGGCTTTTCGCCGAAACGGTCACGGGCCGCCAGCAGGCGTTGCCGTTTCTGGTCCCACAGGGCGAAGGCAAACATCCCCTCCAGATGTTGTACCATGTCGGCTCCGTAGTCCTCGTACAAATGCAACAGGACTTCGGTATCACTTCGGGTGGAAAAATGATGCCCCCGCTGTTTCAATGTCAGCGTCAACGCCTGAAAATTATAGATCTCGCCGTTGAAAACCACCCACAAGGAACGATCTTCATTGGTCAACGGCGGCACGGCGGCATCGCTCAGATCGATCACCGCCAGACGGGTTTGCCCCAAGCCTACGGGTCCATCGATGTGAATCCCCTCGGCATCGGGGCCACGATGGGCGATGGCACGACACATCGCCTGCAGCGATGGGCGCTCTATCGTTTCGCCATGAAATACCACCTTGCCGCAAATTCCACACATGTTTGGAATCGCTCCGCGGGAGTGCCAATAAAAATAAACTCGAGTACAAGTCAATGGGATGGCTCCGGGAAGGGACCGATGCGGTCCCAACCCCGTCAACCCGTCCCGTTCAAAACCTGGACGATGTTTTCCATGATGAACTCGACCGACATCGTCGTCAAACATCGGCTGATCTTGGTTCCCTCACATCCCGGCCGATCGCACGGAACACATGGCCAATCCATGCGGCAGATGCGATGTTTGCCCGCCTGGAAAGCCCCCCCCTGACGCGGGTAAGGAGATTCACGCCAACCATTGGGCCACGGCCCCCACATATGCGGTTTGGTCGGGCCAAAAATCACCAGAGACGGAATATCCAAAGCGGCTGCCATATGACTGGGAGCAGTATCCACGCCCACATAGACCCGGGCGGACTGAAGCAAGGCGGCCATTTCCTGAAGGCTGAGGCATCCCGCCAACACCATGGGGGCGCTGCGGGCATGCTGCACCAACCTGGAGATATATCCACGTTCCACCTCCACGTCGGCACAGGTCAACACCACCCGCAAACCATGGTTCTGCGCCAACAGATCGACGACCGCAGCCATGGTTTCCGGGGGGAGACATTTGAACATCCACCGAGACGTTGGATGAATGACTACCAGAGGTGTAACATCGTTCCCTCCCATCTGAAGCAAAAGCTCATGAACCCGACGTCTAGGGCCGGGCAGAACCGGAAGGGTGACGCGCAGGCTGTGATAGTGCAATCGCAGAGGAGCGACCAAACGCAGATCACGCAGCACGGTATGGACATCGTGATCGGGCTCGGGTTGCAAACGGTTGTAGGCCAGACGGTTACTGAGATTGCGCTGCCACGGGACCCGGGTGAGCAGATGACCGAAGCGATCCCTGGCCCGGGTCACGAAGGTGCAGAAGGCGCCGCGATCCCCTCCCCCGGAAAGATCAATCACCAGATCAAAACGGGAACGGTAGAGCCAAAGGTACAGACGTATCAATGCCAGAAAACCACTGCCGCGACGATAACCGCGGACGGTTTCGATCATGGGATGGCCCACCAGCACATCCGTGGTACCGTCAAAAGCCAGGAAGGAGATGTTGGAGCCGGGATAATGATCATGCAACACCTCCACCAGAGGGGTGGCCAGCAATACGTCGCCAATATGCTTGAATTTGATCACCAGGATACGCCGGGGCAAAGGTTCCTCCACAACCAAGGAGATCGACTCTCTCCGTTTACCGGGTGACGGCAACACGGGTCAGCAACGCTTCCATCGCCTGGGCCATGGCCTCAATGCCAAAACGGGAACGAGCGGTTGCCGAGGCCGCCTGTCCCAGATGGTGCCGCAATCCCGGGTCGAGCCATAGCCGTTTCAGGGTGGCTGCCAAGGTACGACTATCCTTCGGAGGGACCAACACACCATTCTCCCCCGACGAGACGATCTCTGGGATGGAGCCCACCGGGGTACTGACCACCGGCAGGGCACACGCCATCGCTTGCATCAACGCCTGAGGCACCCCCTCGTTGCCATAGGAAGGGAGGCAAAACAGATCCAGGGCTTGCAACCAGGGAACCGGATCGATCTGGTGGCCGGCGAAATGGACTCGATCGGTGATCTGGAGTTCCGCCGCCAGTCGATGCAGATTGTCCTCGCCCGGGCCATCCCCCACCACGACCAACAATGGCGCTGGAGCCAAACCATCGGTGACCATTTCCCTGAAAGCTTGGAAAAGATACACATGCCCCTTCCAGCTACGCAAGGTGGCGACGATGCCGATGATCGGACCATCGCTGACCAACCGAAGCCGTTGTCGCGTTTCATCCCGGTGGCCCGGGACGAAACGGTCGAGATCGATACCGGTAGGTATGGAGGTGATCTGTTGGCCGGGGAATCGGTTGACGTTGATGAGTTGCTCGCGAATAGCGACTCCCGTGGTGACGATATGCCGGCTGGCCCGGGTATACAACCATCGGGTGGCCCAATTGTCGGGGACGGCGGTGGAAATATGCCGCAGACGGACAATGGGAGCGGGATGGGACAAGGTTTGCGCCGCCAGAGCCACCAGCCAACTGTCGGTGGAGCTGTGAGTCACGATCACATCGACGGGATGATCCTTGAGCCAGGAACGCACCGCCAGCCATCCTCTAACATTTTTGCGTCCCATGGGGACTACGGTCACCGGTACCCCATACCGCATCGCCGCCGTGGCGATGCGGGCATCGGGAGGGCACAACAAGCGTAGCGAATGCCCGCGGGACATCATCACCCGACTCTCTTCCAGAATGCGAATTTCCTGACCACCCCACCCCAGTGAGCTTTCGGTATGCAGGATAGTCAGACGCCGACCGTTATCGTTCATGACACCGCCTTGCCGACCCTGGTCCATTGCATCGCATGCAGCCGGGCATATTCGCCATTCTGTTGCAACAGTTGTTCATGGTTGCCCTGCTCAACAATCCTCCCCCGGCTCAACACCACGATGCGATCGGCATTACGTACCGTGGAAAGACGATGTGCGATCACCAAAGTGGTATAGGCCTGGATGAGTCGATCCAGAGCATCCTGTACCAGGCGTTCGTTTTCCGAATCCAAAGCACTGGTCGCCTCATCAAGGATGAGAATGGAGGCTGGCTTGAGCAGGGCACGGGCGATGGCGATGCGTTGCCGCTGCCCTCCCGACAACATCACGCCACGATTACCCACCCGGGTATTCAAACCGTCGGGAAAAGATTGAATGAAGTCCCAGGCATTGGCCATGCGCGCCACCCGTTCCACTTCCGTCATGTCGGCATCCATGCGGCCATAGGCGATGTTATTGCGGATGGTATCGTTGAACAACTGGCTGTCCTGGTTGACGATGGCGATCTGGCTGCGCAATCCTTTGAGAGTCATGTCACGTATATCGACGCCGTCGATGCTGATCCCCCCCGTCTGGACATCGAACAATCGTGGCAACAGATGGACCAGGGTGGTCTTGCCGCTGCCACTCTGTCCCACCAATGCCACCTTCTCTCCCCGACGGACCGTCAGGTCGATACTTGTCAGCACCTCCTGGTCGGTGTTGTCATAACGAAAACAGACACCCCGATAACGGATGCACTCCTGAATTGGCGGAGGAGCGATGGCTCCGGGGGGCTCTACGATCGTCGCCTGGGTATCCATCATTTCGAAAACCCGCTGGGCTGCCGCCAGTCCACCTTGAAGGTTGTTGTACAGCATGGTAATCCGCTTGAGAGGACTGTAGGCCATCATCAGAGCGGTCAAAAGTGAAAACAGCGTCCCTGGCGTAATTTCGCCGCTGACGATGGTCTTCCCCGACACCAATACTACAGCGCTGATGGCCAAGCCTGCCACCATATCCACGGCGGGTTTGGCCAGGGAATCGACCCTGGCGGCCCGAATCTGGTTGTCGAGGACGTGACCGGTGATGCGGGCAAAGCGATCGCTTTCGTGCTGTTCCATGGAAAAGGTTTTGACCACCTGCATGCCGGAAATGGACTCCTCCAGGTGAGCTGTCACCTCTTCCATCAATTCCTGGCGATTGCGGCTGAGACGCCGCATCATCAAGCCAAAGCGGAAGATCATATAACCCACCAGAGGTATTCCAGTCACCGATACCAAAGCCAGATCGGCCGCCTGAACGATGACCACCCCGAACAAGAAAACCACCGTGGCGCTTTCCCGGATGATATCGGCGATGGTCGTGGAAACCACGGCCCGAATCAAGTTGATATCGAATATCAGACGGGAGATGAACCCACCGGTGGCACGGCT
>JADFZF010000171.1 GCA_015232645.1 Magnetococcales bacterium | reverse complement strand
CAAATACTGAACGTTCGTCACCGCATACACTCCTATCCAATACCCAGAGACATCAACCATATGCTTCGGACAATCTCCGCTTTCCCCATCCCCCATCTCAAACTCCCCAGATGGTATATACACCATCACCGATCCATCCTTGACGTTGACAGAGATTCGGTTATGTAACTCTTCCCGATGCCATTTTTTCAGCAGGGATGTTTCTTCCAGTGTGGGCACATTTCTATTCATGTCCTATAACCCACTTTCTTTCGGGTGAGGCTGACGATCGGCAGGTCTCGCACCGGTAGGTCAATCCGTTCACCATTCTTGAATTGCACAAAAGAGTGGTTATCGGGTTCCTGATCTCTCAGAGTAAGGGTCAATCGGCGGTTGGCATCCACACCAAAACCAACGACAAAACGACGAGAACCAATTGCACAAGGGGGGTCTGCATGAATGAATTCGCGATCTTCAGGGTTGAGTTCCCATAAAACGGTCTCTTCTCGACGTCGGGTGCCAATCTCCTGAAAAATGCCATCTTTCACTCCAAAAATTGGTTCAGGACTTATCATAACGGAACGTTCCACCACCACGATGCCCAATTTTGTTGCCCCTTCACAGGTTGCTTTAAGATATTTTACAGTCACGGGTTTTTCGGTCGGATACTGAGTACCCTTGGAGACAATAACTGTATGGCCAACCTCCTTACGTTCAGCGTCCCATGCCCTTAGGCAGTAGTCATGTACCAGGGTGAGACTAATATCTTCGCCGGCATATCGACATGCCCCACGAGCAATGGCCTCGAAAGGGTCCTCGCAATGCACCGGGCAATCTGAAAACAGGTTCCGCACAACCCCTGCCATCCCTAATAAAAGGCTGGTCCCCCCTGCCATAAACACCCCTTTGACATCGGACTTGCGTGTCCCATATTTATCTAGAGCCTCCTCCAAAGCCCTCTCTATCGTCCTCGTCACCGATTGGAAAAGGCTGCGATCTCGCAATTCTGGACGCGGAGTCTCCAAAATCCGACGCAGATCGTCGGACGAAAATTCATGGCTGATCAAGCGGCCTGTTGCATCACTTAACTGACTTATATCAAATGATTTCTCTCCGTTAGACAGACGGATTTTTGCGTCTTCCACCTGGAACAGCAATGCAGTACCCACATCGGCAAGTTCGTCTTCGCTAAGATCATTACTCCGTTGCACTTCCTTCAAAAGCCATTGATCGATCAGGGAACCGCCTATCTCCTCACCAGCTCGTCCCAAAACCTTGGGATGTTCATTACCCTGAGCCAGATTGGAAGTCTTGACCACCGACACATCAAGGGTTCCGGCACCGAAATCAAACAACACATACACTTGTCCTTCGCGTACATGGGTATCGTAGCCAAGAATGCAGGCCGTTGCTTCGTCCAACACGCGCACCGTGCCGCGAAACTGCCTCAACGCGCTCCCTTTGAGCCACTCTTCGTAGGCCTCGGAAGCCTCTACCGGCACCGTGAGTATGAGATCCTCATCCGGCAATCCCCCGGTAGCAAGCAAAACTCGCTCGATCAAAAGTTCGGCAGCATCGCGTGGGGTAATCAATTCATCGTTGATCCGTGTGGCACGAACGTTACCACGGAGGATATCGAGCTTGGCCCAACGAATGGTTCCACGGTGACTGGTCAATCCAGCATCTTCCACCTCAGCACCAACATACACCTTGAGGTTTCCTTTTTTTCCCCCAAAGTGGATCAACGATGGTATGACCGATGATTGACGCTCCCCGGTTGCCCCAGGTGGATGATAAATGTAGGTTTTGCTCATTCTATCCAAACGCAGAGTTTCCACACTCCTGGTTGCTGGATTCCATCGGGCTAAAACCGTGTTGCATGTGCCAAAATCCAAAGCGATAGTCATGGTTCAGCTCCA
This sequence comes from Magnetococcales bacterium, assembly GCA_015232645.1. Taxonomy (GTDB): domain Bacteria; phylum Pseudomonadota; class Magnetococcia; order Magnetococcales; family UBA8363; genus UBA8363. The sequence continues at coordinate 3,988 of JADFZF010000171.1, read as the reverse complement.
TCGGATGGTGCCCTTTCCTTTTCCAGTGGAATTTCTCTCTCCCGGGTACTGATCATGGCCTTGGCCAGGACAGACTCACCCAAACGGTAGCCGACAAATCGTATGATAACCGGATCACCATTGCTGATATCCATGCCGCTTAAACGCTGATGTGAAACACTGTCAAAAAGGGTTTCCTCTCCCACAAAGCCAATCCTGGCCATACCAGCCTCGGCCAATACGCGCTCCACCTTGCTGAACAGCTTCAACACATCCCCAGTCCGCATCTCCCGTCCTGCTTCTACCAATGCCTGCATGGTGGCCAGTTGAGATAAAAGAGGGGCTAAATGTCGCATCAGGTTGTGCAATCCGGATGTAACAGCAGCGTCTTGTTTCCGTTCAGATTGTTCTCGCAGGCGTTCGTACTCTTGACGAAGACGAACGATCTCCTCATCCCGATCGCGCAGGTCCATTTCCAGCGTTATGATCCGGTTGCGTGGGTCAGGTTCAACGGGTACAGATCCCTGGTTCCGATCTCCCTGCCCAGGGTCTTTACGTAACGTCTTCCACGCCGATTCGATTCGCGCTCGCCAATCCCTCATGGATGCCGTCATCTGTCTATCCTCCATTTGGCACAATCATCTCGCCGCCCTGTTTTCAGGGCGGCATTGAAAAGCTTCCTTTTTTGGCGTAAGACGTGTCATCTATTAGGTATATAGGTACAAAGAGAATAACCGCTACCGGATGGGACAACTTTGTAAATTCCGTTACTATCCATGTATGAGCACGGATCCTGGACATCTCTGCAAGACCACTGACCACTTCCATTAGTATATGTCTGCATAAAGTGATTTATTTGAGCCTGCTCATTACATAATTTTCCGTAGAACCCATCACCCCTTTGCACTTTGAACATAATTGTCCCTTTGTAATTTCCTTGTTCGGAGATGAACTGATTGCATGAGCTTATCGACATCCGCCCTGGTGTCACGGATCCATCGCCTGGGTTTGTTTCAAAACATGTCGCGTGTGCTGACGAAAAAGGTGAAAATAAGGAAACTGCCACCATAATCACACTGAGTTTTTTCATGTCTAACTCCTTTTAATTTGTTTGATATGCATACTTGTGAGAGACCATGTTTAGCAAACAGTATTGCGTGTATAGTGTATATTGCGTGTTGTCAGAGTGAGTTTGTGTATTGGCACGATTCCTTCATCTTCCTGCGGAATATTCGTGCCAACGGATTTGCCAAGTACTGTTAGAATTTCCTGACCGTATTTCTTCAACCGTCCTTCGCCAAACCCATCCATCTTGGCCAAAGCGGTCACGTTTCCCGGTCGCAGGCGGACGACATCGGCCAACTGTTTATTGGTACACCCGAAAGAAGGCGGGATGCCTTCTTCCCTGGACTTTTTGGCACGCCATTCTCTCAGAGTGTTGAACATTGGCATGTCCGCATCCTTCAAGACCTTGCGCCAACTCTCGTCACGCTCATTGGCATGGTTCTTTCCAGTTGGCTCGGAACTTTCGCTTCCACTTGCCGCGTGGTACGTCACCACCAGCGCCAAATGTGGCACGCCCTGGTGAACAAAAGCATGATCCCTGATCGAATGCACATCCTTGTCGGAAGTGAAGGCTCTCACCTCAGAATCATCAAAACTTCCTGTCAATACATTCAATTTCAAGGTGAAAACACGTACATTCACAAAATACCTGCCAAAAAAAATGTCGCAACCAAGGGCTTCGCCCTTGGATTCCACCAGGGGTTCCTCCCCTGGACCCCGTCCCTTCGCCCTTACGGGCGGCTGTCGGGCTGAGAACCGCCCTCTCGCCGCCCTCCAGGGCTACGGGAAAAAACAACGGCAAAGCAACACCGCTGATGGTAAAAGAGTAAGAAAATCAAGGGTAAGTCCTCGACAGGCGGAAACCCAAGCCGTTGCCGCGAAAGCCCGGGTCGTTCCTGCCGCGGTAAGCTGAGCGGACGTTGGCCGGAGTGCCGTCCCAGCCGCCGCCCCGAAGGACCCGGTCGGAGCCTGAATTAGGGCCTTGAGGGTTGCCACGTGGAGAATTGGCATAGAAATTTCCATCATACCAATCCGACACCCACTCCCACACATTCCCACTGCTGTTATACAACCCATACCCAGATACACCCTCCCCATACCCATACACCGGACACGTCGTCTCATTTCCACGGTTCCCATTATACCGGCATCTCGACCCATCAAATTCATCCCCCCACGGATACTTCAACCCCAATGGACCCCGCGCTGCCTTCTCCCACTCCGCCTCCGTCGGCAGACGACACTCAGACCACGTTGCATAAGCAACGGCATCCTCCCAACTCACATCCACCACAGGATGATCCGCCTTTGCCACTTCCTTCCAATGCGTGTTTCCAGGCGGACGGTGCCCACTTTCCCTCACAAACTTCAAATACTGACCGTTCGTCACCGCATATACTCCAATCCAATACCCAGATACATTCACTACATGCTTCGGACAATCGGTGTCTTCCCCATCCCCCATCTCAAACTCCCCAGCTGGTATATACACCATCACCGATCCGTCCTTGACGTTGACAGAGATTCTATTATGTAACTCTTCCCGATGCCATTTTTTCAGCAGGGATATTCCTTCTAGTCTATGCACATTTCTATTCATGTCCTATTACCAACTTTCTTGTTACCCACTTTCTTGCGAGTGAGCTTGATGATCGGCTTATCCCGCATTGGCAAGTGAATCCGTTTGTCGGAAGTGAAGGCTCTCACCTCGGAATCATCAAAACTTCCTGTCAATGCACTCAATTTCAAGGTGAAAACACGTACATTCACAAAATACCTGCCAAAAAAAATGTCGCAACCAAGGGCTTCGCCCTTGGATTCCACCAGGGGTTCCTCCCCTGGACCCCGTCCCTTCGCCCTTACGGGCGGCTGTCGGGCTGAGAACCGCCCTCTCGCCGCCCTCCAGGGCTACGGGAAAAAACAACGGCAAAGCAACACCGCTGATGGTAAAAGAGTAAGAAAATCAAGGGTAAGTCCTCGACAGGCGGAAACCCAAGCCGTTGCCGCGAAAGCCCGGGTCGTTCCTGCCGCGGTAAGCTGAGCGGACGTTGGCCGGAGTGCCGTCCCAGCCGCCGCCCCGAAGGACCCGGTCGGAGCCTGAATTAGGGCCTTGAGGGTTGCCACGTGGAGAATTGGCATAGAAATTTCCATCATACCAATCCGACACCCACTCCCACACATTCCCACTGCTGTTATACAACCCATACCCAGATACACCCTCCCCATACCCATACACCGGACACGTCGTCTCATTTCCACGGTTCCCATTATACCGGCATCTCGACCCATCAAATTCATCCCCCCACGGATACTTCAACCCCAATGGACCCCGCGCTGCCTTCTCCCACTCCGCCTCCGTCGGCAGACGACACTCAGACCACGTTGCATAAGCAACGGCATCCTCCCAACTCACATCCACCACAGGATGATCCGCCTTTGCCACTTCCTTCCAATGCGTGTTTCCAGGCGGACGGTGCCCACTTTCCCTCACAAACTTCAAATACTGACCGTTCGTCACCGCATATACTCCAATCCAATACCCAGATACATTCACTACATGCTTCGGACAATCGGTGTCTTCCCCATCCCCCATCTCAAACTCCCCAGCTGGTATATACACCATCACCGATCCGTCCTTGACGTTGACAGAGATTCTATTATGTAACTCTTCCCGATGCCATTTTTTCAGCAGGGATATTCCTTCTAGTCTATGCACATTTCTATTCATGTCCTATTACCAACTTTCTTGTTACCCACTTTCTTGCGAGTGAGCTTGATGATCGGCTTATCCCGCATTGGCAAGTGAATCCGTTTGTCGGAAGTGAAGGCTCTCACCTCGGAATCATCAAAACTTCCTGTCAATGCACTCAATTTCAAGGTGAAAACACGTACATTCACAAAATACCTGCCAAAAAAAATGTCGCAACCAAGGGCTTCGCCCTTG
>JADFZF010000170.1 GCA_015232645.1 Magnetococcales bacterium | reverse complement strand
CCCTGGGGGCAATCCCCCAGACCCCTTTTTTCTTTCAATATTTTCATATATCGATGATACCGTCTGGCGCTTCCACGATATCCAGATGAAAGACAGCCGGGCCGCCGATTCCCGGCACTATGTCCGATACAGTCCCCTGGGACAGGCAAGAGCTGCAAGTCATCGGTCAACTCGCCCCTTTTTTGTTTTAGGGCGCGGAAAGAGAAGCCTCGCCCGTTGCCGAACCGGTCACCTGGTCCACTCCCCCGGAGCCCCCCCTACCATCCCCTCCCGCCTCGCGGACACCCCGGATCCGTTCCAGATCAGGAAACAGATTTTTTCTTCATATGGGCAAGTTACTGTTATTTAAAGAAACTGTTATCATTCTCGGGGCCATTTTTTTCGGTCCGATTCCTTGGACAACCTCCCTTCGGTCGTAGCCCAAGTTTAACACATAATTTTATGATTTCTTAAAGAGCAATAAGTTACAAGAATAAAAATTTCCGAGTGGTGCTACAAACCCGTCATTCTTTGATGTTCTTTCGTCAAACGACCATCTTTTTTACTCCTCCCGGAGACATGTTGATTCCAAGTGACTGGTAGATCACCCTCTGATCTTGTTCTGCCCGTGTCGTTTTTCTGATATGCAGCGCACGGCCATCGGAACGACGAAAAGTCGTCGTAATTCGTAGCTGTCCCGAGAGGATTTTGCGCAAAGTTTCCCAATGGCCGCTGATCCCTTTTTCATTCAACCGTCCGCGGATAATCTGAACGAATTGATAGGCAAGGATTGTGATGAACAGATGCCCGTCGCTCCGTTCTTCCTTTTGATGGAATACCGGGCGCATGCCAGGCTCGGATTTGCATGACCGGATCACAGCCTCCACATCGGTGAGCCTGATGTAGGTCCTCCATAGGGTCTTTTCATCCCAGGTTGTTTCATTGCTGCGTAGGCAATACACCCTCGGATGGGTCAGTTGTGAACCTTCGACAGGTTTTTGTTTCCAGGAGATGGTTTTGGCCGTTTGACCATCTTCGTCGGGAATGACTTCGATATGGTAATGTTGACCGACCCCGCACGACTTTTCCTTCAACCGCCCTATGCGCTCCCAGATCTTGTCGATGGATTTTATGGTTTTCGGTTTGGATAGCCCATCCGACAGTTTCTGAAGGCCGGATTCAAGCCGTTCGGTAAAACGTCGGGATATCTCTTCTTCTTTCTGGGCGCGACGCTCCGAGCGGCAATACAGCCGGACTTCCCGTCCATCGGGATCCACCACTTTCCGCACGTATACCAATTCCTTGGACGCGGTTTCGATGCACATCGCTTGCTCGGGATCAAATGGGTGGTTCCGTTTCCGACTGACCACAAGATAACGGTATCCCTGATCGCGCAACCAGGAAAGATTGGCTTCGGTGGCCATGCCGCGATCCATCACCACCATGGCTTCTTTGGGAGCATCCAGTCCTTGGAGCATCTGTTCCAAGGTTTTGGCTTCTGCAATGTTCCCGGCAAAATATCTGGAACGTCGCACAAAACCACTACCGTCGAGCATCAACCCCATGGTCAGCAAGGGACAATCGGATTTTTTTTCCTTGGAATGGCCACGCTGCGCTTTTGGATTATCCTTCGTCGCGCCTTCCAGAAAGGTGTTTGTCAGGTCATACAAGGTGACCGTACAGGAAAAACCAAACAGATCATGCAGCCGATCAAACAAACCTTTTTCAATGGCTTCTTGATTTCTGACCAGAAGATCGGAAACACGATCAAGTTGCATCATACTCATGGCCTCGAAATCCATATCCAACAACTCTCCAAGAGCGCTTCTGGTTGCAAGCCACTGATATGTAGCACGCTCGGAACCAGGATTGGCCATCCTTCCGATGATGGATCCCACGGCGGCCATGCGTTGTGGACCTGTAAATCCTGTTTCTTCAAGGAGATCGATGAATCCAACCTGGTTCATGGCGCTGAGGGCCGCATGTTCAACCCCCACGGTTCGGGGACGAACGGACTCCAAAGAATCCACAATGACCGATTCTACCCGATCCTGGATCTCCACTCCGGGCTGAGTATCGGAAACTCTATCCTTCCCTATCTGATGATGGGCCTCGTTCTCTTCATGATCTTGGCCGATGGATACCTGGTCGGACTGCCTGGCCAGCAGCTGACTGACGATCCGTTGTGCCTCTCGTTCGACCTTCACGGAACACTTCACCTCCAACAGCGAGGTTTGGACTCTCAGCAGTTGTTCGACACGCGCACACAAAGTGGGCCATTGCTCTTGAGCAATGGAAAAGTGGCGTCCCAGGTTCAACAAGGTCACCTGCCTGACTTTGTTACCAAGGCGTTTGGATTCGACAAGCCTGTGCGAATGATAGGATTCGCCGGTCGAGGCGTTTCTGGTTTTTGTTCGACGGATATACATGCGGCCATGTTACATTGACATGTCAAGTCGCGCAAGTATATCAATATAGATTATGGCACTACAATTCAAAATCTTAAAATGTTGTCTAAATAATATCAATAAGTTATTCAGAGTGGCAGGTAAATATTCGGCCACCCCCCTCTCTATGTCACTGGCACAACAGCATTTTGAAGTTTTGATTCATTGGGTAGATCCAGATATCTTTGACTGGCACGCCCAGGATTCCATGGGGGCCGAGTTTTCCCCGGCCTTTGGTCTCTCCGAGGTGAATCCAGTTGGCAGCGTGATAGCAAGTGCCTTGAAAACGCGGTTTCTCAACGAAGGTTTCCATCAGCACGGGGCGCACGTTGTACACGGACCACCAATGGTCTGGGAGCGTTTTGGCGACCTTGGCTAGGATCATTGAAGCCAGATTGTGGGATCGGATCCACGGCAGTATGAGGAACCTGGCGTTGTTCACGATGAGGGGCAAGTTCCTTTTGCGCTGTTCCTGGGGGCCAGCCGACGAAACGGTCTCTAGGGGCTGTCTGCCAGGCAGCTGCGCCGAAACCGAGAGCAGCCACGATCCGACCGGTAGCGAAGACGAAGTACGTAGTTGTGCGCCGGGAAGAGGTTTGTGGCCGAGGTAATGGTAGCGTTGGATGTACTCGTTCCAGAGGCGCGAGTCCGCCTTGGTGCCGATCAGCACCAACTCCAATGGCGTGAACCGTCTCCAGCCGTTGCAAGGAGGCGCGGGCACTGGGTCTATCCCCGCGAGCGCGGGGGAACTTAGCATGGCCTGACGGGACGGAAGAGTGGTGGGGGTCTATCCCCGCGAGCGCGGGGGAACCTCCTTCTTTTAACCACCAAACCAACTTAGTAAAGGTCTATCCCCGCGAGCGCGGGGGAACCGCCGCCTTGGCCGCGCGCAGAGAGGGCAAGAAGGGTCTATCCCCGCGAGCGCGGGGGAATCTGTCCGATGGGAAGATGACTAAAACCTATAAGAGGTCTATCCCCGCGAGCGCGGGGGAACCTAAACCCTGAAAGACAAAAAATCAGCCGTATTAGGTCTATCCCCGCGAGCGCGGGGGAACCGCCGACCAAAACAAGAGCATCAGCGATTACAAGGGTCTATCCCCGCGAGCGCGGGGGAACCCCTGACTTTCTCCAAATCGACCCCACCACCCGGGGTCTATCCCCGCGAGCGCGGGGGAACCTCTAGATCGTAACACCAAATAGACAAATCAATTTTCAAAGATCGCCCCAAATTTGTCAACCTTTTATTTCAGATTGATTATCGATTAGGGAATCCATTTTTACTTTGAATAAGGCAGCCAATCGTTCCGTTTCCTGGGAGGTTAGGGGCCGCCGGGATAAGATTAGGCCATCTGCATCCACCAGTTCGACAGGAGGAATGCCCAAACAACGAATCTGTTGCGACCCGGATGAGCGTTTTTCATACCAGGTCATGAGGATGGAACCCCCACCCAGTTGAGTGAACCATTCTTGAAGTACTACCCAAATTTTTTCCCGCACACGACTGTTCAGTTGAGGAGATGTGTAGACACCGGGGGCGATCTCCAACATGCAAGATGCAAGAAACCCCCTAAAACGATCGGCAACGTCACGGGTTACCACGACGGTCATGTACCCCTCCCGGAATTATCTGAATCCTCATCGGAAAACAAGGCCTTAATCCGATCAATCATGGAGGAAATCACGCCCTCCTTGCGGAAGATCAGACCGCAACCACGTCGTACATGTCGTTCCAAATCGACTTGGGGTTGCTTCAGGTGATCACGTACTCCCTGAAATGCCGAAGGGAGCGTCACTGAATCCCGAAAAAGGTCAGCGATGTCGAGACAAAAAGCATTGGCTGAATCCTCATGGATAAACCCTAAAGAGGGGATCGTCCCGGTAGCGGCCACGGCGATAGTGGCCGCCGCCTCTACAGCCGTGGCGGCATGATTGATGGCTTGATTAGGAAGATCGGCGGCCGTCGGGTTATCCCGATCATAATGACGACCGTGCCAGTCGATGCCAAACCGTTGGGCCAACAACCGATAGGTTTCCTTCATGCGTGCGCCCTCCATGCCACGCAAAATAGCGATATCGTTTTTAAGCGGTAGAACCTCGCCCAGTCGCCAAGCATACATGCGTCGAGCCAGACGGATGCGTTCTCGAGTCCCGGATGCCCAGACCGTAGCATGCCTGCGCGCCAAGGCGGAATCACCCGGCCCCAGAGGTGGCGCACTGTAAAGTCGAACGCCATCACTGCCAACCGCAATCAGGCCGGTACCATGACGTGCCAGTAATCGCAAGGCATCGTGACTGACGGTCGTGCCTGGTCCAAGCAAGATCATGGAGATGCCTTGAAAAGGGATCTGGTAATCCCCCGGGCTCAACTCCGAGGATCCTGCAGCCATGAAATGCAACGTTCCAGCCTCCACCTGGAGATGACCTCGTCCCAGCCAGAGAAGGCCATGCCGATCGGCATGGGGAATGCGGGCGGTCTCCAAACCAAGACGGCCGACCAACATTTCAAACGCTCCTGCTCTGGGGAGGAGTGAGCAACACCATACCGAATCCAAAGGCCCGATGACGCCCGATACCGCGGCGCATCAGCCGATAAAAGGCCTCGGAATTGATTACCCGTACCGTCCCCTGGAACACCACTTCACGCTGATTGATCCGAACGAAATCGCGCTGATCGTTGCGTCGTCGAAGAGTGACGCCACGCATGGCGGTGATTGCAGCGTGTTCTACCTCGGCCCCTCCCTGTCGGGCGAGAGCCTGCCGCAACCAATCCAGATAAACCCACTGCCGATCAGGAACGGATTCACCTTCCGGAACGCGTTCCCGCGCCATGAGCCAGGCATCGACCTCGGCCCCTTTTTTATAGAAGCCGCCATTGCTGCGAAGGATCGGTATCACGTTGACGCGAAATCCCAACCGCTGCCCCTGAGGAAAAACCGGCATGGGCTTGCCATGAAGATTGTCAGCCAAAACCGCCAGCACATCCGGTTCGGCATAGGTTTTGGCCAGATCCATGAGGCCACGGTCATCCACATCGGTATAACCCACCACCACCTGGCGGCCCTGGATATGATAATTAAACGGCTTGGGTGCCGAGTCACCAAACAACCCGGAAAGCAGTCCATGGATGCGATAGCCGTCATCATTGCTGGCCCCCTCGCGACCCTTGAAATGACGGAACAAAACTCGAGCCGGGACAACGATTTTGATCATGGAAAAGGGGTTGGTCATCCCTCCCTCCCTGTTTCGGGTCTGGGGATACGTCCGGTACGAATCAGACGCTGTCCACAATGAATCTGATTGGACCAATCCCGGGTATCGGTGACCGGATCCAAGGATGTGGTCTCAGGATCGTCGGGTCCCTGCCCCAATGGCCAGCAGGCGAGCAAGGAATCCGTCTCCTGGAGGCGAACAGGAGGCGTCACCTCGCGATGGACGAACAGACGGAGGGCCTCATACAGATTGCCGGCCTGGATGCGGCCCGCCAGGATGGGAACACTAGGAAGACAGGGT
>JADFZF010000016.1 GCA_015232645.1 Magnetococcales bacterium | reverse complement strand
TCTCTTCAGGTTGACGCGGGATCGGTATTGACCAGGCGATACACGTTACGCACACCGGCAGCAGCGCCGAAAAGCAGGAAGACGACGGAAAACCATGGACTCGATTGCAGCCAGAGATCGATCAGGTAACCCAGACCTGTCCCCACCATGGTGGTCACGACCAGCTCCGTTCCCAGCCGCATGCCCAGAGCCGGCCCCGAGACCTTCGATCGTCGGATGTTGCCGACAGAGCTGTTGGCAGCATTGTCGGACAACTTGCTCCCCCCGGGCTCTGGTCTTTCCGGTTTCGGACTCATGGCCAGAGGGCCTGGGACGAAAGGGACATGGCTGGCAATCCGAATGGGAGACATCGGTCGGGGTCGCAGGCTCCCTCCTGACGACACGCTGCGGCCCCCGGACAAGCATCCATCGTCAGCGGGCGGCCATAGTCTGATTGAGTTTCTTCTCTGCTTTCTCTGGTAATTTAAAAAAACTCGGCCCCGCTGTCAACGTCCCGGGTCATGGAACCATCAGGTTTTGCTGATTGCCCTGGTGGAGAAGTGTCGCCAAGGACCTGAAATGGGTTCCGATGATGAAGCGAGATCATTCCAAACCCAGGTCATGACACTTTTTCCGCAAGGTGTTTCGGTTCAGGCCCAGAATACGCGCCGCCTTGATTCGGTTCCCTTTGGTTTCTCGCAACACCTTATGGAAGAGAGTCTTTTCTACATCTCGCAAAATCCGGTCGTAGAGGTCGGAGATGTCACTGCTGTTGCTTTCAGAAAAATAGCGTTCCACCAGGGCGATGATACTGTCCTCCAGGGAGGGGCCCGGGAGCGGGCGCGGGTGTCGAGGTGGATCCAACAGTCCGGGGCTGACCGGCAGCGGTATGTTGGCGGCGGGGGCATCGGCGTCGATGAAATCGAGACGATCGGAACCGATGGTGTCGTGGGGGGAGAGAATCATAAGCCGTTGAATCAAATTTTCCAGCTCGCGGACATTCCCGGGCCAGCTATAGCTTTGGAGCTGGGCCATGGCTTCAGGGGTAAACCATTTAGGGGGAATATTGGTTTTCTTGGAAACCTGGGCAAAAAAATAGTCGCATAATAGCGGAATATCTTCGGGACGGGAGCGTAGCGATGGGACGCTCAAGGGGATGACGTTCAAGCGATAAAACAGATCTTCACGAAAGCGTCCGCTGCTGATGGCCAGGGGGAGATCCTGGTGGGTGGCGGCGATGATGCGTACGTTGGCGCTGATGATTTCCGTTCCGCCGATGCGGGTGAAGGTTCCGTTTTGCAGCACCCGGAGCAGTCGGGTTTGGGCTTCCATGGGCATATCGCCGATTTCATCCAGAAACAACGTTCCTTCACGCGAGCGTTCGAAATGACCGGTTCGTCGGGAAATGGCGCCGGTGAAGGCCCCTTTTTCATGGCCGAACAGATCGCTTTCCACCAGATTTTTAGGTATGGCCGCCATGTTGATGGCGGTGAACGGTCCATGGCGTCTGGGACTGTGGGCATGGATGGCCCGGGCAACCAGTTCTTTGCCGGTCCCCGATTCGCCGTGGATCAGTACCGTCATTTCCGAATTGGCCAGACGGCCGATGGTGCGAAACAATTCCTGCATGGCCCGGGATGAACCGATGATGCCGCCAAAACGGTCCATGTCCACCCCCCGTTTCGGGGAATGGCTCGTTTGGCTATCCAACGCCCGACCGACCAATTCGACGATGTTAATGATATCGAAAGGTTTGGATAAATATTCAAACGCCCCGCGTTCAAAGGCGCTGACGGCATTCCGCAAGGTGCTTTGCGCGGTGATGACGATGACTGGCAGCTCCGGGCGCAGAGTTTTCAAGGTTTTGAGCAGGTCCAGCCCGGAACCACCCGGCATGACGATATCGGTGATGACGAGGTCGCAGGTTCCATGGGTGGCGCGACTGAGCAGATCCTGACAATTGTTGAATGTTTCCACGGCAAAACCCGCCTGTCCCAGGGCTGTTTCCAAGACAAAGCGGATGGAGGCATCGTCGTCGGCGACCAGAATGGTTTTTAGGTTGCGGTTCATAGTCAGGGTATGGGGAGAAAAATGCGGAATATGGTGCGTCCGGGATGGCTTTCCACCTCAATCTGACCATTATGCTCGTGAACGATTTTTTGACAAATGGTCAGTCCCAGACCGGTTCCCTTGGTTTTGGTGGTAACGAACGGCAAAAAGATTTTTTTCTTCAGCTCCTCCGGGATTCCTGGACCGTTATCCAATATTTCAATGATGATTTGTTTTCGTCGCCGCCCCTGTTCGAACCGGATGCGATCCGAGATCCGGGTCTGGATGTGCAAGACGGGATTGGGTACGTTTCGCAGGGCCTCCAGGGCATTCTGCATCAGGTTCAAGAACACCTGCACCAGCTGGTCCCGATCACCGCGAATGAAGGGCAGCGATGGATCAAAATCGAAAAGTGGTTCAGGGTGCATGGGTCCGATGATTTTTTGCACATGGTTGATTATTTCATGAATGTTGGTCTCTTTTTCCATGACCGGTTGGTTGTCCGCCAGCCCCAGCAGGGAATCCAGCAGACGACTGATCCGATCCACTTCGGAACGGATCAGTTGGGTGCAGGTGATGGCGGCCGGATTCAAAGGTTGCATTTCGATGAGCTGCGCGGCACCACGGATGCCCGCCAACGGATTTTTGACCTCGTGGGCCACCGACATCGCCAAAAATCCGAGGGAATCGATGGTTTCATTCAAGCGTTCCCTTTGCTCCAGACGTTCCGAATCACTCGATTCCTCCAACTGCAGCAGCGTCCCCATGAGATGACCTTCGGCGCTGCGCAGGGGAACGACGGTGAGGGAAACCATAAGCAGCCGCCCGGGGGCGGGGGAGATGCGGGAATCGCGACTGCGAAAAGGCATGTTCAGATTCTGGGCCCTTTGAATGAGATCCACCGCCACCGGATAACCGGGCAACAGCGCTTCGATCGGTTGCCCGGTCAGCCATCGGTGTGTCTTGCCGAACATCCTTTCACAGGCCGCATTGACATTTTGGACAATCATCCGGTCATCCAGGGCCAGCAGAGCCAGATCGATATGGTCCCAGAGTACATGAAGCGAAAAAGGGCGATGTTCCCGTGATCTTTTTTCTATTTTCGCCGTAGGCATCAGTGGATCCTGAATTCGGGTTGAGAACGGAAAAAGGTCTGAATCATGGCTGCGGTGGTATGATGGTCGGGGGAATGGTTGACGGCATCGCGAAAACGGGAGCCACCCTTCAATCCTCGGGTATACCAGGCGAGATGTTTGCGTGCCATACGGTTGCCCAGCTCCGGGCCCATGTGCCGGATCAAGGCATCGAAGTGCTCCATGACCAGATCCAGAAGGTGGGCACTGTCGGGGGGGGCAGGGACTGGACCTCCGGCCAGGAATTGGGTCGTCTGGGCGAAGATCCAGGGTCTGCCCAAGGCGGCACGTCCGATCATGAGGCCATCCACACCCGAGACGCTCAGCATTTCCAAGGCGCTTTGAGGATCAATGATATCGCCATTGCCAATGACCGGGATGGACAGTCCCTTTTTGATGGCGGCGATGGCGCTCCAATCGGCTCGACCATGGTACATGTCCTGGCGGGTCCGTCCGTGAATCGTAACCATACGGGCGCCGTTCTGTTCCGCCAAGCGCGCAATGGCCAAGCCGTTTTGATGTTCACGGTCCCAACCCAGACGAATCTTGACCGTTACCGGAACCTTGACGGCGCGACTGACGGCGTTGACAATGGTGGCGGCACGGGATTCATCCCGTAACAACGCTGCGCCGGCCCCAGCGCCGGTAATTTTTTTCATCGGGCATCCCATGTTGATATCGATGATACGGGCGCCACGGGCTTCGTTCATTCTGGCGGCTTCGGCCATGACCTGGGGGTCGGAGCCGGCAATCTGTACCGCAAAGAACGGTTCAGGATGCAGGATGCTGGCAATTTTAATGCTTTTTGGAGAGTTGCGCACCATGGCCTGAGAGGCGATCATCTCCGAGAACGCCAGATGGGCGCCATATCTGATGGCGATACCGCGAAACGGAGCATCGGTCACCCCGGCCATGGGGGCCAGAAGCAGAGGGACACGATGACCCTGGGCGGCGGTGTTGGCAAACAGTTCGTCGATGGCATTCACGGTCAGGGCGATCTTGGAGTTGGGGGGGAAGCTTAATATTCAGGCAACTTTGCCACTTTTTGTGAGTCCTTTTCAAGCATCATGAATCAACATCCCGGCAGTTATCTCAGATCCGAGTTCATCACCGGCGCCGTGGACAGCCGTGATTTCCCTGCGGCGACATTCCCGGAGATCGCTTTTGCGGGTCGTTCCAACGTCGGTAAATCGTCGTTATTGAACCGATTGCTCAACCGAAAAAATTTGGCACGGGTCAGTCGTACTCCTGGTCGGACCCGGGAAATCAATTTTTTTTCGGTGGGAGGACGTTTCATCTTCGTCGATTTGCCTGGATATGGCTATGCCAAAGTGCCCCGGGATCAGCGTCAGGTCTGGGATCGGGTCATGGAACACTACCTGAAGAACCGGTCGGGATTGCGCGCGGTTGTGATCCTGTTGGACTTACGCCGCGGCCTGACTTCCCTCGACCTGGAATTGATGGCGCTGCTGGCCGCTTCCGGGACTCCCTGGCTTCCCATCGCCACCAAGATCGATCAATTGAAATCCAACCCCCGGCGTCAGGCCTTGAAAGATCTACAGCAACGGGTGCTGCAGATCCCCGGTTACGGATTGCCACCGGTGGTTCCGGTTTCGGCCCATACCAACGAGGGGCTGGAGGTGTTGTGGCAACGCCTGCAGGACATTCTGGCATGAATGACGCGAGTTCACCGGCGCCATGACCCCCGGAGACCTCATGAATACTGGTCCTCGCGGGCGCGCGGTTTTGGCGCTTATGCAGGTCATGCATGACGGCATGCAGCTGCGTGGTCATGATTGGCTGCAAGGGCTCTCAGTCCGTGACAAAGGGTTAGCCCGTGAGATTGCCTTGGGATCGCTGCGGCACCATTCCTTATTGAATGCCATGGTTTCCAGTTGCATGTCCCGACCATTGCCCGCCAAACGACACTTCATCAAGGCCGTTCTGGTGACGGCCCTCTACCAGACCATGTTTCTCAGGATACCGGCTCGGGCGGCGGTGTTTGAAGCCATCACCCTGGTCAAAAACTCCAGGGAAAGGGCCATGGCCTCCTTTTGTAATGCGGTGTTGCGTCAAGCGGTATCGAAGGACCAGAGTACGATATTGAACGCCATCGCCGATCCCATGGAACGATTGGCGGTAGCCACCTCTTTTCCCCTGTGGTTGGTCAAGCGATGGTGGGAGCGGGAAGGAGAGCTGGAATGTCGCAGACGCCTGGAAGCAGGCAATCGACCGGCACCATTGACACTTCGGCTGCATGGAGACCCTCCTGCCCGGGAAATCACCTGGAAGCAGCTCCTGGAGGCGGGCGCGAAACGCTGTCCCGATACACCGGATGCGCTGATTTGGGATGCCGGCGGCAGGGTGGAGGATCTGCCCGGTTATGATCGGGGAACCTTTGCCGTCGCCGACCAAGGGGCGCAGTGGATTCCACGATTATTGCATCCCCAACCGGGGGATCGGATTCTCGACGCCTGTGCGGCTCCTGGCGGCAAGACCGCCCATCTGGCAGATCTGGCGCGACAGTCCGGCGCTCAGGTACAATTGACCGCGCTCGATAAAAGTCAGGCCCGCTTGCAACGATTGCGGGAAAATCTACGCCGGCTGCGGATTCAGGGGGTCGAAATCGTGGCGGGGGATATGACCGACCCCGGACTTCTGGATGGACGTACTTTTGACCGGGTTCTGGTGGATGCACCATGTACCGGTACCGGGATCATTCGCCGTCACCCCGATATCAAATGGCTGCGAAAACCCGAAGACCCAGCGCGCATGCAGCAGGAGCAACTGGCCATCCTGAAAGCGGCTGCCCCCAGAGTTGCCGCTGGTGGGATATTGGTTTACGCGACCTGTTCCATGGAGTCGGAGGAAAACCAGGAGGTGGTCAACCGGTTTCTCGCTGATCATCCCCAATGGCGTCATGATCCCGTTTCCCTGCAAGCGGATGGTCTGGACTCCGGATGGATCACGCCTCATGGCGCTTTTCAAACCAGGCTCGGAATTTCGGACATGGACGGATTTTTTGCCGCAAGATTGGTACGCTTGGCCTGACGATCATTCATAGCAGCGCTGGCGTTTTGACTCTCAATGAATTCAGCTCGAATGCGGGTACGGTCGTGGAAGAACTACTTCGTGAATATGGCTATCTGATCCTGTTTGCATGGACCTTTGTGGAAGGGGAAACCGTCCTGCTGGTGGCGGCGTACCTGGCATCCCGAGGATATTTCGATATTTGGTTGACCATGCTGGTGGCTGCCGTCGGGACCTTCATGGGCGATCAGGCCTATTTCTGGATCGGGCGGAAGTTGGGGCGGGAATGGTTCCTGAAAAAGAAAGGGAAATGGACCGAGGGCTTGAATCGGGTTTTGGATCTGATTCATCGCTGGGATGCATGGTTTATTCTGTCCTACCGCTTTTTTTATGGGGTCCGCAATATCAGCTCCGTAGCCTTTGGCTTGAGCCAGCTTTCCTTTTTCCGGTTCATGGTTCTCAATTTTTTGGCGGCGTTCATTTGGGCGGGTTCGTTCGGTGCCGCCGGATATTTTTTCGGCAAGGCGGTGGAAGTCTTTCTGGGACGGGTCAAGGAATATGAAATGTATGTTTTAGGGGGGGTGGTCCTGATGGTCATTGTCGTTGCGCTGATCAAATGGTGGCGTGGGAAAAAGAACGAACCAACGGTCGAGACCGTTCTTAAATAAAATCGTAACTATTCAGCTCCCTTCCGGTTTAGAATGATTAAAAAGAAAAAGGGGTCTGGGAAAGGATGAGTCCCTTCCCAGATTCGGCCCCGGACGAAGCCCCAAAGGTTTGTCCATTCTCGCCCTTCCCCCTTTCCCGGCCCATTCCATGAATCTGTTTGTTGATTGAGCCACTTGTCCAGCCACAAATAGCCTTGAAAGGGGTCTACAGAGATAAATAACATCCTTATAATGAAAAAAAGCGTCGTTCCCCTGCTGATTCACGCCAGCCTCCGATATTTCCTCGGACACCCCTGGATGACTTTTTTGGCCATCGCCGGCATAGCCGTGGGAGTGGCGGTGGTGATCGCGGTGGACTTGGCCAATCAGGGAGCCATTCAGGCCATGCACCTCTCCACCCAGGCGATATCCGGCCGATCGACACATCGATTGGTCGGGCCTCCGGGGGGGATGGATGAACACATTTTTGGTCAGGTACGTTGGCAGGAGGGTGTCGCGCAGGCGGCACCGGTAGTGGAAGGTTCGGTGGTCCTGGTCAAACACCCCGAAATGGTTCTGCGCCTGCTGGGGATTGATGTGGTGGCGGATGCCCCCTTGCGTCCTCACCTGGTCCAAAACGCCTCCGGGGTTGATTTGGCAAAACTGGTGACCGTCCCTAAAACAGCGCTCATGTCGGTACAAACCGCTGGAAAAATAGGAATCACCGCCCAGGATACCCTATCCATATCGGTTCTCGGCAAGGAACATACCCTCGCCATCATCGGCCTTTTGGACGATGCCGATCCCCTGATCCGCCACGGTTTGACCGATACCTTGGTGGTTGACGTGGCCACGGCCCAGGAACTCTTGGACTTTTTCGGTCGATTGACCCGGATTGACCTCGTGTTACACCCAGGTTCGCCCCTCCCCAAGGCCCCCGAGACCACGCACTGGATGGCCATGGCGCATCACTCCCAGGCCCTGGAGGGACTGACCCAATCGTTTCGCTTGAACCTGTCGGTGTTGAGTCTGATGGCCTTGATGGTGGGGATGTTCATCATATTCAATACCATCACCTTTTCCGTGGTTCGCCGGCGCCATTGGATCGGACTGTTGCGGGCCCAGGGGGTGACGCGGGGGGAATTATTGGTGCAACTTTTGGTCGATGGCTTGCTTTTGGGAATGCCAGGAACCTTCCTGGGGTTGATCTTTGGTTATTTCCTGGGCCAAGGGTTGCTGATTTTGGTGGTGCGAACCATCAACGATCTCTATTTCGGTCTTCAGATCACCGGATTACCATTGGATCCGTATTTCCTGGCCAAGGGGTTGTTATTGGGATTGGGAGCCACCCTCGTGGCCACTTTTCCGGCCGCCTGGGAAGCGTTGCAACCACCGCCATCGGTCGCTCTGACCCGTTCCGCCCTGGAGTTGGCCACCCGCCAAGGAGTTTGGCACATGGGGCTGTGGGGCGCCGTGGTCATCCTGGGCGGGATGATCCTTCTGGCCCTTCCGGGAAACAACCTCTATGCCGGTTTCATCTCCCTGGGCCTCCTGACCACCGGGGCCGCCATGGCCACCCCGGTGCTGATGGTATTCCTTGTCCGTTCAATCCAACCGATCCTGCAACGTGTTGGGGGATGGATGGCCACATTGGCGTTGGCCATGGTCCCCCGTAACCTGAGCCGTACCGGGGTCGCCGTGGCGGCGTTGACGGTGGCGGTCGCCAATGTCGTGAGCATGGGCATCCTGGTGGACAGCTTTCAGGTCACCGTGGAACATTGGCTCATGGATACCTTGTCGTCCGACATTTATCTCTCCACCGGAGAGACCTCCACCGGTGCCGGGGTGGAAGTGGGCATTCTCGACCCGAAACTGGTGGCGGCGGTGTCCAAGGTCCCCGGGGTGGCCAGTGTCGGTCTGGGGCGGCGGGTCGGGATGGATACCCAGGAGGGGATTGTCAACCTGTTCGTCTTGGATGTTGATTGGCCCCGATATGTGGAACGCTGGTTCATCGCCGGCTCGGCTCTGGACTCCTGGCCCAGGTTTCAACAGGGGGAGGCAGTTCTGGTCTCCGAATCCTTGGCTTTTCGCCGTCATCTGGAGGTGGGATCCCGTCTGACCATTCCGACCCCGTTGGGAGACCGTGATCTCCCCGTGGCCGGGATCTATGCCGATTTCCGTGCCGATACCGGTTCCATCACCATCAGCCGGACCATGTTCGTCCGTTATTGGCAGGACCATGCCATGGCCACCATGGGGATACGGGTCCAGAAGGGGGAGACCGTGGCGGCTGTGATGGCAAGCATCCGTCAGGCAACCGCAGCTTTCAATCCGGTAGAAATCCGTTCCAATCGCGAATTGCGTGAGGCCTCTTTGGAAATATTGGATCGTACTTTCGCCGTGACCCGGGTGTTGCGCATGGTGGGGGTGGTGGCCGCTTTTTTGGGCATATGGACGGCGTTGATGGCCATCCAGTTGGAACGTGGCCGGGAGTTGGCGGTTTTCCGGGCTTTGGGGATGACTTCGGGTGATCTGCTGCGTCTGGCTCTCCTGGAGACGGGTTTCATGGGCTTCATCGCCGGATTGTTGGCCATGCCCTTGGGCTACCTCCTGGGGTGGATTTTGGTCGATGTCATCAATTATCGTTCTTTCGGATGGAGCCTGCACCGGGTGACAAGTGTGAGCGTGCTGATTCAGGCACTGCTGATTGCAACCCCGACCGCCTTGCTTGCAGGCTTGTTTCCTGCCCTGAACATGGCGCGAACTTCGCCACTGGAGGCATTGCGTGAGCAGCAGTAAGTGGCATCCATTCCCTGAGGCGGTTTGTGACTGATGTGGACGCGGCGTGAGCTCATTGCGGTTTTACTGACCGCGACAATAATCATCGCCGGCGGGGTGGTCATCGGCTTTGACGCCCCCACCGCGGACACCGACAATGCGGTGATGGCCTCCATTCTGAGTCAGAAAGGGGACGATGCCGACTTCGAGCGGGCCTATGAACCTCGCGAGTTTCAATTTCCCCGGGATCACGGCCCCCACCCCCGCTTCAAGGCGGAATGGTGGTATATGACCGGCAATCTGACATCGCCGTCGTCAGGACGTCATTACGGCTATGAACTGACCTTGTTCCGTTTTGCCCTCGCCGCCGATTCAGGGATTCGCCCTTCAACCTGGGGAACTTCCCAGGTCTATATGGGACATTTTGCCCTGACCGACGTGGAGCAAAAACAATTTCATCATTGGCAACGCTTTTCCCGGGAAGCTCTGGATCTGGCTGGCGCCAACGCCGATCCGTTTCGTGTCTGGCTGGGGAACTGGTCCATGACAGCCGCCGGGGGCTCTCCGTGGCAGCCGTCGATTCATCTGACGGCCCATCAGGATTCCTTTGCCATCGATCTGACGCTGGTGGCGGCCAAACCCGTTGTGCTTCAGGGGGATCATGGATTGAGTCGCAAGAGCAGCGAACCTGGAAATGCTTCCTATTATTATTCATTGCCGCGAATGGCAACCTCGGGTTGGATAACCACGGCCGGAGAGCGCGTTGGTGTTTCGGGATCCAGCTGGTTCGATCGTGAATGGAGTACCAGCAGTTTGGCTCCATCTCAGGAGGGGTGGGATTGGTTTTCCCTGCAGTTGGAAGATGGATGGGAGATGATGGTGTATCATATGCGGGAAAAGGGAGGCGGATCGGGTTTCAACAGTGGTGGCACGCTGGTGAGTCCCGAAGGTCGAGTGGTAACCATTGCGGACAAGGGGGTTGCCGTCGAGCCTTTGGATGATTGGGTCAGCCCGATGACCGGTATCCGTTACCCTTCCGGTTGGCGCCTGCGTTGCCAAACAGCCGATTTGGATCTGCAAATCATCCCCTGGTTGCAAGACCAGGAACTCGGACGCACCATGATCCGTTATTGGGAGGGAGCAGTGCGCTTTCAGGGAATGCACGGGGGGAAGAAGGTTTGGGGGAATGGTTATGTGGAGTTGGCGGGGTACCGAGGCAAAAAGTGAGTGGGTAACCGTTCGGATCTACCATCCGGGGCGGAAGGCATCCTCAAGCCAATATAAACGCCATCGTCCAAGTTGCCGGGCCACGAGAATGACGTCGAAGCGACAAGCGCAACCCTCCAAAGAGGGATGGTTGTGCAGATAGAATTCAGCCAGGCGGACCAGGCGATCCCGTTTGCCGCTGTTGATGGATTCACCAATGGTCTCGACGGCAACGGTCAGGCCAAGACGGCGCGTCCTGACCTCACAAAAAACCAGCAGGTCGTCCTTTCTGGCAATAATATCAATCTCGCCAAAGCTGGTCCTATAATTTTGTTCGATAATGGTAAACGACCGTGAGGTCAGAAACATGGCGGCCCTCGCCTCGCCCACACGCCCCAGATGCTGCCGTGATAAGGTCATTGGGAGGGTTTCAGACGCAAAGCCAAACGATACAGATGGCTGACCGGAAGCCCGGTCTGAGTGGCCAACAGCCGTGCCGTTTCCTTGACTTTCATGCCCGCCTCCAGGGCACACCTGATCTGTTCGGTCACAGCGGCCGAATCGGTGTCGGGCGCCGCCGCCGGAGCCCCGTCGACGACGATGACCACCTCCCCCCGCGGTGCCGATTCCCGAAAAAATTCTGCCAACCCGGAAAGCGATCCGCGGTGCCAATTTTCATGGATTTTGGTCATTTCCCTGGCGACCACGGCGAATCGATCCGGCCCCAGGGCCGCTGCCAGATCTCTCAGGGTGGCACCGAGACGCAGGGGGGATTCAAACAGAAGGATCGTGCGTCTTTCGTCCTTCAGGGCCTGAAGAATCGTCGACCTTTCTTTGCCTTTCCTGGCCAGGAAGCCTTCAAACACGAATCGATCCATGGAGAAACCACTGCCCATGAGAGCCGTTACCGCCGCTGACGGCCCGGGCAATACTTCCAAAGGCAGGGATTCCAGAATCACCTGACGGATCAACGGCTGTCCCGGATCGCTGATCCCCGGACATCCGGCGTCGCTCACGAGCGCAAAGTGATGGCCGGCCTGCAACTGTTCCAGGATCCAAGGTATTTTTGCAATACAATTATGCTCATTCAGGCTGATCCTGCGAGTAGTAATATCATAGCGACGACAGAGAATTCCGGTCAACCGGGTGTCCTCGGCCAAAATGCAATGGACCGATTTCAATATCCTGATGGCGCGAAATGTCATATCCTCCAGGTTGCCAATGGGGGTCGGAACGATGTACAACGTACCGATAGTTGTTTCCACTTGCGAACCTGCTCTCATGAGAATGTCCATGCTTACTGGTGAACGAGTCTGCCTGCGCTGGAAGTCGGCAACAACGTCTGGATTGTCCATCGGGATCGGAGGCCTCCTTGGGCTCCTGATCTTGAGTGCGATGCTGGCTGGGGGGTGCACCCTGCCACAGGCCGAAAAAAAAGCCCGCGCCATGGATAATGACATCCAGGCTCGGGAGCCGCGCCCCAAGGTCAGGATGGCCCAAACTGCCGATGACACACGCCAAGCTGACGACATGATCGCAGAGGCCCGGAAGCTTGTCGAGAACAACCGCATTGATACAGCCATGGCTCGATACCAGACGATCATCCAACGTTTCGGCACGACCTCCCAGGCCAACGAGGCCCGCTATCGACTGGGAAATCATCTGATGCTCCAGGGAGAAACGAGCAACGCCTGGTCGTTGTTGTCCGACGCCGCCTCTCGAACCGAGCAGCCCTATGCCTGGGAAAGCCTGACCCTGCTCGGGGACCTGAAGGCTCGGAAAGGCGATCTCAAGGGAGCCTGGGAGAGCTGGATCAAGGTGGCCAGATCCACCGCCCCTCGAGAGCAGGGACTCGCTGCCTGGCAACGTTTGGTCAAAAGCTATGTCCAGTACGGCAACGCGGAAAACACGCAACACCTGTTGCCGATGCTGCCACCGGGACAACTCGGTCAGGATCAGGCACGTATGGCCTTGGCCACCGTGGATCAGATCGATACCGAACGATTGAAACAACTCTATGCCTTGCAACCCTCCGGATCACCCCTGGCCCCTCTGTTGGCCCTGATTCTGGGTGACCGACAATACCAGGAGGGGGGGACGGTTGCCCAAGGAGCCAAAGACTATTGGCAGTCGGCCCGCAGCAATGATTTCACCTCCCAGGAAGCGCAACGTCGCCTGGCCCCCGGTGAAAACCAACAAACGCTGGTCGTCGGTCTGCTGCTGCCATTGAGCGGGGACCATGCCACGTTGGGAAAAAATCTGCTCAAGGCCTCAAAGAAAGCCCTTCGGGACTACCCCGATACCAGGATCGTCCTGAAAATCAGTGACAGTCACGTCAAGGCCGAGGCCACCAAACAGGCCGTGGAGCAACTGCGTGCCGATGGGGTTGGGGCCATCATCGGCCCGGTGTTTCACGAAGCCACCAAGGCAGCCGTCGAGGTGGCCGCCCGCCATCGCCTGCCTATCCTGACCCTGAACCCCCATGCCGGTATTGCGCAACCCGAAAATGGCGTATTCCAAAACGCCTTTATTCCAGAAAATGAAGCAAAATTCATGGCCAGAATCGCCGTTGCCGAGAAAAAACTGCACCGGATCGCGGTGCTGGCCCCGGAAACCGAATATGGCCATCTGCTCACCCAGGCCTTTTCCGACGCCGCGCAACAATGGGGAGGAACCGTCCCGCGGGTAGCGTTCTTTCAGCCGGGTAGCAATGATTTTTCACCCTGGTTGAAAGCGTTGCTCAACATCGACTCGAAAGACGCATCGCCATCCGCCAAGGATACCGCCGCCGACTTCGACGGACTGTTCATCCCGGCCAGCGCCCAGGATGTTCGATTGATTGCATCTCAAGCGGCCTTTTTCAAGATCCGCCCCCCGGGGGTCACCTTGATGGGGACATCGTTGTGGAACAAGCCGGAGCTTTTCAAGGAAGGGACCGACTTCATCAAAGGCGCCTACTTTTGTGATATCGATGATACCGCCCGCGGTCGTTTCAACACCTCCTTTTACCAAACCTGGAAAGAAAACCCGACCCCATTGGATATGTTGGCCTACGATTCGGTCGCTTTGCTTGCCCAGGCTTTGCGTGTGGAGCGGATGTCAGGACAGCCTTGGTTTTCCGTCTTGAAGGGAGGGCAGGGTATTTACGGAGCCGCCGGAATGGTCTATTTCGACGAAAAGGGACAAAGTCATCGCAACTACTCTCTATACCGGATCGATTCCGGCGGACCAACCAGGCAGGAACCGCTGCCCTGGCAGGAACAGACACCCGTCACGGTCCTTCCCGCCGCGGGTCTCCCCCCCTCGCCCGAGATCCCCCTCACGCCAGCCCCTCCCCCCCCTCCCCAGGAGGGACTGGACACCGTTCCAATGCCAGTTGAGCAACCTGACCCCGTGTATTTCTAGCCTGAAGCCCTTCCTTTTCCGTGACAAAGTCTGTGGAATGTACCATAATTTTCCTTGGAACGGATCTTTCAGCAAATGACTTGGGTCAAACGTCTGCCAGGGTTGTGATAGCCCCATGAAATGTCTCATTGTTGACGATCAAATCGAAAACAGGTTGGTCCTGGCCAAAGTCATGGATCCTTACGCCCAATGTGACCAGGCGGTGGATGGCGCCGAAGCGGTGGAACTCTTTGCCATGCACCTGCGCGAGGGACAACCTTACGACCTCGTTCTCATGGACATCATGATGCCCGTCATGGATGGACAAGAAGCTTTGCGCAAAATGAGAGAAATCGAAGACGAAGCGGGGGTGCCCCAGGAGAATCAGTCGGCCATCGTCATGGTGACGGCGGTCGACGCCACCTCGGAAATGAAGCGTGCTTTCGAAGAAGGGCGATGTACCGGCTATATCAACAAACCCATCAGCCGCGGCAAGATTCTGATCAAACTGAGCGAGCTTGGCATCAGCCCCAAGGTATGGTGGTAAGTTGTACCATCTGATGGACTCAGGTACGACATTCACCCGCAAGACATCATTAATCCAATTCGTCACTTCCGCATGGACGCTTCTCGGTGGACCTGTACAACATAGGTTTAGTCAATACCATCTTTGCGGACGAAGATCGGGAAATGCTCATGGACACAATGCCAGACCGTCACCGTCGAACGTTGTTGACCCGTTTTGCCTGGACGATTGGGATGACGGGACTGGGTTTAACCCCTGTCCTGGCGGGATGCCTGAGCCGCAAACCTACCCCAGACCAGGGGGTGGTCGACCTACAGGGAGAGGTGTTTTTCGATGGGGTGGCGGCGAGACCCGGGATGGTCCCGGTTCCGGGCGGCCTGATTACCACCGGAAAGAGTGGCCGCGTGACCATCGTCGCCGGCGCTGACGCCTTTCTCGTGCATGCCAACAGCACATTGCGTCTGCTGGATCGTCCTTTGGCCATGAACGTGGAAGCGGCAGTGGCAACGGATGCGAATACGGTCGGAGGGGAGGCTGTCGGCACCGCGAGTCGCTCCACCCTCGGCTTCATCCTGCGACAAGGAAAGGTTTTGTCGGTATTCAGTCCCGGGTTGCGGACATTGAACACCCCGAACGCCACCATCGGCATTCGGGGGACGGCGGCTTTCCTGGAGTATCAACCTGGAAGCACCTACGTATGTACCTGCTACGGAACAGCGGAGATTCAGTCCCTCAAGGATTCCCGGATTCGCGAGACCGTGGTCACCAAACATCACGAAAGCCCACGTTATATCAAGGATGAGACATCGGCAGGGGCGGCGTTGGAAAAGGCCCCCATGCTTGGACATACCGATGCGGAATTGATCATGTTGGAAGAATTGGTCGGTCGTCGGCCTCCTTTCATCGACTCTCCTTCGTGGAAATCAGAAAATAAATATTGAGCCACCGCCAATTGCAATGATTGAAGAGGGCTGTCTCAGGCCGTGGGGATGGGCAGACGCAGGAGCTGACCGAATTCGGCATACTCCCCGGGTCCCAATCTGGAAAGCGGGGCGACGGCCGTGGCGTCAACCCGGACGCGACCTTTGCTATCCCTGATGATCGCTGAATCATCGACAAAAATAGTCTGAATTTCTCCAAAGATGAGCGCCTGACGAATTTTACCGATTTCCATGACCTCGTGGAAACGACAGGCGAAGGCCACTTTGCATCCATCGACACGGGGGAGACTGAAACCAGGGAATTCGACGAGAGTGAGATGTTCTTTTTCCACCTCGGACACCTCGTCGGGGAGTTCGGCGGATGAGTTATTGAGGGCCTCAACGAGATTGGTCGAGGCGATGTGAATGACAAAATGTTTTCTCTCCAGGATGTTGCGCCGGGTATCCTTGGGGGAGCCATCTTTTTTCAGACCGATGGAAATGACGATCAAAGGTGGTTCGCTGGAGACGGCATTGAAATAGGAAAACGGGGCGATATTGAAGGATTTTGATTGATTTTCCGTCAATACCCAGGCGATGGGACGCGGTACCAACGTTTGGGTAACGGTATGGTAGACTTGGTTCGCGGATAGGGTGCCCAGGTCGATCAGCATGTTTTTGTCTCCGATGGTGTAGGGAATGAACGCGTCGGGTCTGCCATGTTGGACCAGCCCCGGCCCACGATACCAGACAGGTCACCCGATTACAAAGCCGAATCGACGGCTCAACCATCGGATATGGCAGATAATTTACCTGGATACGGTTGTTTCATTCGATTTTTTTGATCGGACATGGTAACCTACGGCGGTTTGGAGTATCCAGCACCCCAGGTGGTCGGGACGTTGAGTTTCACCGTGTGTTTTTTGGATGGCTGATTGGATGCATTGGTACAGGTTGGGCCAGTCTTGATCCCTCCCACTCAGAGGCCTTGGCGCCCGGGTCCACTCCCCCTGAAGTTCGGGATACATATCATGACGAGGCCTGCCTCATCCGGGTCTTCAACGGTTTGGATCAGCCCGGGTCGTGGTCGGGAACAGATCGTTAAGGTGTTCATACCGTGGTGTCGGGAGCGAGCTGGTGGTCACATTCAATCACTTGAGCACGGACCAGGTCCAGGGGATCATCCATGCCCTGGAGTTGTTTTCTTTCCTTGAGGAGGGAGAGGCCGAAGAAATTGCCGGGGATTTTCTCAACATTCTGGGTTTCGATACCGGGGAATTCCTGATTCAGGAGGGGGGAGCGGATCGATCGCTGTTCGTCTTGCTCCATGGCTATGCCAGCGTCGTCAAAGAAGGAGCCGGTATTCCCATGGCGCAGTTGGAACCTGGAGACTTTTTTGGTGAAGTGGCTTTCTTGACCGGACGCAAACGAATCACAAACGTCATTGTCCATCCGCCATCCATGACCTCACCCCCTCGATCCAGGTTCTACCTGGACGAAACAATCCGCACGACCATCTTAAGCAAACAAAAGAAAACAGCGATTGTCCTGCGCCTGAGCCACGAAATATTACCAACTTTGGGCCCATCCCTGCGTATACGTTTCAAGAACATGATGATCGACCGGCTCAGCTTGCGCGTCGAACAGATGTCGGTCAAAGTGGAGGCCCTGATGGGAGAATCACCGGAACTGGAAATCGACCCGGAACTGGAGGCGCTGATTCAACAGGGTGGGGATAGCCTGACTGCCATAGAAAAAGGCTGTGATGCCATTGTCGAACACCTGATCGAATTCATCGAGCGCCTCAACCAACAACTTTCCGAAGCCTTTTAAAAATCACGGTGGAGCGCGGCGTCGGCCATGGTTCGGATTACCGGAGGAACCCATCGCGGAGTGACGATTCAAGTTCCGGTCGGAGGGGGCGTCAGGCCTACGACCGGGCGTGTCCGCGAGGCGGTATTCAACATGTTGGGTGATCGGGTGACAGGGGCCTGGATCCTGGACCTTTTTGCTGGAAGCGGCTTGCTGGGGTTGGAAGCGCTCAGCCGTGGCGCCGAGAGTGCCGCCTTTGTCGATTCCAACCCCATCGCCTGTCAAGTCGTACAGGCCAACATCGACCGATTGCGCTACAACGATGATGTGATGGTGATCCCGGGATCGGCGATCCACGGCACCACCCTAGGGGCCGTGGAAACTTTCTTCGCTCGTCGCCGGAAAGGTTCGGAGAAACAAACGTCCATCATTTTTCTGGACCCACCCTACAACTGCCACTTCATGCCAGACCTGCTGACGACCCTCGGGCGACTACGTTTTGTTATTCCTGGCTCCCTGGTGGTGGCGGAACATGGCTTGGGAATCCACTTTAACGATTTTTCCGTATGGAAGCCATTGCAATACCGACGCTACGGTGATACCCGTATCTCCATTTTTGCAAAGACTGATGGGAAAGAGCCGACCGCATGAGAAAGATTGCAGTTTATCCAGGAACTTTTGATCCTATTACCCTGGGCCACCTCGATGTTATCACTCGAGGTAGCCGCCTTTTTGACGAAGTGATCGTGGCCATTGCCGACAATACCAGCAAGACGGCATTGTTTTCCGTGGAAGAACGGATTGCATTTCTACAAAATGCCACTCAGGGGCTGCCGCGGGTCAAACCTTGCCGAATGGAGGGTCTTCTCATTCATTTCGTTCAGAAGATCGGGGCATGTACCATTCTGAGGGGATTGCGGGCGGTTTCTGATTTTGAATACGAATTCCAGATGGCGGCCATGAATCGCAAACTGAATGCCGATGTGGAAACGGTGTTCCTCATGGCCAGCGAGTCAACGACCTACATATCCTCCAGGCTCGTCAAGGAAATTGCCAAAATGGGGGGAGATGTCGCCCCGTTCGTCCCTTCGGTGGTATTGACAGCCCTCCAGTCCCGGTTTCATCCATCCAGGAAGGTTTGAGCAGGATTGAAAACTTTCTTTATAAAAAATTTTGGCTGTCAGATGAACCAATATGACGCTGGTCGAATGGACGATCTGCTGCGCCGCAGCCATGGATGGCATCCGGTATCGACCCCTGAAGCGGCCGATCTGATCATCTTCAATACCTGTCATATTCGAGAAAAGGCCGAAGAGAAATTATTTTCCGAGCTCGGCCGGCTGCGCAAGCTGGTGCAACGTCGACGGCCGGCGGATGGGGTCATCTTTGCCGTGGGGGGCTGTGTGGGTCAGGCGGCCGGAAACGACATATTCCGCCGGGCGCCCTACGTCGATCTGGTGTTCGGGCCGCAAAACTATCATGAACTGCCGCAGATGCTGGAACAACTGGCCCGCGGACGACATCAACTGCAAGCCACCGACGCCGAAGCGGAAGACAAATTTGACCACCTTCCCGAAACCGGACAATCGGGGCCAGTGGCCTCGGTGACCATTCAGGAAGGGTGCAACCGCTTTTGCGCCTATTGCGTTGTACCCATGACCCGAGGCCGGGAATGGAGTCGCCCGGCGGCAGAGGTTCTGGAAGAGGTGACGGTTTGCCTGGACAATGGGGCGGTGGAGGTGCATCTCCTGGGACAAAATGTCAATGCCTATCAGGCCATGAATGATGCCCGGGTGACCATCGATCTGTCCCGGTTGATCGCTGAAGTGGCGAGGATGCCTCGGGTACAGCGAATCCGTTTCGTCACCTCGCATCCGGTCGATATGACCGACGATCTGGTTCAGGCCTTTGCCGAAATCCCACAGTTGTGTCCCTATATGCATCTTCCCATTCAATCGGGCTCCGATGCGGTCCTGCAAGCCATGCGGCGTGGGCATGGTGTGGAGCATTATCGCCAATGGAGCGAAAAATTGCGTTCCGCCCACCCCGATATGGCCTTGGCCTCCGATTTCATTGTGGGGTTTCCGGGGGAAACCGAAGAAGATTTCCAAGCTACCCTGGCGCTCATCGAGGAGGTCCGTTTTGACCATGCCTACTCATTTCTCTTTTCCCCCCGCCCCGAAACCCCGGCAGCCACCATGACCAACCCCGTTCCAGCCGCGGTGGGGCGACAACGACTGGCGGTGCTTCAAGACCATTTGAACCGGGTACAACTGGAAAACAATCGCCGCCAGGTGGGCCGGAAGGAAGAGGTCCTGGTGGAAGGAGAGTCGCGTCAAGGCCACGGGATGGTCATGGGGCGAACCAGAGGCCATCGGCGGGTCAATTTCATCGGCGGTGCGGAGTTGCTCGGCCAGATGGTCATGGTGGAAATCGTCGAAGGGCTGCCCAATTCCCTCAGAGGGCGTTTGCTGTGAAAGGACTAAGACCGGCGCAAACAAAATCTTGAGTGCCAATTTTGATTGAAGTTGCGTCGCGGATCTGCCGTAACGGAAAACATGGAAGCTTGGCCTGTCGATATGAACGATCACCCTGCCGCGGAGTTGCGTTCCCATGTTGTGGAATTTCCCGACAATCGCTTGGCAGCGTCACTGTTTGGCGAATTGGACAGTCATCTGAAATTGATGGAACATCGATTGGGAGTGCAATTGCACCCCATCGGCAATACCGTGGTCATCACAGCTTCCTGGCAATTGGTGGAAAAAGCCAGAATACTCCTGGAAACCCTCTATGAATCATTAAAAAGGGGCCAATTCGTGGATCAACAATGCGTTGAGGCGGGCATTCGGGCGTTGTGTGATACCGGTGGCGTCAGAGATGTATTCGCTCCGGAAAATGTCATCCGAACTCCGCGGCGCACCATCCAGGCACGCACCCTCCGACAGGCCGATTACATCCAGACCTTGGGCCGTTCCGAACTCACCTTTGCCATCGGTCCCGCGGGCACGGGCAAGACCTATCTGGCGGTCGCCTCGGCGGTCGCCCGCTTTCAGGAAGGGTCGGTTTCCAGGATCATTCTGACCCGTCCCGCTGTGGAAGCGGGGGAAAGATTGGGTTTCCTGCCGGGTGACCTGCAGGCAAAAATCGATCCCTACCTGCGCCCGTTGTTCGATTCCCTCCAGGATACCCTCGGAGCCGACAGAATGGAAAAAATGGTGAGCCGCAATGCCTTGGAGGTCGCTCCTCTGGCCTACATGCGCGGTCGCACCCTGGAGGAGGCGTTTATTATTTTAGATGAGGCGCAAAATGTCACCCCGGAACAAATGAAAATGTTTCTCACCCGCCTGGGCACAGGATCCCGTACCGTCGTTTGCGGTGATGCCACCCAGATCGATCTGCCCAGGGGGACCCGTTCGGGATTGATCGACGCCATGGACATATTGAAACACGTCGAAGGAATCGCTTGGATCCATTTTTCCGAACACGATGTGGTTCGGCATCCGTTGGTACGAAGTATCGTTCAGGCGTACGACCGGGCGGGCAGGCAGCAATGGAAAAACGGAGGATCGGTATGAACCATGGCGGAATCCAGGGAAAAAACGATCACCAAGGTGTTGCAAAAACCCCAACAAGAAAGTCAAAAATGGATCACGCCGCAAATGGTCTTGTATGGCGTGATGTTCGTCCTGTACGTCCACGTCCTGACCATCATCAACTCACCCGTGGTCATGAAACCTCAATATCTTCCCGAGGTGGGCGAAATTGCCCAAAAAAACATCAAGGCAGATCGGGATCTGCTGGTGGAGGACAAGGAAACCACGCTCAAGCTGCGACTGGCAGCCTCCCAGGGGATTCCAACGATCTACGATTGGGACGGGGGGATGATGGACCCGGTCATCCGACAAGTCACCGATGCCTTGGATTGGTTGGAGGCCATCCGCAAGGAACGGGGCAACCAGCTCGATATCAATGCAATTACCGAAGATTTCTCCCTGCGGCTGGAGGAGGAAATCTCCCCCAGGGTCGTACAGACGCTGATTGGGTTGGATTCTCTGCCGATCCTGGCCCACAAGGTTTCGGAATGGTTGGGGGAGCTGCGCAATCAGACGGTGGTCAGCAACCCGGAAGTGTTGAAGGACTTGCGCGATACACCATCGATGATCTATTCCATTATCGATGGCAAGGAACGCAAGGGAAAAGATTGGGATAAACCTATCGATCTCAATGGGATGCGCTGGCTTCTCGGCGAGACCATTCGCAAGCATCTGGAACAGTATCCCCGTGAAATCCAGGAATGGTTGCTGCGCGAAACCCGGGCGATGATCCGCCCCAATCTGGTGCTCAACCTGGCAGAGACGCGTCTACGACGGCAACATGCCTTCGACAAAATCGATACGGTCTATTTTCAGGCCAAGCGGGGACAGATGATCGTGCGCGAGGGAGAAGTGGTCAGCGAGGCGGCACGGTTGAAAATCGAAGCCTTGAACCGCAGCCAATGGACCGGTGCCAAAATCATGAAATTCATTGGCCTGGCAGTCACCCTTGGCATCCTGCTGTTTTTGGGACGATGGTTTCTGCTGGTCACCTCGGTGGCCTTTCCCAAGGATAAAGAAACGGTTTACATGTTGGCCGCCATCCTTTTGGGTACATCGTTCATCAGTACCATCACCCTGACCATTGGTCAGGGTATTACCGAAGTACTGGGACTTCCCACCCATATGGTGGTCTATCTGCCCCATGTGGCACTGGCATCCGCTTTGGCCTCCCTCACCGTCGGAGCGCGCGCGGGAACACCCGGTGGAGCCATCATCATCGGGATCATCCTTTCTTTTCTTGAGGCCCTGACGGCCAATGGCGGGCTGCCATTATTCTGTTACTACATGATCGGCTCACTGGTCGGCGGCGCTCGGTTGCGCACCAGCCGTCGGCGTTTTGATACACTGCTGGCGGGTGTCTGGGTGGGGGTGGCGCAGATGATCGCCATGCCGGTGGTGGAACTTCTAGGCGGCAACAAACCCGGTTTCGATTGGATCATCGGCATGTTCATGGCCATGACCAGTGGTTTGTTGATGGGGTTGTGGGGCTTGGCTTTGATTCCGCTGTTGGAGTCGGTGTTCAATGTGACCACCGATTCCAAATTGTTGGAGTTGGCCTCCGGCGACCATCCTTTGCTCAAGGAACTCTCCCTTCGCAGCCCGGGGACCTATCACCATTCGGTCATGATGGGGAACCTGGCCGAAGCCGCCGCGGAAAATATCCATGCCAATCCCCTCATGGCACGGGTCATGGCGCTTTATCACGACATTGGTAAAATGACCAAACCCAACTATTTCGTCGAAAATCAATCGGGAGAAAATCGACACGACCATCTGCTGCCTTCCATGTCGGCCAAGGTGATCATGGCCCACGTCAAGGATGGACAGGAGTTGGCCAAAAATCACAAACTAGGGGGGCCGATCAGCGAAGCCATCCTGACCCATCACGGAACAACCTTGCTGCAATATTTTTTCAACAAGGCCATCAACCAGGCCGCCAAAAAAGGGGAATATATCACCGCCGAAGAATTCCGGTATCCGGGTCCCAAACCCCAAACCAAGGAAGCGGGAATCATCATGCTGGCAGACTCGGTGGAAGCAGCCGCCAGAACCCTCCGCAACCCCTCTTCATCACAGATCCAGGCCCTGGTGCGACGATTGATCGCCGATAAGATTTCCGACAATCAACTCGATCAGTGTGGCCTGAATCTCAAGGATATCGCCCTGGTCGAAGAGGCGTTCATCCGCGTGCTGACCTTGGGCTTCTATCACCATCGTATTGAATATCCCGATCAAAACAAACAACGCCGGGAGGGTGTACGCCGTGACAGCAACGGTGCGGGTCGTGCGGGTGCAATCGCCGTGGCCAAAAGTTGAACCCCTGGTTCGCAAAGCGGCCCGGGTCACCCTGGATCACCTGGGAGGCTACAAGGGGGCCGAAATCGATGTTCGACTGACCAACGACAGCGAAGTCCAGGAATTGAATCATCGTTATCGCGGCATCGACCGACCCACCAACATCCTTTCCTTCGCCATGCTCGAGGAGGACGAGGATGGCCAACCGCCCGAGGCACCATTATGGCTCGGTGACTTGGTGATCGCCTATGAGACGGTCGCCAGAGAGGCGGATGAACAAGGAAAAACCTTCTCGGACCACCTGATGCACCTGGTGGTTCATGGTGTTTTACATCTCGTTGGCCATGACCATGAAAAATCACCTGAAGATGAGTTGCTTCAGGAAACCATGGAAATTGCCATCCTGTCCCGTCTGGGGATAACGAATCCCTATGAAGAATAATGATTCCCCTCCCTGCCACCCGAATTTAAATTTCATGATCAGGTTCATGCATCGCTGGCGTTTGCAGGCCGCCGCTTTTCTTGCGGGAATGGTTGCGGTGGGCGGATTGCCGCCCTATGGCCAACAGCCATTGATGATCCTGGCGCTGACGGTTCTCATTGTCGCCGCCATGCAGGTTTCCTGGAAACGAGGGGCCTGGCTCGGCTTTTTCTTCGGGCTGGGGCACCATCTGCTCGGATTTTCCTGGTTGTTGACCAGCCTGAATCACTACGGTGGCTTGTGGATGGGGGTGGCCCTGGTGGTCTTGTCCTTGTTGGCGGCGACCATGGCGGTTTATGTCGCCCTTTTCGCCGCCCTGTTACCGCAACTGGCTCGACGTCCCGGGTTGATCCCCCTGGCCGCCCCCGCTTTGTGGGTCATCACGGAGTGGCTCCGCGGCCACCTTTTTACTGGATTCCCCTGGAACCTGGTCGGTTATGGCTGGAACAACCGGCCCTGGATCATGCAAATGGCCGATCTGGGTGGGGTTCAGCTATTGTCATGGTTCATGGTCTTCCCCGCTTCCGTCTTGGCGCTGATTTGGATCCGACGCTTTGCCGTCCCGACTTTATCGCTGGGGCTGATCCTGATCGCAGGGTCCATGCTTCTGGCATCGGCTTATGGCCTGTGGCGCAGCGACCAATTATCCGCCCTGCAGCACCAAGACGCCTGGGTCCAACCTTTGAAGGTGGCCATGGTCCAAGGCAATGTGGAACAGTCGCAAAAGTGGGATCCCAAATATCGCGAACAGGGGTTGATCAAATATCTGGGTTTGAGTGGCAACATCAACGAGCCGATCGACCTGGTGGTCTGGCCCGAAACCGCCATCGCCTTCTTTATCCAGGCGTCGCCCGAAAACATGAAACGGATTGGAACCCTCAGTCAACGCCTGGGTGCCCCCATCCTCACCGGTGCCCCCATGGCCGACCGAAACCCCGATGCCGACAAACGTTGGCTCTTCTACAACAGTATGATCCTCTTGGATGCCAAGGGTGACTTGACTCGCCGCTACGACAAGCACCATCTGGTTCCTTTCGGCGAATTCATCCCTTTTCGTGGTATCATGCCTTCCTTTATCAAAAAATTGACCTACGGCAGTGAAGACTTCTCCCGTGGACCGGGTCCGGTCCCCATGCCTTGGGAACATGGGGCCATCGGTGCCCTGGTATGCTATGAGACCATCTTTCCCGATGAAGTCCGTGAATTGGCCTTGGCCAATGCGCGTTGGCTGATCAATGTCACCAACGATGCCTGGTTCGGGGAAGCGGCCAAGCCGCAACATTTGGCCATGGCCCAAATGCGGGCGGTGGAAAATCGTCTGCCCATGATCCGGGTGGCCAATACGGGCATTTCAGCCTCCTTCGATCAGACTGGCCGCGAATTGGGCCGCATCGAACCCAATGTCGCTGGGACTCTGATCGTCCATGTCCCCCAGGGGGTGGGGAAAAGTTTTTTCCAGATCACCGAACCGTGGTGGATTTTGTTGTGGGTTTACATGTGTATAACTTCATGGTTGATGGGACGTCATCGTTCCCAGACGGAGAAAACCGTCGCCTGATCAGTGGCGGGGGGCCTTCCCGGTAACGAGTCGAACCCGTTGGCCCTTCGGCTAACGCTTGGGGGTAAAATAGTGGGTACAATGGCCGAGGAAGACCTCTGCCGCTTCCATGACAGTTTCCGAAAGCGTCGGATGGGGATGAATGGTCGCTGCCAGGTCGTAGGCGGTAGCCCCCATCTCCAACGCCAACACCCCTTCGGCAATCAAGTCCCCCGCCCCGCTGCCGACGATGCCTACCCCCAGCACGCGTTCGCTTTCGGGATCAAAAATCAACTTGGTGACGCCATCGACCC
This sequence comes from Magnetococcales bacterium, assembly GCA_015232645.1. Lineage (GTDB taxonomy): Bacteria > Pseudomonadota > Magnetococcia > Magnetococcales > UBA8363 > UBA8363. Next base: position 7,778 of record JADFZF010000016.1, on the reverse strand, counting down.
CCCCTCCCAGACCGAGAGTCTGCGCCCGGCCCGAAGCGGCCCAAGGGAAACGGGCCACCTTGATGCTCAGGCCTTGTTTTTGCGCTTCGGTTTCCGTTAAACCCACCCAGGCCATTTCTGGATCGGTGAAGGCTACGGCCGGGATTCCCCGAGCATCGAATTCCGACTTTTTCCCTGCCAGAACCTCCACCGCGACCCGGGCTTCATGGGAGGCCTTGTGAGCCAACATGGGGCCGCCGGTCAGATCACCGATGCAGGAAATATGTGGATCATCGGTGCGCATCCCTGGGTCAACCTTGACGAATCCCCGGTTGAGTTTGACCCGGGTGTATTCCAACCCCAGGTTGTCGGAATGGGGTATTCTCCCGGCGCTGACCAAGACCCGGTCGAATTCCGCAGAGGTTTTCCTGCCCTCCTTGTCGACAAACGTGATCTTGACCGCCGCCCCCATCCCCTCGACCCCATCGACTCGGGTTTCCAACATGACTTTTTCCGCCCAGGCATCGACCCGCCGTGCCAAGAGCCGTACCAGATCGCGATCGGCCCCCGGGAGCAGGCCCGGTGTCATTTCCATGATGCTGACCCGGCTTCCCAAGGTGGCATAGACCGATCCGAGTTCCAGGCCAATCACGCCACCGCCAATCACCAGCAATCGTTCTGGAATCCCTTCCAACTCCAAGGCTCGGGTGGAATCCATGACCCAGGGATCGGTCCAGGGGAATTCGGACAAGGACCTGGGGAGCGAACCGGTGGCGAGGATGCAATGATCGTAAGTAATTTCATCAGTTTGGCCATCAGCTCTTTGTATCGTAATCCGATCGGAAGCCAAAAAACGGGCGCGGCCCTGGATGAACGTCACCTGACGTTTTTGACACTGTTGTCCCAATCCCGAAGTCAACGTCCCCACCACCTTGTTTTTCCAGGCCCGAATGGCGGCGACATCGATGTGCGGCTGTTGAAATCGAATACCGATATGTTCCGCCTCCCGGGCCTCGGTGATGATCTTGGCGGCGTGCAGCAGGGCCTTGCTGGGGATGCAGCCCCAGTGCAGGCAGACCCCCCCCGGATGCGCCAACTCATCCACCAGGGTAGTGCGAAAGCCGTGATCGGCAGCCAGGAAAGCGGCAGCATACCCCCCTGGGCCACCGCCGATAACCACCACATGCTTGGTTGCACTCATTTGCAGGCTCCCATCGGTTGTCGATTTTCCTACCCCATCAGACTCAGAAGCAGGGGTTCTTCCAAAGCTTCGCAGATAAAACGCATGAACCGGGCGCCATCAGCACCATCGATGATGCGATGATCGAAGGACAGAGACAACGGCAGCATCAGTCGCGGTTGAAAACCGCCATCGATGTGTACCGCCTCCACCACCCCTTTGGCCATGCCCAGGATGGCCACTTCGGGATAATTGATGATGGGGGTAAACCCGGTCCCACCGATGCCACCGAGGTTGGAAAGGGTAAAACAGCCACCCTGCATCTCTTCCAGGGGGGTTTTGCCTGCACGCGCCGTCGCCGACATGGTGGCCAGGGCCACGGCAAGCTGGGTGATGTTTTTCTGATCCACATCCCGAATGACTGGTACGATGAGGCCTCGCGGAGTATCCACCGCCACCCCCACATGGACAAACTGTTTGTAAATGATCTCCTCCGTCGCCATGTCCACCGAGGCATTGAATTGGGGGAATATCTTCAGGGCGGTGGCGATCACCTTGAGAACGATGGCGGTCACGGAAAGTTTGCCCCCCTGTTTTTGTATCTGGGGAGCGTAGCGTTGGCGAAGCGATTCCAACCGGGTGATATCGGCCTTGTCATGGCAAGTCACCTGGGGGACGGTATTCCAGGTGGCTGCCATATGGCTAGCGGTGGACCGGCGCACCGCTTTCATCTTTTCCCGGCGGACCGGACCAACCCGGCTGAAATCGGGGAGTTGGACGTGCATGGGGACCCGACCGTCGTGAACGCCTCCGCTCATGCCCGAGGCGGTCATCCGTCCTTGATTGAGGGACTTGACATGGGCACGCACGTCACCAATGCCGATGCGTCCACCCGGTCCGGTCCCCTGAACGGCGCGTATATCGATACCCAATTCCCGTGCCTCTCGCCGCACCGATGGTGCTGCGGGGACCGGCATCGCGTTGGGGCGGACCGGAGGCAGTGCCTCGGGGGCGGGGAGGGACGCCGTGACGGCAGGCTTGATCGGGGGTGATTCTGGGGCCTTCGATGTTTCGGCTGGGACCGATACGACCGGTTCCGGAGCCATCGTTACACCGGGGGCGACCGTCGCCGCAACCGCCTCTCCCGCCGTGATGACGAACATCACCTGACCTACGGTGACGTGCTGACCTGGTTTGACCATCACTTCCTGGATGGTCATGGAACTCTCCGCCGGGACCTCGACAACCGCCTTATTGGTTTCCACCTCCAACAATGGCGTTCCCGATGCCACCGTCATTCCTGGTGTCACCAGTACATGGACAATATCCCCTCCAGCGATATTTTCACCCAGGTTGGGCAGTTTGAATTCCGTACTCATTGGGACATCTCCTTAACCCCTTGCCAGTGGACGGTTGTTTTATGCCTCATCGGGTGACCGGATCGGGCCGTTGAGGATCAATGCCCAATTGCCGCATCGCCTGGTTGACCACCTCGACTCCGATCTCTCCCCGCCGATACAGGGCGCTCAGTGCCGCCAGGGTGATATATTTGACATCCACCTCGAAGAAGTCGCGCAACGCTGGTCGCGAATCGCTACGCCCGAACCCGTCGGTCCCGAGACTGACCATGCCATTGGGGACCCATTGTCCCACCATGTCCGGGAGGGCACGCACATAATCGGACGCCGCGATCACCGGCCCCGCATGTCCCTGCAGGCATTGGGTTATATAAGGCTGACGCTCCGGTTGCTGGGGATGCATGCGGTTGAAACGTTCGATGGCCATGGCGTCCCGATGCAAACATTTGTAACTGGTGACGCTCCAAACCTGGGCGGCAACATCATACTCGGCCAGCAATTCCTGAGCGGCCAGGACTTCGTTGATGATGGCCCCGCTGCCAAAGAGTTGCACCTTCAAGGGCAAGTCGGGATTGGCGGGGCGTTTGAATAGGTACAGTCCGCGCAAAATGCCTTCCCTGACCCCTTCCGGCATGGCGGGTTGGGGATAATTTTCGTTCATTACCGTCAGATAGTAATACACATCTTCCCGTTCGACCACCATGCGCCGCAGCCCATCCTCGATGATCACTTCCAACTCATAGGCAAAGGCGGGGTCATAGGCCACCAGGTTGGGGATGGGGAGGGCCAGGAGATGGCTGTGACCATCCTGGTGTTGCAACCCCTCTCCTGCCAAGGTCGTTCTGCCTGCGGTGCCACCGATGAGAAAACCACGGGAGCGCATGTCGGCGGCGGCCCAAGCCAGATCGCCAATGCGCTGAAAACCAAACATGGAATAGTAAATGAAAAATGGAATCATGGTCAGGCCATGATTGGCGTAGGAGGTCCCGGCGGCGATGAACGAACTCATGGCCCCCGCCTCGGTGATTCCCTCTTCCAAAATTTGACCGTCGCGGGTTTCCTTGTAGTAGAGCAGACTGTCATGATCCACCGGTTCGTAAAGTTGTCCCGGGTGGGAGTAGATGCCGCACTGGCGAAACAAGCCTTCCATCCCGAAGGTGCGAGCTTCATCGGGGACGATGGGAGTGATGCGCTTGCCCAAGCCGGGATCACGCAAAAGTTTGGACAAGATCCGGACAAAAGCCATGGTCGTCGAGATCGATCGTTCGCCCGATCCCGGAAGAAATTCACCAAAAACCCCCTCTGCAGGAAGGGCCAGCTCGTCCTGACTGCAGCGACGGCATGGCAGAAATCCCCCCAATTTTTCGCGATGGGTCAGGAGATAGCGGATTTCCTGACTGTCGGCCAATGGCTTGTAGAAGGGCATGGCCGCCACATCCTGATCCGACAGAGGAACCTGGAACCGGGAACGAAAATCGCGCAATTCTTCTTCATTCAATTTTTTTTGCGAGTGGGTGATATTTTTCCCCTCACCCGCCGCCCCCAGCCCATATCCCTTGACCGTCATCGCCAGCACCACCGACGGGCGCCCCTTGTGTTCCACCGCCGCCTTGAACGCGGCGTAAACCTTTTCGGGATCATGCCCACCACGGTTCATCCGTTCCAACTGTTCGTCCGAATGGTGGGCCACCATCTCCATGAGTTGTGGATGACCGCCAAAGACGTGTTTGCGAATGTAGGCTCCCCCCTCGGCGGATAATCTTTGGTAGTCGCCGTCCACCAGCTCCGATAACCGTTTAACCAGCAAGCCATCGTGATCCCGGGCAAACAGCGGGTCCCAATCCGAGCCCCAGATCACCTTGATGACATTCCATCCGGCGCCACGAAAATCGGCTTCCAACTCCTGGATGATCTGGCTGTTGCCCCGCACGGGTCCATCCAGGCGCTGCAGATTGCAATTGATCACAAAAATCAGGTTATCCAACTTTTCTCTGGCCGCCAAACTGATGGCCCCGAGGGATTCGGGTTCATCGGTTTCGCCGTCGCCGAGGAATGCCCATATTTTTCTTTCCGAGGTATCCTTCAGATGGCGGTCGGTGAGATACCGCATGAAGCGGGCCTGGTAGATGGCCATGATCGGTCCCAAACCCATGGAGACGGTGGGTGCTTGCCAAAAATCGGGCATCAGCCAGGGATGTGGATAGGAGGAGAGCCCCCCCTTGGGATCGAGTTCGCGGCGAAAATTGATCAAATGTTGTTCGTTCAAACGGTTTTCCAAGAAGGCTCGGGCGTAGATTCCCGGGGTGGAATGCCCCTGAAAAAAGATCAGATCGCCCCCCCCTGGATGATCGGGCCCGCGGAAAAAATGGTTGAATCCCACTTCCACCAGGGTGGCGGCCGAAGCATAAGTGGAAATATGGCCACCTATCCCCGATTCATCGCGATTGGCCCGCACCACCATAGCCATGGCATTCCAACGGATCAGACTTTTGATCCGCCGTTCCAGGGAACGGTTGCCCGGATAGGGAGGCTGCATTTCCGGAGGAATGGTATTGACAAACGGAGTATTGGCGGAAAAAGGGATCTCCACCCCAAGCATTTTGCCATGGGCCTGGAGGGTGTGCAGCAGTTCCACGACCCGATTGGCCCCCTGATGTTGATACACATGGTCCAGGGATTCCCGCCATTCCAGGTTTTCAAGCTCCCATTCATTCTGTTCCGACATTTTTTTTTCATTCATGCTTGTCACCTTGGTAGGGTCAAAGGGTCTTGAGCCAGGGGTCTGTCCATCCATGGGGTCGATGAAGGTTGAAGCGAGCGGCCTGCTCGGTTCATGGGATGGATCGGGCAAGGGGTCGGCCCCATCTTGGGGAGTTGGGCACCGACCCCAATCTTGACCGAGGGTTCGCGACGGAATCCTGAAACTTCCTTGTCCATGTCTTGATCCCGCAACCTGATCATCGTTTTGACACGTGGGCCTCTGCCTGATCCAACTGGGGCTCGCACGATGATCAGGATCTCTATTGACGATCATCCAATTTGCAACATTACACTATTACAATCAAACATTCATGCTCAATGCTCAATGTTGCCGCCATATTATCAATATTTCACCGCAATAAAGAAACCTTTGTTAAAACGTCCATCACCTTATTAAAAAATTATCCCACTCCCCCTCCTGAAGCAGCCCCTGCCGGCACAACCCGGTTTCTTGAGGCCGACCATTTTTTCCATGGCTCTGAACAATAAAGCAGTGGCACAATTGATCACGGCAGCGGGCAAATCGTGCGAAAGTGGCGGAACTGGCAGACGCCCTGGACTTAGGATCCAGTGCCTTCGGGCGTGGGGGTTCAAATCCCCCCTTTCGCACCAGGTCGCCGGACACCCACCGTCGCCAATCATGACCCTGGATCAAATTCGCACTTCCACCAAAGTTATATCGTCACTATGGTTTCTGGTGCCGGCATGTGCCTCCAGGATATCCAGTAAACTTGCTAATGGAATATCGGTCGTCACGACGTCCGTCAGAAAAGCTTCCAGCCGTCGTTCACCAAACATTTCCTTGGCATCCCCGTGAGCTTCGGTGATGCCATCGGAATAGGCATACAGACGGTCGCCCGTTTGCACCTCCAAAACGATCCCCGCCTTGCTCAGATCCAAGGAGGTGGTCACCCCCAAGGGGGGCATCATCGAGGGAAAACGTTGCACCACATTCCCCTGGCGAAATAACAACGCCTCGGGAAGCGCTGCATTCCACAAGATGACCTGATCGCGATGCACCGAAATGTCAAATAACAACGCCGCAAAAAAAACACCGGTGGGCAGACGCATGAAAAGCTGGGAGTTGATTTCCGACATGATGGCGAGCCCGGAGGACTCTCTGGAGGCGTGCTCATGCAAAATATAGGTGACCAACGGGCCACCGATGGCTGCCGGCAAGCCATGTCCGGTAAAATCCCCCAATAGTACCAGCTGCCTTCCCTCTGGAGTGAATACCGACAAGAGCATATCACCTGCCGTCTGTTCCACCGGCGCGACGATATGACGCAAATTTCGCTCATCCAGAGTGTCGGCCCTGCGCATCTTGACGATGATGTTTTCGATCAATTCTCGTTCATACATTAAATTTTGGTTGTTCTTCTTCAAGGCTCGGGCAGTAAAACGCAGCTCCAGATGGGTCTTGATCCTTGCCTGAACAATGGGAATGCTGAAGGGTTTGGTAATATAATCCACGGCACCAAGTTTCAACCCTTCGATCTCATCCGCCTCCTCCGATCTGGCCGTGACAAATATGATGGGAATATCGCTGGTCTCCTTATTGGCCTTCAATCTGCGACATACCTCGTAGCCATCCATTCCAGGCATCATGATGTCCAGGAGGACCAGATCCGGGTAAGGTTGGACCATGGCCGCTTTGAGGGCAATGTGGCCATTGGGGGCGGGGCGAACAGTATAATCCTGGATGAGCGCCCCCTTGAGAACATCAATATTCTCGGGCGTATCGTCCACAACCAGAATGATTGGACGCCTTCCCGTTTCGCTCAACATAGGGCCTCTCCCAGGCTGGTCTGTAGACAAGGTGCCCACCGTCGTCCAACACCTTCATGGACCCCTGGTTCGCTACAATGCCAGGAGTGTTTCCCATGGTCACAGACCGATATCCACTTAACGTGTCATCTCTCTAAAAACGAACATTTCCACAGTCACCCAATGCACATCGGGCTGTAAACAGGGGAGGGAATGCGTATTTCGTGCCAGTTATCCAGTTCGCGGCTCGGGGGCAAATGGGCACAATGAGCCCGACCTGCTGATTGCATCAACCGGGAAGGAAGAGGATCCCTCCTCGGCAAGATTGGGTGAGGCCTCAAGGTTTTGACATTTCATGCCCCCTTCTTTAGCGGTTCGTTCTTGCGGTGCAACAATTCAGATCCCCTCCGGTTTGGAATGATTGAAAAAAAAAAGGGGTCTGGGGGATTGCCCCATAAGCGTTAATTTACTTTAAACTGTTTATTTCCACTTTGTTACTTTCATTAATTTGAGACAACCATTGACAGTGTACGGATCCATATAATAAATTTCTGAAAGAAAAAAGGGGTCTGGGGGATTGCCCCCAGGGTTTTGATTTTTTTCTTGTTTTTGACTTTGCTTTTCACGCGCCCTTTTATACGGAGCAAGATTCCCGCGTGGTTTTTGCGGGAATCTTGCGCAGGCGCGCGCCTTGGTTGTCCCTTCTTCGCGGTTTTTGCGAAGAAGGGACAACG
>JADFZF010000169.1 GCA_015232645.1 Magnetococcales bacterium | reverse complement strand
ATGATTTTAATGACCGGGGGGCAAAGCGACCGCTGGAGCCACGGGAAGCATCAGAGTCTCATGGTAACATGTCTTGAAAAGGGCGGGCTATGGACGACAGGTGGATTTTAATTGGGAAGAGGTGAAAGAAGAGGGTTTGTCAGGGATAAGGCGGGCTGGATGAATTCAGCCCGCCTTATTTTTGGGTTATCGATATTGTATTATTTCAGGGGGTCAAGCTGTACCCGGCGATTCATGGCGCGCCCTTGAGGTGTGCCGTTGTCGGCAATGGGGCGATCCATGCCATAACCGACGGTGCTGAGACGTTTGGCGACAATGCCTTTGGCGATGAAGTAGCGTCGCACCGCTTCAGCGCGGTATTCGGACAGGGACTGGTTGTGTTTGCGGCTGCCTTTGTTATCGGTGTGTCCTTGAATCTCGACGTTCATGGCTGGGTTTTGGTTCAGGACGACGATGACGCTGTCGAGGTTGGGGAAGTCGATCTGTTTGATGACGGCTTTGTCGGTATCGAAGTGGAGGTTTTCCACGACCCAGCAACCGACGGCATTGACGTGAGCCCCTTTGGGGGTATCGGGGCATTTGTCGAGGTAATCGGGGACGCCATCACCATCGGAATCGATGGGGCAGCCGACCTTGTCGACGACGACTCCCCTGGGGGTGTTGGGGCATTTGTCGAGGTAATCGGGGACGCCGTCACCATCGGAATCGAGCGGGCAGCCTTTGGCATCCACTGGAACTCCTTTGGGGGTATCGGGGCATGCCGGCGGCGGAGGGGGAGGGGGCTCATCCGCGGTACGTTCACAGAAATAACATTGAGTTCCAGTCCGGCCAACGGTGGTTTTGCCATCCTGGGGGTGCCATTGTTTGTAACCCCCATAGACCCATCCCTCCGGAGTGGTTTTAGGTTGGACGCAGGAAGTCAGGGTGAGCGTAAGGAGGCCGACAACGGCCAAGGTCGCTAACCGGGATATTTTCATCATGAACTCCTCATATCGTTGATTGGATAAAGATATTTTTCGATTGCCAATGATTGGGTCGTTCTGCGAGGCCAACCCGACAAGCCTCACCCCGGCATTGGCAACCGTGGTAACGCAACCGGGGATTGCCAGCACGCCAGAGAAGTACCATGCCTCTCCTTGAGATTGGAGACGGGGCAAGGCCATTTTCTTAAAGCGTGGGAATTATCTCACATTCGCTAATTCTGCAAAAGTTGTTTTTCCTGCTGGAGGAAAAAAACATCGATAAATAAGTTTTTATCATGTAAGAAAAAACAATCTGAAGCAGCTGTTTACTTTGTGGATTTTTATGGATATTGTCGGTATTAAAAGAGGCGAGGGCGAACGGGTGCCCACCGATTCAGGACCAAGAAAATCAGAAACCTGGGAACGAACCATGGTTAGTGCGAATTGTTGGGAAGTCAAAGGTTGTGGTCTGGAGCGGGCAGTTTCCGGAAGGGACGCCTGTCCAGCCGCCACGCTTGAGGCGGCGGATGGATTTCTTGGCGGCAAGAATGGCGGGCGTGCCTGTTGTTTCATTCCCGGGACCCTGTGCGAAGGCCAAGGTGTCTGCTCCTCCAAGGAGAAGGAGGAACGGTGCATGAGCTGCAGCTTTTATCACGACCTCAAGAGCGATTATTGTGCGATTTTCACACCGACACAATTCCAACGTTTTGTCCGCAATTCCGTCACCCGGACCCTGGTTTAGCACTCAACCCGTCCGTCGCCACCGGTACATTCCGGCTTGTATCCCAAGGGATCAAACTGGGCCAAAGGCATGCGAAATGGTGTGGTAGAAAGTGGGAATTTCCTGTTATGATCCACCCGTCGGAAAAGACAAGTTTTATCGACCCCAACGTTCAAACGTGGAACGGATTCTCCTTTTCGATGTCCGGATGGTCTCAGGAGGTGTGGCCTTGATGAATTCGTTTTTCTTCTTGGACGATTTCCCCTGGGGGGAAGGGGTGAGTCGCGGTTGAGATGATTTTTCATGCCATGCCTGTGTTAAACAAACGTCGAATCGTTATCGCCGGACGCGAGGAAAGCTTCCAGATTGCCTACGTCAGGAATCGCAAGCGCATTTCAATTCTTGTGGACGATGCCGGAGAGATTCAAGTGCGCTGTCCACCCGGGATACCCTTGCGTCAGGTGGATGCCTTGTTGGTACGGGAAAAGAATTGGCTGGGCAACCGCCTGACGGATGTCCGGCTGAAAAATCTGCACCGTCGGACCCTGGGAGAAGGCTCGGCGCTGCCGTTTTTGGGCGATTGTTTGACAGTACGTCTGGGGCACTGGGGGCGAGGATCGGTATTTCGCTGCGGTGACGATTTATGGGTCACCGGGATTCCTCCCGCCGATGTCGATATCAGTCTGGATATTCGTCGTCCGTTGGAGCGTTGGTATTGTCGTCATGCCAAGGCCTATTTTCCTCAACGCCTCGATTATTGGGCCGAGAAGGCAGGGGTCGGATTCAACGGCCTGCGCGTACGTGGTCAGAAAACCCGCTGGGGCAGTTGCTCCAGCCGTGGCAATATCAATTTGAACTGGCGCCTGCTGTGGGCGTCACCGCGCGTCGTGGACTATGTCCTGGTTCATGAATTGACGCACCGTCGGCATATGGATCATTCCCCAGCCTTCTGGTTGGCCGTCGGAAGTCTCATTCCCGATTACCAGGAATGTCGAGAACGTTTGCAATCTCTGGAATCGCCCTGGTAGTTTGTGAATATTGAAGAAAAAAAGGGGTCTGGGTGATTGCCCCCAGGCCCCTTTTTTTTCTTGATCGTTTCCAAGAACGAGGGGGGGATTTGAATGGTTACTTGGCAGCAGTCGTTTGGTACCTTCGGCGGGCGGATGCGATGGAAAATTCATTCAAGGTTTCAGCCAAATCCAAGGTATTCCCCATATCGCTGTTGCTGTTGGGGATCGCGTTTTCCAACATCTACTGGGCCTATGCCACTTTCGAAAAAAGGGAATTTTCTCGTCGCTACTTTGACCAGGTGACCGAGAATGCCTGGGATGTCATGAGCAAAAGATCGTTCTTGCAGGAAAATCTATCAAGAGCCGTCAGCGGTCTCTTTACCACCTCCGACACCATCTCCACCACGGAGTGGAATCGGTTCCTGGATGCCATGGATTGGGAACGGCGGTATCCAGGACTTCAGGAAATTGCCTTCGTGGTTCCGGTGACCGAGGAGGAACGAGATCGATTTGAACGTCGCATGCAGTTTCCTTTCAGCCCCTATTTTCGTATCGAAAGCGAGGAAAAACGCGACGATTATTTCGTTGTCACCTTTCATCGGGCATTGGACCCGAATCAAGAGTTTTACAAGGCGGGTACCGATCTGGGATCGGAGAAGGGGCGCCGGGAGGCGGCCAAACAATCCCGGGATTGGGGACGCTCAGCGTTTGCCCCGCCCATCTTGCGGCAGGTTGACGGAGAGGTGCGCTGGGAGTTGATTTATCTGTATCCGGTCTACCGCCCCGGTCGGTCGTTGACCAATGTCAAGGAAAGACGCTCGGCCTTTTTTGGCTGGATCGTCACGGTGTACGATGCCAGGAAACTGTTCAAGTCCCTGTACGGGAGTTTTCACGTCGATTTGCGGGCCGAGGTGTTCGACGGCTTGATCATTTCTGCCAATGCCAAGATGTATGATACCCATCCCGAGATGTCGGAGGAGCGTTCCAGCCTGGAATGGGTGCGCCTGATGCAGTCCACCGCCGGTCAAGGGGGGTGGACGATCCGGTTTTCGCCCAGCCCGGTGTTTTTGGTCAATTATCAATCCCGGGCCAGTACCGCCATTCCCGTGGCCGGTTTCGTCATCAGCGTCGCCATCGCCCTGAGTTACTGGATTTTGATTTCCAGTCGGGAGCGGGCCATGGATGAGGCACTGCAAATCACCCGCCGTCTGGGAGTCAGTGAAGAACGCTTCATGCGCATCGTGCTTTACGCCCCCATTCCCGTTCTGATCCATTCGGCCGTGGATGGTCGGATCATTCAGGCCAATCAACCGTGGCTGGAACTGTCGGGCATGCAACGGGATCAAAAATTGACTTTGAAGGATTGGGTCGATCAAATGTGCCCTACCGAGAAACACCAGGAGGTCATGGAACTGTTGGGGCCGCCGTTTTCCAGCGACAACCCGCTGAAGGAAGGTGAAATGACCCTGCACCCCATGGACGGTGGTCCCCGGGTATGGATGGTCCGATCCCGGCCACTGGACCAAACGGTTGTCGAAGGGGGGATGATCCTCAGCATGGGCATGGATATCACCGATCTCAAGGCCACGGAATTATCTCTGGTCCAGGCCAAACGTGAGGCGGAAGCGGCCAATCTGGCCAAAAGCGAATTTTTGGCCACCATGAGTCATGAAATTCGTACCCCCATGAATGCCATTGTCGGCATGGCCGAGGTGTTGGAGGAGACTCCCCTGACCCAGGAGCAGCGGGAGTACGTCGCCATTTTTCGTCGGGCGGGCGATAATCTGCTGGAGTTGATCAACGATATCCTCGATCTTTCCAAGGTCGAGGCGGGGCGTTTGGAATTGGATCGGGTCCCCTTCTCGCTGAAAGATTTGCTGCGTCGGATCATGGATATCATGATCCATCGTGCCCGGGAACGGGAGTTGGTCTTGAATCTGGAGGTCGATGACGAGACCCCCGACTGGTTGACGGGTGATCCCAAACGTTTGCGGCAGGTCTTGATCAACCTGATCGGCAATGCCATTAAATTTACTCATGAGGGCAGTGTTTCCATCCGTGTGGAAAAGGATCGTGGTAGTCAAGAGCCGGGGGCCTTGCGTTTCAGCGTGGCGGATACGGGAATCGGTATTGCCGCCGACAAGGTGGAAGGTATTTTTGAATCCTTCACCCAGGCCGATACCTCGACCACCCGGGAATATGGTGGGACGGGGTTGGGTTTGGCCATTACCCGAAAATTGGTGCATCTGATGCGGGGGGATATTGACGTCACATCGGAGGTGGGAAAGGGGAGCGTTTTTTGTTTTACAGCTATTCTGGATCTTCCCGATGAACAATTACCCATGCCGATCCATGCGGGGGATGGTGGGCATCGGGATTTGGTAGGCAAGCGGGTGTTGGTGGTCGAGGAGCAGGCGGATCATCGTTTGCTGTTGATGCGCATGGTGGAAGGTTTTGGTGCTTCGGTGGTGGCGGTGGAAACTCCCGAACTGGCTTTGGCGGCGGTGGGTGAACAGGATCGTTTGGGCACGCCGGTGGATGTGGTGTTGTTGCAGCCGCCGACGGACGAGACCGACATTCTTGAAAGTGTGCGCAGGTTGCGTCATGAAACGCGACGGCCGGACCTGGCGGCGGTGGTCGTCAGTTCCTATCAGCTATCGGGGGATTTGGCCCGGGCACGGCAGTACAATATTGGCTTGTTGCTTCGGCCGGTCAAGGGGGAGGCCTTGTTGGAGGTCTTGGGCTCGGTATTGGAATCCCGGGTTGAAACGCCGGTCGTATCGCCATCGGTATCCGAGGTGAAGATGAAGGATTTAGTCGACTCTGGGGAACGCAGGGTTTTGCTGGTGGATGATTCCGATGACAACATTCTGTTGATACGAACCTTTTTGAAAAAAACGCCCTGTGTGATTTCTGTGGCGCACAATGGCGTCGAGGCGGTTGCGGCGGTCAAGGAGAACCGGTTCGATCTGGTATTGATGGATGTGCAGATGCCGGTGATGGATGGTTATACGGCGACGCGTCTCATTCGCGAGTGGGAGCGGGAGAATCAACGGCAGCCGGTTCCCATCGTTGCCTTGACGGCACACGCCTTTGCGGAAAACGAGAGGCAGTCCATGGAGGCAGGATGCTCGGCTCATTTGACCAAGCCCATTTCCAAACCCCGGTTGTTGGAAGCGGTGGCCGCGTATGCCGCCAAGGGGCCATCCTTTTGAGGGGATGATCCGGGAAGGATCTCCCTGTCCCAGACG
>JADFZF010000168.1 GCA_015232645.1 Magnetococcales bacterium | reverse complement strand
CGTGACAATCAAAGTCAAAAACAAAAAAACAAAAGCAAAACCCTGGGGGCAATCCCCCAGACCCCTTTTTTCTTTCAATATTTTTTATATCAATAAATAATTAGCCATCCATTCCGATTCATGAATGTGACAAGGTAGAACTAAGCAGGGGGGATCGGAATGGTCACATCGGAAACAGGCATTCGTGTTGTCAAGGATAAACGATGACGGTATCATGCGGTATGGCGGAGGCATGAGGCCGACTTGATCCATTCTCCAACCGACAAAAACCCCCTATGGGCCGACGATTTTATATTTTAATTAATTATTTATGGATTTTATTGACGGCAACGGCTCTGCCAGCATCCGCCTCTTCCCCGCGGGCTGACCTGCTCCTGGTACACGGTTACGCCAGCGGTCCTGACGCCTGGAGAGCAAGCGGCGTCATGAGCCGGTTGCAGCGGGAAGGCTGGCGCGATTGCGGTGGCTTCCAGATTGGAGCTGAGGGTTCACTGCGCCTGGCCATCACCGGGGACCAGGAGGAACGGTGTCTGTATCGGGTCGATCTGCCCTCCGAAGCTTCACTGTCCTATCAAGCGGATGCCTTGCATGCCATCATGACGGCCATGATGCGGAAACGTCCGCAAACCGTCCATCTGGCCGCGGGCCATTCGGCAGGAGGGGTGGTGGTCCGCTTGGCCATGGTTCGCTACCCCGAGCTTGAATTTTCCGGCCTGATCACCGTCGCCACCCCCCATCTCGGTACCGATGCGGCAAAACTGGCCCATTTCCTCGCCCAAACCCCAGTTTCCATGATGGCCCCATTCATCGGCCTGGGAACGCTCAACCGCTCGCAACGCCTCTATGCCGAACTGGAGCCGGAGTCGCCCGGTAATTTTCTCTACTGGCTCAACCATGCCCGACACCCCAAGGCCCACTATCTGGCCATTGTGCGTCATTCCGGGTCCCTGGGAGGTGCCGATCCCTTCGTTGCCCCCGAGAGCCAGGACCTGACCAGAGTCGAGGCTCTGAAAGGACGGGCGGAAAAGGTCGTTTCGGGGTCAGGTCACTCCCTGGAGGCGGAAGACGGCCAGCTTATGGCCGAATTTTTCGACCGCTGGCTGGCGGACGAGAGGGAGACAAAATGATGCCATCCTGGATCAACGCCGCGAGAGTGGCTCTTTGTCCGCCTGGATGCCATGTCCGCACCCGTTATTAACGACAGCTCCAATCCGACCCGCCGTACCTGGAACCGCATGGAATATCGCGCCAGGATCATCCTGGTATTGACCGATAGTCGTGTCATCAACGGATACACCCTGGATGTCGGGCTCGGTGGCCTGATGATCCAGACCGCCGACAGTATTGGACCCCTTCGGGAGGGACAAAAGGGTGACCTGAGTCTGGTTCCCGACCCGTACGGCTTCCGTTTTTCCTGTATGATCGTCCGGATCGAAGAAGGGAGAATCGCCCTGCGATTCATCGACGAGGTCAATTCGTTCGGTTTGTACCTGACCCACTACATGATGGTCGATATTTTGGTACGGACGGCGGATGAATTTGCCACCTCCCCGGGATTGGAGGCCACGATCCAGGCGGCATTGAACCAGATCCGCAGCCACCTGCAGTGTGAAGCGGCATCGGTTTTCTTGATTGACGATCAAGGTGAGGAATTGGTTTGTTATGCCTCATCCTCTCCGGTTCGGATCGATGGTTTGCGCATTAGTATCCACAACGGAGTCGTCGGTCGAACCTATCGTGAAAACCGTCCTTTCATCATTCAGGACGCCTACAGGATGAACGATTTTTGTCCCAAGGTGGATGAGATGACCGGGTTCGTCACCCGCTCCATCATGAGCGCCCCGTTGCGGATCAAGAATCAAACCATTGGCGTTCTGGAGGTCATCAACAAGCGTGGCGATGGCTTGTTCGAGGGCCATGAAATGTTGGTACTGACGGCCTTGGCTTCCCAGACCGCCCTGGCCATCTACAATATTCGTCAGCGGGAAAACCTGGATCAGGCGCGGGCCGCCAGCGAATCCAAATCGGAGTTCCTGGCGCGGATGAGCCACGAAATCCGTACCCCCATGAATGCCATCATCGGTTTTGCCGACCTCGGATCGCGACGGAAAACGGAAGAGGTCTTCGAAATATTGCAAAAGATTTCCCGCTCTTCCCGATCGCTCATGCGCATCATCGATGACCTTCTTGATTTTTCCAATATCGAAGCGGGCAAGGTGACCCTGAATCCCGTTGATTTCAATCTTCAGGATCTGTTCGACCATCTGTTGGAGATGCTGTGGCACCAGGCCGAGGAGAAGGGAATCGATCTGGTCATGCACATCACCCCCCCTTGTCGTCTGCTTCTCATCGGGGATGTGCTGCGCCTGGAACAGATTTTCATCAACCTGATGGGTAATGCCATCAAATACACCGATTTCGGCCAGGTGACCGTATCGGTTGAAGAAGTACGGCGCTTCGGGAAAAAGGTGGAACTGAAATTCATTGTTCGCGATACCGGAATGGGTATCGCATCCGAAGATATTCCACGTATTTTCAATTCCTTTACCCAGGTGGACCAATCCTTGACGCGTCGATTCGACGGTACCGGACTGGGGCTTGCCATTTCTCAGCGACTGGTGACGCTGCTGCAAGGTCGAATCGGGGTGGCAAGCACCATGTATGAGGGAAGCACTTTTGACTTTACGGCTGTTTTTGATCTGATGACCGTGAAAGATCCGATGGCGGACTATGGCAATTCAGCGAGTGAAGAGTTACACGTTTTTGTGATCGGGTCGTCGCCCGTGATCCGTCAGGCCAACGCCTGTCTGTTTGAAACCATGGGGTGGAAGGTTGTCCAACAGGAGTTGGACGTTCTGCCCTCGGTGCCGGCGACGATACCGATGGTCATCGACCTGCCGCGTCCGGTGGAACAGGCGTTGCAGATCGTGCACCGATTGCGAACCATGATCGAGAATGCCTCGGAGGATCAGTTTCCCGCTGTCATTCTTCTGGCCTCTCTGGATCATGAGGAACCGCTGCGGCAACTCATTCAAACCACTCCGGGCATGAGTTTGTTGTTCAAGCCCATTGCCAGCGTCAAACTATCCCGTACCGTCCGGGAAATGACCCATCCGGGTCCCCGTTCCCAGCCACCAGGCCCAGGCAACCAGCCCGATCCCTGTACCCGGGTGATTCAACAATTGCATGGGGCCAGGATTCTCGTGGTGGAGGACAATTCCATCAACCAACAGGTGGCACGGGAACTGTTGCAAGAGGTGGGGATGGTGGTCAAGGTGGCCCAGCATGGAGCCAAGGCGGTACAGTGCATCAATACTCATGGGGAAACCTATGATTTGGTTCTCATGGATATTCAGATGCCGTTGATGGATGGTTACACGGCGACCCGACATTTGCGCAACAATCCAGCCAATCGTGATCTTCCCATCGTCGCCATGACAGCCCATGCATCGAGCGAGGATCGGAAGAAATGTCTGTCGGTTGGCATGAATGATCATCTGCCCAAACCCGTGGAACGCAACCAGCTGTACCTGACGCTGCTGCAATGGATTGTGCCGCGTCCAGGTCTGGGCAAACAGGTGGTTGATGATCACCCTGGGCCACGGCGGTCGGATGAGAATTCCTCTTTTCCTGCCCTGCCGGGGATCGATATTCACGAAGCCATGCTGCGCCTGGGAGGAAATCAGAAGTTGCTTAAGAGCATACTCAAGGAATTCCTGCACCATTATGGCCAGACGGCGGCGATGATTCGTGAAATTCTTCATACCCAGGATGATCGCGCCATTCTCATCGCCCAGGAAATGTTGCATACCATCAAGGGGGTGTCGGGTAATTTCGGTGCCCACCGGCTGTCGCGAACGGCGTCGGATCTGGAACGGGAACTCAAGGCGACCCGGCAACCGAGTCTGCCCCTGTTCAATATCTTCAACGCCTCCCTGCAGGAAGTTTTGCGATCCATCGCCCTTTTCATGGAATGGGACAGTTCGCTGCCGATTCCTGATCAGGGTTCCCTGAGGAAGGAATCTTGTGATGGCGAAACATTACAGTCGGTCATGAAAGCATTGGAAGAACGCCTCGAAAAAAAGAAACTGAATGCCGATGAGAGTTTTGAACAATTGAAACGCATGTTATCCGACGCCCCGGGTGAAACGCAGGAAAGACTGCAATTATTGGGCGATGCCATAGACAGACTGGACTTTCAGTCAGCACTGGCGATTTTGTTGGAATTGAAACAATTTATAGGGATGCCACTGGACAAGGAATCAATATGACCGATACCAATCATCTGCCCAAGGTTTTGATCGTCGACGATGTCCCAGGAAACATTAAAATGTTGGCTTCGATCCTGGCGGATGATTACGACATTTCCTTTGCCACATCGGGAGCGGAGGCCTTGGCCTTATTGAGCAACCAGGAGGTGGATATCATCCTCCTGGATATTGTCATGCCGGAGATGACCGGGTATTCGGTGATACAGAAGCTCAAGCTGGATCCCCAATGGCAAGACATCCCGATCATCTTCCTGACCGCCAAGAATGCCCCCGAGGATGAGGTGCGAGGGTTACAGCTTGGGGCGGCGGATTACATCACCAAGCCTTTTTCACCGGCCGTTGTCCGGGCGCGCGTCAATACTCAGTTGGCATTGCAACGGATGAATCGGCAATTGATCGAAATCACGAATGAATTGCTCAACGAACGGCGTTTCATCGAATCGGTGGTTCAGACCATGCTCGGGCCGGTCAAAATCGACAGCGCCTGTATGCGCTATTGGATGAAGTCGGTGGAGAAAACTTCCGGCGATTTGTTGTTGGTGACCGAAGGAAGCAATAAGATTCAATATTATTTCCTTGGCGACATTACCGGTCATGGATTGTCGTCCGCGGTGGTGGGGCCGATCATTTCCTACATTTTTTATTCCATGTCGGACCGGGGCAGTTCGCTGCTGGAGATCATCAACGAACTCAATCATTACCTAGTCACCAAACTTCCACCCAATGTATTTCTGGCGGGATGTTTCATTGGCGTCGACGTACAAAACCAGCAATTGGATGTATGGAATTGCGCCATGCCCGATGTGCTCGTCTTCCGCGGCCAGCAGCTTTGGGAACGCATGGCCTCCCACTATCAGCCATTGGGTATTCTCGATACCCCGTACGGCGCTCCACAAAGCACGGCATTGATACACGGCGATAGAATATTTTTCCTCTCCGACGGGCTGGTGGAGGTTTTCAATCCCCGGGGGCAGCAACTGGGCATGAGTGGATTGATCGAAATCATGGCCGACATGGTGACACGTAACCTGTCGTTGCCGTATGTCCATGAACAAGTGCTCAAGTACAGTGACTCCGGTCGGCAGAAGGATGACATGACGATTGCGGAAATTCATGTGTAAGGGAATGGCCGTCCCAATCGTTGTCTGGCGATCAAACATCGAATGGACGGGAGGATGGGACCTATGAATCCCAGGTCGCTGCGCTGGGTGATCCTGGCCATCGTGATGTTTGCCTCCGGGGTGTCTTTGGGTGAACCGCCGCCGCCCTCGTCGCGTCCGGTGTGGGAGATCGAAATCCTGTCGTTGGACAACCTGACCAGCGCACGCGTCGAAACGGAACAGGCCATGACGCAATGGCCTGCCGATGTCAAGGAATCGAGTCCTGAAGGATTGATGCGTTCCGTGCTCAAGGCGAGGCTGTCGTTGCTGCTGGAGCTGGAAGACAGTTTGAAGCGGCAAAAGGTGCTCAAGGAAACCGCTCCGGCATTGATCGCCGCCGATGCCGAGGTTTCTGGAACCATCGTCAAATCGAGAAAATCCCAGGAAGTCAAACCGCCGGACAACCCGACCAATGAGGCCTTTGATGCCCTGCGGGAAAAATTGAAGGTGGCTTCGGGCAAGCTGGAGGAACTCAAACGCGAGGCCCGGGAACGTGCCGATATCATGCAGGGGCTGAGTGACCGGATTACCAAGACCCGTGATCGCCAGCGTGAGGCCCAGCGTAATGAAGAAAAATTCCGCAATCTCCTG
>JADFZF010000167.1 GCA_015232645.1 Magnetococcales bacterium | reverse complement strand
TCGATGGTACTCACTGGAAAAACAACCGATACGGACGCCTTGGTCGCAGCACTTGCGGAATTGGAGACCATGCTGCACGAAGCAACCCCTCGGGCCCTGGAGGCACTGGAGATCGTGGGACAGGCGGTGGGAACGGAGTATTCTCGGGATATGGCCCAGTTGCGGGAGCGGGTCAACGATTTCCTGTTCGATGAGGCGCTGGTCATCGTGGATGAACTGGCCAAGAAGGCGGGGTTGAGACACGGAAAAGGAGTATCATGAACGATAGCAAACCGAGGATTTTGATCGTCGATGATGTGCGGCTCAATCTTAAGATCTTGAATGATATTTTATGTAATGATTACCTGATCAAGGTGGCCACCCACGGAGAACAGGCTTTGGAGAGGGCCGCCTCCGATCCCAAACCCGACATGATCCTTCTGGACATCCAAATGCCAGGCATGGGTGGCTACGAGGTGTGCAGTCGGTTGAAATCCAATCCCGTCACCCGGGATATCCCGGTGATATTCATCACCAATCTGACTGACGAAGAAGAGGAGGGACAGGGACTGGCCCTGGGGGCGGTCGATTATATCTTCAAGCCACTGCGCCCTTCCATCATCCAGGCGCGTGTGCGGACCCACATGGGATTGCGACAGGTGCAAAGCTCGCTATCGGAGCGCAACGTCGAATTGGAACGTCTGTTGACTCTCAGGGATACCATTGAACAGTTGTCCCGTCACGATCTGAAAGGGCCATTGAACAGCATCCTGGGGGCGGCGGAGGTTTTGCTTGAGGACGACGATCTGCGACCGGAGCAGCAGAATCTCCTGACCATGTTGGAACGTTCCGGTTACAGCATGCTGGAAATGATCAATCGTTCCCTGGACATGCTTAAAATGGAACAGGGGACCTACGTGTTGGAGAGCAAACCGGTCGATCTGCTCAAATTGATGCATCGCATCACCGAAGAAACCCGTTACAAATGGATCCAGGTGTCGTTGCAAGGCGACAGCGTCGTTCATGGGTCAACCTTGATGGTCCGCGGGGAGGAACTCCTATGTTACTCCATGTTGTCGAATTTGATCAAGAATGCGGTGGAAGCTAGCCCCAGAGGCGAGACGGTCACCATCGATCTGGAGGTATCAGGACAGGCAATTGTCCGGATCAACAATCGTGGAATGGTTCCGGAAGAGATACGTTGTCGTTTTTTTGAAAAATACATCACCCAAGGAAAGCGATTTGGTACCGGTCTTGGGACTTATTCGGCACGGTTGATCACCCAAACCCTGGGGGGAAGTATCCAGATGGAAACCTCCCAGGAAAAAGGGACCACCATCACCGTCGCCCTTCCCCTGTTTGACGGCGACTCGGTCCTCACCCCTCCCGCAGTCCACAATGAGATCACTGTTGCCGTAGAACCGCAATCGGCGGTGACCACGGCGGCCAGCCATGGAATGTCGGTGCTGTTGATCGATCCTGGCGAAATCACCCGGGGGGCGGTCCAGGCCTGTCTGCTGGATACCCCGCACGCACTCGCCGTGGTCCTCCCTGGGCATCAGGCGTTGCCACGGTTCAAGGAAGGTGGATTTCAGTTGGTACTGGCGGCCATGGGCCCTGCCCATGCCGACGGTTGGAACATCATCACCGAAATGCGAGACTGGGAATATAAACTCAATCGTCCCCCCATTCCCATCCTCGCCCTCCTGGAGGCCAATTCCAAACAAGGGATCGAACGTTCTCGTCTGGCTGGTTGCAATCTGCACCTGGCCATGCCGTTGCAAAAGAAACGTCTTCTCGATGTGCTTTCCTTGTTTGGAGTCCTTTAACTCCACTCCGGACGAATATCGAACGCTGCGGGTTGATCAATCGACCGGTGGATTGGTAGGATAGGGGGACGGTTAGATGTTGTTCCATCGACCTCCAAGGAGGTGCGTTCGTGGAAATTCAATATGAAAATGATCGGAACAGGCTGGACCAATTTCTTAAATTGTTGGAAGGGCGGAAAGGGGAGCGGCACGCGGTGGTCATGCAGGATTTTCCCGATCCCGACGCCATCTCCTGTGCCTGGGCCTATCGACAAATCGCTGCCACCAGAGGGATCGAGACCGATCTGACCTACGGTGGCTGTGTCAGTCATCAGGAAAATCTTGCCCTGATCAATCTCCTGAAGATCGATTGCCTCGCCATTTCCCACGATCAACCTTTGGAAAAAGACCGCTATCATGGATCGGTATTCGTCGATAATCAGGGAACCACTTCCAATCTGGTGGATCGCCTGGAAAAAAATGCGGTACCGGTATTGGCGGTGATCGATCACCATGCCCTCCAGGATCGGTTGCGTCCGCTCTTCTGCGATATCCGTTCCGTCGGGGCTTGCGCCTCCATCTTTACCGAATACCTGGCCCTGGGTGCCATGGAACTCACCGCCTCCAATCCGGCACACAAACATTTGGCTACGGCCCTCATGCACGGCATCATCAGCGAAACCGGCTCCATGATCAAAGCCCAGGCCGCCGACTTTCTCGCAGCGGCGCGGTTGCAACCCTTTTTCGACCGCGACCTGTTGGTGGATATTCTCCACCAACAACGTAGTCACCGGGGGATGGAAGTGATCCGTCTGTCGCTCAAGAATCGCGAAATCCGTGAAGGCTTCTGCATCTCTGGGGTCGGTTACCTGCGCGCCGGCGATCGCGATGCCATCCCCCAGGCCGCCGATTTCCTGCTGACCGAAGAAACCGTCCATACCGCCATCGTTTTTGGTATCGTCACCCATGCCAATGGCGAAGAGGTGATCAGTGGCTCCCTGCGTACCACCAAATCGGCATTGAATCCCGACAGCTTTCTCAAAGAAGGCCTGGGACGTAATTTCAACGGTGTTTTCTATGGCGGTGGCAAGGAGAGTGCCGGCGGATTCGAAATTCCTCTGGGATTTTTGTCGGGATCGGAAGACGAGGATCTGGCCCAAATGAAATGGGAGACCTATAACGCCAAAATCAGGAAGAAGCTGTTCGGTACCATCGGTGCGGAGGAGTTCTGATGGGCCGGGATGTTACCGAAGGACGGGTAACGACGGCATGGCTCCCCAAACCACGCTGGCTCAAGGTCAAGGCACCACTTTCGCGGCAATGCCAGGAGGTGGAACATCTCCTCCGACGGCTGCAACTCCACACCGTATGCCAGTCGGCCACCTGCCCCAATCGTGGTCAATGTTGGAGCGAAGGGGAAGCGGCGTTCATGATTTTGGGCAACATCTGCACCCGTCGCTGCGGTTTTTGCGATGTGACTACCGGTCGGCCGTTGGCGGTGGATGAGGATGAGCCGATTCGTCTGGCCGAGGCCGTTGCCGAGATGGGCCTCAAGCATGTGGTCATTACCTCGGTCAATCGCGACGACCTGGAGGATGGGGGAGCCTTTCAGTTTGTCGCCTGTATCCACGCCTTGCGCTCCAGGGCGGGCCCGCCAACCATCGAGGTTCTGACTCCCGATTTCCAGGGAAGATTGGCCAGTTTGGATCGGGTTTTGGAGGCGGGACCGGATGTCTTCAACCTTAACGTGGAGACCGTCCCCAGACTTTACCGGGAGGTCCGTCCCGCTTCCGATTATCAGCGGGTGTTGCGATTGTTGTCGCAGGCCGCCGGCCATGGGGGCGTCGCGGTCAAATCGGGCCTGATGATGGGGTTGGGCGAAACGGAGACCGAGGTGGCGGATACCCTGAAGGATCTGCGTCGCAGCGGTGTGACCCTGATCACCATCGGTCAGTATCTCCGTCCCAGCCCCGCCCATCTCCCGGTCGTCCGTTACGTCCCCCCCGAGGAATTCGATCGGATCGGGCAGCTGGCCCGTTCCTTGGGGTTCGATCGGGTCGCCAGTCATCCCCTGGCACGCTCCTCCTTCCATGCGGAAACCTTGTTCAAAACCTTGGAGGATTCGTCCCCAAACCGTTCTCCCGTGAAGGCACCGCATCATCTCGGTGAAAGTCCGAGGTAGACATGCATGACTTCAGCTGTTGAAGGAAGCTGGGTCGCCGTGCGCGGGGTCGAAGTCACTGGAGACGAAACGCCAGCCGGTCGGATGAGGAATTCGATTCGGCCGGGTGTTGCGGCGAGCTTGTGGTTGGATGGCGAAGCCTGAAAATTACTGCATGCGTGACAAAGACGATGAACCATGTGCAGGCGCACCAGGTGGTTGGAGATGGAACGGTGGGAGTACGAGAAAGGGGGCAAAACCTGTCGGTGGGGTGACGCGGACAGGGGGGGGAGCCTCTTTATGTACCGCCGGGCCGAGAGCGGATCATGGTCCCTCTTGAACCGAAATGGTTGATCATCACCCGACGAAGGCTCCCAGGGTCATGCTGGGATACGCTGATATGATCATTATATTTTTTGGTCGTTGAAAGGTAACCATGGCCAAAACTCCACCCATACATTTACCTGTAGGCTATTATTTGGCGGGCTACAAAATAATCAAAATTATTGGTTCTGGAGGATTTGGCATCACCTACCTGTCCTATGACCAGGATCTCTGCCGACAGGTAGCCATCAAAGAGTTTTTCCCAAGACAGTTTGTAGAACGGAATCAAGGTATCGAAGTGGTTCCCAAAGGTCACTTCAGTCCGGAGCAATTACAGATTGGCCTGGATCGTTTCGTGTTGGAAGGCCAAACGCTGGCTCAGTTCAGACATTCGAGTTTGATTGGTGTCATTCATTTTTTTCGAGCCAATGGTACGGCTTATCTGGTCATGGATTATGAAATTGGCGAAAGTCTCACCCAACATATTCAAGGTCATAAAAGATTCCTCCGAGGGGTACGATTTACCAATGAGGAGATATTTCGTTTTGTTCGTTATATCAGTTCCGGGCTGCAGATCATCCATGCTGCCGGGATCATTCATCGTGACATCAAACCAGACAACATTATCATTCGAAAGAATGGGACGCCGGTATTATTGGATTTTGGTGCCGCCCGGCAAAGCATGTTATCCAAGAAAAGTCAGGACCACAGGCTGACGGTCATTGCCACTCCAGCCAATGCGCCACCGGAACAGTTCATGGAGGATGGCGAGCAGGGGCCATGGACAGACATCTATGCCTTGGGAACGGTACTTTACCAAATGGTTACGGGACATCTGCCCCCGTCTTCCGGAAAACGGATTCAAGAGCTTACCTCTGGTCGCCCCGATCCTCTGCTTCCCGTCACGACGACCCAAGCCGGCCACTATGCCATCCGTATTCTCAAGGCGATCGATCAGGCATTGATCATCGATTTGAAAAAACGTCCTCAGTCCATTCAGGAATGGTTGATGACGATGCGTGTCTCCGAAGCGCAGGCTCGACACACCGATCAAAAGACGTTGATAACCAGAAAACATGTCCCTGATCAACCCTCCGAGGCCGATCATCTTCCGGCCGATTCATTGCCATCCGTGTCAACTGCTGACGGTCGATGGATCACCCGATGGAGAAAACATGCTTGTCTTATGACGGGTCTGTTGTTGTTTCTTGTCGTCCAACCTTTTCTATTGCTGGGGATGTATCATTTAGGCCGCCAGACAGCGCCAGCCAAAGAGGATGTCATTCAGATGATGACAGCCCCTTCTTCAGGACAGGGCCGACACTCCTCGTCCGGGCCTTCTATCAACTCAGACAATGATCCGCCGGCAACTCTTGTCGAATCACAAACCAGTTTGTTATCTCTGACGATCAAACCCACGCCGCTTGATGCCTTGGTGCGTATTTTGAATATTTCTCCGAAATATTATCCTGGAATCAGACTTCCCCCCAATAGTTATCATATCGAAGTGTCCAAACCTGGCTACAAAACCGTGCGGCGCTGGGTAACGATTAGTAATTCAAAAGTTGTTGAAGAGATTGTCTTGGCAAAGGAATAAATCCTCGGTGGATGAAACGTAACTTGACATGTGGGGAATGGAAAGGCCAAGGAGAGGTTGGGGAAGGGAGGAGGTCCGAGCGGGCTGGGGCGAGGTCGATCAGGCCTGATATGGGATACAGGTAAGAATTGCGAACGTTGTTACATTAATTACCGTGA
>JADFZF010000166.1 GCA_015232645.1 Magnetococcales bacterium | reverse complement strand
CTCTTGGGATGCCCCTTTTTTTCTTTTTTCATCCCGAAGCGGCGGGAATCCGAATCGTTACCGTTCCTGCGCCTCGACGTAACCATTATGACCCCCGGGAGAGGGAAATACCCCAGGTCGCCCCTTGCCGACTCCCATAACCTCCTGTATGCAATAAAAGCGAATCATCGACCCCGGACCAAATAAGACATGGGCCGCGAACGGGTCGATCCAGCCAACCAATCCGCGCCATGGCACCGAATTCTCCCCTCCCCGGGGACCGATAGCGAATGAAGAGTTCAAATCGCGCGCAAGAGTGTCAAAATCATGGAAACATCGACGACCAAAACCCTCATTCCATACGCCACCATCACGCTCCTGG
Organism: Magnetococcales bacterium; assembly: GCA_015232645.1. Lineage (GTDB taxonomy): Bacteria > Pseudomonadota > Magnetococcia > Magnetococcales > UBA8363 > UBA8363. Next base: position 5,703 of record JADFZF010000166.1, on the reverse strand, counting down.
CCTGCTTGTCGGCCTGCACCGGGGGGGGAGAGGAAACGGCGGCCGGCCAGGCGGCCCCTCCACCAGTGTTGGTCAGCGTCGCCCCGGTCGTGCAAAAAGACTTCCCCATCGTTGTCCATGCCGTCGGTAACGCGGAAAGTTGTCACACCGTCCAGATCAAATCACAAATCGATGGCGAAATCATCAAGGTCAACTTTGCCGATGGCCAGGAGGTGAAAAAAGGCGATTTGCTTTTCGAACTGGACGATCGGCACTATAAAAATCGTCTGGCGCAACTTCAAGCGGATCTGCAAAAGGATCTGGCGCAACGAGACAACGCCCGCGCCAGGGAACAGCGGCAGGTGCTGTTGAACAAAAAAAACATCACCTCGGAAGAAAATCTGGAACTGTCCCTGGCCAGCCGCCTGAGCCTCGACGCCGCGGTCGCCTCGGATCGGGCCGCCATCGCCGAAGGGGAACTGCAACTCTCCCATACCCGAATTCTGGCTCCGATTTCCGGAATGACCGGAAGGATTCTTCTGTTTCCCGGCAACCTGGTGAAGGCCAACGACAGCTCCCCCCTGGTGGTTCTCAGTCAGATCGAGCCCATGTGCCTCTCCTTCACGGTGCCGGAGCACCACCTGACCGCCATCCGCAGCCACCAGGCCCAGGCGCCCCTGTCACTGGAGGTCATTCCCCATCGCGAAACCGGGGATCCGCTGGCCGCGTCCCTGACGGCGCTGGACAACGTCATCGACCGCCAGACCGCCTCCATTCGTCTCAAAGCCCGGGCAGACAATCCCCAACGCCGCCTGTGGCCGGGGATGTTCGTCAGAGTCGCCATGAAGCTGGCGGTCCGAGCCAACGCCCTGATCATCCCCACCATCGCCATTCAAAGCGGTCCCAAGGGGTCTTTCGTCTACGTCATCAAGGAGAACAAAACCGCTGAATCGCGGCCCGTGACGCTGTTTCAGGAAAACAAGGATGAAACGGTCATCGAAACCGGTCTGAGTCCCGGAGAGACCGTGGTCACCGTGGGACACTGGCGACTGAAACCGGGCGCGATGGTGGCCGTGGCCGCCAATCAGGAACCCACAGGGGGAGGTCAGACCCCGTCCTCCCCCCAGGGAACCCGGCCATGAACATCACCTCATTCTTCGTCCATCGACCGGTGATGACCGCCTTGCTCATGGCGGGATTGATGCTGTTTGGGATGATGAGCTATCGCCTGTTGCCCGTGGCGGCCCTGCCGACGGTGGACTATCCGACCCTGCAGGTCAGTGCCTTTCTCACCGGAGCATCGCCCGAAACCATGGCGACCTCGGTGGCCCTGCCCCTGGAAAAAGTCTTTTCCACCATTGCCGGTCTGGAAACGATGACCTCCACCAGCATGATGGGCTCGAGCCAGATATCGCTGCAATTCACCCTGGACCGCACTATCGACGCCGCCGCCCTGGACGTCCAGGCAGCCATCTCCATCGCCCTGCCCCAATTGCCGGACACCATGACCTCCCCACCCTCCTACCGCAAGGTCAACCCCTCCGATCTACCGGTTTTCTACATCTCCCTCATTTCCGACACCCTGCCGTTGACCGACGTCTCGGAATACGCCAATACCACCCTGTCGCAACGCATCTCCACCCTCCCCGGGGTGGCGCAGGTGACCGTTTATGGCCGACAAAATCCGGCGGTCCGGGTCAAGGTCAACCCCAATGCCCTAACGGCCCACAATCTGGCTCTGGAGGATGTGGAGCAGGCATTGCAACAAAACAACCCCAATCAACCCAGTGGTTTTCTCCTGAACCGCAACCGCCTGATTGCCTTGGAGGCCCCGAACCGTCAGCCTACCGCCAGCTCCTATCGCGCCATCACCATCACCCAGAAGGATGGCACCCCACTCCGCCTGACCGAAATCGCCCGGGTGATCGATGGCCCGGAAAACGACCTGACCGCCGCCTGGTACAACCAAACCCGAAGCGTGGTCCTGGCCATTCAACGCCAACCCGGTGCCAACACCGTGGCGGTGTCCGATGCCATTCGGGCCACCATCCCCGCCATCAAGCAACAACTCCCCGCCGCCGTTGGCGTGGAAATCCTCTACGACCGCTCCATCAGCATTCGCGAATCGGTTCGTGATGTCCAACTCACCCTGTTCTTTTCCCTGGGGCTGGTAGTCCTGGTGACCTACCTGTTTCTGGGCAATGCCTCGGCCACCCTCATTCCCAGTCTGGCCCTCCCCCTGTCCCTGGTGGGCGTCTTTCCCCTCATGCTCTACCTCAACATGAGTGTCAACATCATCTCCCTGATGGCCCTGACGTTATCGGTCGGGTTTGTCGTGGATGATGCCATCGTCATGCTGGAAAACGTCATCCGCCATATGGAAACGGGCCTCTCCTCGTGGCGCGCCACCCTGTTAGGGGGGCGTCAGATTGCATTTACCATCGTTTCCATGACCTTGTCCATGGCCGCAGTCTTCATCCCGGTCTTGTTCATGGGAGGGATTCTGGGTCGGCTGTTGCACGAATTTTCCATCACCATCATGGCCGCCGTCATCCTTTCTGGTGTGATTTCCCTCTCTTTGACCCCCATGCTCTGCTCCCGAATCCTCACCCCCCACGATCCCTCCCACGCCAATGCGGTGATTCGACTCACGGAAGCGGGTTTTCAGGCCCTGCGTCGGGGCTATGTCCGCTCCCTCGACTGGTCGCTCAAACACAAACGTCTGGTTCTGTTTCTGTTCATTCTCATGATGGCCTGGTCGGTACAAGTGGGCCGCGACATGCCCAAGGGGTTTCTACCCACCGAGGATACCGGACAACTTCTATGCTTTACCGAAGCGGAACAAGACATCGGCTTCGAAGCCATGGCCGAACGTCAACGTCGGGTCGCCGAAATCATCCGCTCCGACCCGGCAGTCCGTATCACGACCTCGTTCATCGGCGGCGGGGCCATCCCATCGGCCCTGAACAACGGCCGCATGTTCATCCGTCTGACACCATCGGATCAACGCCCGCACGCCGATGAAATCGTCAAACGCCTGCGCCCGCAAATCTCCAAGGTCCCGGGAATCAAGGCTTTCATTCAAAATATTCCCACCATCCGTATTGGGACCATGCTGACCAAGAGCCAATATCAATTCACCCTCCAGGGAACCGATACCTCCGAACTGTTCCAGTGGACCGACAAACTGGAAAACAAACTCAAGGAATTGCCGGGGTTCTTGAACGTCACCACCGACTTGCAACTCTCCAAATCCCAACTCCTGGTGGAAATCGACCGCGACAAGGCGGCGACTTTGGGCATTGCCCCCGAGAAGGTGGAAAAAACCGTCTATATGGCCTATGGCCCCAAACAGATTTCCACCATGTACGGCTCCAGCGACCAATTTTCCATGTTGCTGGAACTGGACGATGAGTTCAAATCCGATCCATCACAGCTGGAGTTGTTGAACATTCGTGGGGCCAACCATTCCCTCGTCCCCCTCAGCGCCATCGCCCGCATCTCACGCTCGGTGGGACCCGCCTCCATTTCACACCAGGGACAGATGCCCGCCGTCACCTTATCGTTCGATCTCGCCCCCGGCCTGGCCCTCAATCAGGCCATCGAGGCCATCGACAAGGCCCGGGTCGTCATGGGGATGCCGGCCACCATCATCGCCAACTTTCAAGGGTCGGCCCAGGTGTTTCAATCCTCCATGGCAGGCATGGGATGGTTGTTGGGACTGGCGGTGTTGGTCATCTATCTGGTGTTGGGAATGCTGTATGAAAGTTATATCCACCCCCTGACCATCCTGTCGGGCCTGCCGGCCGCCGGCCTGGGAGCACTCCTGACCCTCAAACTGTTCCACATGGAATTGAATCTCTACAGCTATGTGGGTTTGATCATGCTCATCGGCATCGTCAAAAAAAACGCCATCATGATGATCGATTTTGCCATCGAGGCACGACGGGCGGGCGAGGATTCACCTCAGGAGGTGATCCGCCAGGCGGGATTGGTCCGCTTTCGCCCGATCATGATGACCACCATGGCCGCCTTGTTTGGAACCCTTCCCATCGCACTGGGACTTGGGGCGGGCGGTGAGGCCCGTCAACCTTTGGGGATCGCCGTAGTGGGAGGATTGCTCCTTTCCCAATGGCTGACCCTGTATATTACTCCAGTAATCTATCTTTACCTGGAAAAAATTCGCCCCTACATCGATCCGGATCCGACGAAGGGATGAGCGGATCTCACAACCTGGAAGGTCCATTGTGACTGAAATGGGTCACCCAGGAGCCCTCCCTGGCCTTCGCCACTGGGGCATTGGTCGCCAAAGTGACACACACCAAGCTCGGGGTTAGATGACCTGGAACAACCCTCCCGACTCAAGGTTACTTGTCGTACATTAACTTATTTTTTTTCTCCTAATCCATTACCCTCTGGACAAAAAATGCCTAATCAGGCATTCTTCACGGTTATGATCCGGGTACGATCTGTATGATGGTAACAATGAGGCATAGGTCTTCGACCATGGATGTCCAGCCCCCCCCAGGAAAATCATCCCCCCCCGCTGCTGTCCGCCAAACCCCTGCCGCGATATCCCGTCCAGGAAACGAGCCACCATGGGGATTCACCTTGATGGAACTGATCATGGTGATCATAACGCTCGGTATTTTGGCCGCCATGGCTTTGCCCCGTTTTGGCAACATCACCCCTTCGGCAGCAGATGCCAATGCCAAAGCGATTGCTGGAGCCCTGGGAGTGGCGGCTGCCAATTACAATACCAACTGTTCCGTGGGAGTCGGCTCTTGTACCGCCCTGACCTGTGCCTCCGCCCTGGCCCTGATGAGCGGCATCACCATCGCGGATTATACTTTGGGCGGGTCACCGGCGGCAGGATGTACCATCAAACACGCCAGTGGCTCCACCACCTACACCTCTGCGCCCATCCTGCCCTGATGACCATCGCTGCGCACCCCCTCCGAATCCAACAGCCCGATGTCATCCCCGTCCTCCCTGACATCGACCGCCCCCGGTCATCCGACCCTGTCCCTCCAAATCATGAAAAGGGCTTCACCCTGATGGAAGTGATCATGGTGATCGTCGTCATCGGCCTGGTTTCCAATTCCATTCTCAAACTGTTCCCTGATCACCTCATCCGTGTCTCCAGCACCCGAAATCTGGTCAGTGATCTGCGCAAGGCGCAAACCTTGTCCATGAACCAGGGAGGGGGCTTCCGCATCCTCTCTACCGCAGCCAACTCTTATGAAATACGCGATGCCACCGGGGCCACGGTGACAGGGACCACCGTCACCACGGATGGTATCATTTTTTCAAGCTTCAATACCCAATTCGACCGCTTCGGTTCGCCAACAGGATCGGGAAGCATCACCGTCACCGATTCCTTCGGCACCAGCACCGTGACGGTCAGTGCCAATACCGGATACGTCAACCAGTCATGATGCCCGCTACTGGAAACGGCTGCAGCTCAGGCTTCACCTTCATCGAAATCCTGGTGGCCATTGTCGGCATCGGCATGGTGGTCAGCGGTCTGACCGCCGGACTGGCCGCCTCATTAAAAAATACCGCCGTGGTGCGTGAAGCCTATCAAGCCACGTTCATCGCCCAGGCCACCATGGAAGACGTCCTCCTCACCCGCCGTGTCGCGTATGACAACATCACCGATGCTTATTGCGCTTCCCTGGGTTCTTTGGCGGTCGGAGGCAAAACCTTCTCCAGAAACGTTTC
>JADFZF010000165.1 GCA_015232645.1 Magnetococcales bacterium | reverse complement strand
GCGAGAGACCGCCATGCGTGTCGCTGGGGGGGCGGTGGCGAGAAAACTGCTGCGATCACTTGGGGTGGAGGTTCGGGACGGGCGAGCGGTGCGGGTTCAAGATGTGGCGGATGCGCCGGTGTTTTTTGTGTGATGACGTTTCAGATGTGGAAACCAGCAACAGGAGAGCCGTGTGCGGAAGGACCGTCTGTACGGCGACAAGGAAGGAAAGACGAAATCTTCCTTACCCCTGTTCAAGAAGATGACGGTAACGGTATGTCTACAACCAGCACATTCCCCGAGGAAGTTTGGGATATGTTTCGCCCGTCCAAGCGTTGAAAAGCGGCAGGAGAAAAAACAAGATTTATTTGTAAAGCTTGTATACAAACTCCCAGGTCTTGACATCATCATGACACCTCAGCATAGGTCGCCGCAAAAATCGTCTCCGACAGCCATTTCTTGAAGGAAGGGTTGTCGCTGAACTGCTTGAACAGCTCGGTGTGATCCGAGAGCAAATCAATGACCGCCCGCTCCAACGCCTTGTCATGCTCAATCCGGGCGTTCTGCTTATCCGAATTCCGCATCGCGTTCTGGTAGGCCTTGTCGGCGGAAACCTTGGCCGGAAGTTCCTCCGCGATGACCTTCCCGATCTTGTCCGCGTCCTTCCAATCGATATTCCCGAATAGCTCGTTGAAGGTCTTGAGGATATTGCTCAGGAAGTCCAACTCAGGCTCCGGCTTACCACCTCCTCCACCGGTGGGCACGGGGCCGATTTCAGCGTCCGCATCCGGCAGGACGATGGCCATGGATGCCCGCGCTTCGACCCGATAGCTGTCCATGTCGATGGACTCAAGAATACCTTTGGAGAGATCCTCCTCCTTCGGCGCTGGGAGCTTCGGTGTCAGGAAGTTGAGGAAGATGGAGAGCTTTTCCCAGTCGGCGTTGGAGAATGGCAGAATGGAGGCCAGAAAGCCGTAGGTACGGGTAAACGCCTTGGCCTTGCTCTTGAAATCCACCTGTCCATCTTCGTCCAGATCCCCGGTGTAGACCGCCACGCAGGCATCCAGGATCGGGTCGAGCCTGTCCCGATCCGCCCCACCCAGGTACAACGCCACCAGTTCCTCCACCTGATCCCAGGCATAGACCTGATAGCCATCCAGGTCCGACTTCAGGTCATGCAGCTTGTTCGGGTCTGTCTCCTCACTGAGCATCGTGGTGCGGTAGTAGGGTTCGAACGACTGGCGGATGCCATCGGCGTCGTTCATGAAGTCAAGCACGAAGGTGTCGTGTTTTCGCGGGTGGGCCCGGTTCAGCCGCGACAGGGTCTGCACCGCCTTGATGCCGGAGAGGGTCTTGTCCACGTACATGGTGTGGAGCAAGGGTTCGTCGTAGCCGGTCTGGAACTTGTCCGCCACGATCAAGAACCGGTAGGGATCTCGCTTGAAGGTCTCCTCGATGGCGTTGCTGGGAAAACCGTTGAGCGAGGACTCGGTCACCTTCTCCCCGCCGAACTCTTGTTCCCCGGAGAAGGCGACGATGGCCTGATAGGGGCTTTTGGTCTCCTTCAGATAAGCCTCGAACGCACGGAAATACTGGATGGCGCGCTGAATACCGCTGGTCACCACCATGGCTCGGGCATGGCCACCGACCTTGCGCTGAGCCATGACCTGATCGTGAAAATGATCGATCATGATTTCCGCCTTCTGGCGGATGGCATGCTCGTGGGACTCGACGTAGCGGCGGAGTTTCTTTTGCGCCCGTTTGGCGTCGAACCGGGGATCCTCCTCCACCGTCTTCATGAGGCGGTAGTAACTGTCCACCGGGGTGTACCGCCTCAGCACGTCCAGGATGAACCCCTCCTGGATGGCCTGCTTCATGGTGTAGCTGTGGAAAGGAACATGGCGGACCTTGTCCCCTTCGGGAACGGGAACGCCAAAAACCTCCAGGGTCTTGTTCTTGGGCGTGGCGGTGAAGGCGAAGTAACTGGCATTGGGGAGAACTTTCCGAGACTCCATCAAACGGTTGATGGCGTCCTCGACCGACTCTTCCTCCTCTTCGGCACCATTGGCGGCCAGGGCGATGTTCATCTTGGCGGAGGTGCGCCCGCCCTGACTGGAGTGGGCCTCATCGATGATGATGGCGAAGGTTCGCCCGCGATGCTCGTCGCCGATCTCATCCAGGATGAAGGGGAACTTCTGCACCGTGGTGATGATGATGCGTTTGCCCGCCTTGAGGAATGCCCGCAGATCGCCGGATCCCTCGGCATGGCCCACCACCGAAGAGACCTGGGCGAACTGCTTGATGGTGTCGCGGATCTGCTTGTCCAGCACCCGTCGGTCGGTGACCACGATGACCGAGTCGAAGGTGGGCTTGCCTCCGGTCTCCAGTCCCACCAACTGGTGGCTGAGCCAGGCGATGGAGTTGCTTTTGCCCGATCCTGCCGAGTGTTGGACCAGATAGCGGCGTCCCGCGCCGGAGGTTTGAGCATCCGCCAGGAGTTTGCGCACCACATCCAATTGGTGGAACCGGGGGAACACCTGCTTCGGCGGCTTCCGGCGGCCCTTGTCGTCTTTCTCCTCCACCACCTGGGCGTAGTTCTCCAGAATGTCGGGGAGGTTTGGTTTGGTAAGGATCTCGCGCCAAAGATAGGCGGTCTTGATCCCGTGAGGGTTCGGCGGGTTGCCCGCACCGGCATTCCACCCCAGGTTGAAGGGCAGGAACCAGGAGGCCTTGCCCTTCAGATGGGTACACATGCGCACCTCGTGGTCATCCACCGCGAAATGGACCACACACCGCCCGAACTGGAACAGCAGTTCCTTGGGGTCGCGGTCGCGTTTGTACTGCTCGATGGCGTCATCGACGGTCTGTTTGGTCAAGCTGTTCTTCAGCTCGAAGGTGGCGATGGGCAAGCCGTTGATGAACACAACCACATCCAGCGAGAGCCTGGTATCGTCCTTGGAAAAACGGAGTTGTCTGGTGACGCTGAACAGGTTGGCGGCGAACAGCTCCACCGCCTTGGGGTTGCCGGAAGAGGGGGTGCCGAAGAACAGCTCCATGTTGGCCGGGCCATGCTTGAGGCCCCGGCGCAACACGTCGATGACACCGCGTTTGGCGACCTCCCCCTGGAGACGGTTAAGAAACTGAAACCGTTTGGGACCATCATCCGCCAGCCCCAGGGTGTCGCAGGCTACGGGTTGGGTTGTCTGAAGGAAGGCAAGCAACTTGGCCACATCGACGGCGTGGTCGCGGTCGTAGTCCTTGGAGTCGCCGGGCACATAGCCCGCCTCGTCGATCAACGACCGGACGATGAGGGCTTCCAACCCCTTTTCGCTGGTATCGGTGCTCATGCCAAGCCTGCCGGGATGGGCGTGGGTAGCCAGCCCTTGCGGCCCAATACCTCCAGGGCGATGCGGATTTGCCGGTCGCTGAACTGGGCTTTGCGGTCGTTCCAGGCGTAGATCTTGGCGATGACATCTTCGGCGGTCTGGGCGTTTTCCCTGGCGGTCACCCAGTGGACGGTGGCGAGCAACTCCATGCCGAAGGGAGTTTCAAAGCCTTCCACCAGTTCGGCAACCCGGTCGAATCGGCTGCGGACATCGGCATCCTGATCCAGGATGCGGGAGGCATCGTCCATGGCTCCTGGAACCAGTTCCAACTGTTTCTCCGGGTTGTCGCCGCCGTCCGCGTATCCGGAGAGGAAGTAGCCTTCCACCTCCTTGAGGACGTGGCGCAGGTTGTCGGCATAGGGGCCATAGTGGTGCTTGACGTAGCGCAGGCGCAGCGGTTGCCCGGCCTCCTGCATGAAATACATGAGCTTGTGAACCTCCAGGAGGGAGACGAAGGGATCCATCAAGCCCCCCAGGTAGCGATGCATCAGCCCCACCAGGGCGGCCCGTCCCGGAGTCATTTTGGGCGGCTCCTTGGCCTTCACCATCTGTTTGGCGTCAGGCGCGCCCGTGGGTTCGTAGACGACGACCTTGACCCCATCCAACCCCGCCAGAATCTGGACGATCCGTTGCCGGACTTCCGGCCAGTTCAGGCCGCCCAAACCGCTGCCCAGGGGCGGGATGGCAATGGAGCGGATTCCCCGGGCCTGGATCTCCCGGGCTAGGTCTGCCAGTCCCGCTTCCACATCCTCCATGCGGCTGTTGCCACGCCAATGGCGTTTGGTGGGGAAGTTGACGATATAGCGCGGGGTGGTCAGGCTGTGGGTATCAAAAATGAACATGCGTCCAGGCACCACCTCCTTGCGCTGGCAGGCGAACTCGTAGGCCTTGAAATTCTCCGGATAGGCCTTCTTGAACTGCAAGGCGATGCCTCGGCCCATGACGCCCACGCAGTTGACGGTGTTGACGATGGCCTCGGCGTCATCGGCGAGGATGTCCCCGTTGGTGAACTCGATCATGGCGTCTCCTCCCTTCTCAATAATACCATTCCGGCCTCGTCTCTACAGGCGGTTTGTGGGTGGCGGCGTTCAGCGCCGCCCAGGCCTTCTCTTGCATAGCCCGTGACAGCACCCCGATACGCGACACCAGATGCCACGGAAAATGACCGTGCACCAGAAATTCGGCCTGCTTGCCCTCCTTGATGTGGGCCGGACGAAAATCGGTGGCGGCCACCGCCTCCCAGTTGATCTGATCCAGTTCTTCAACCTTGGACCGGAACGGCGCGTAATAGGCGCCCGCATTGGACAAGCTGAAGGCCCAACGATGACCATGAGCGTTGGCCCAGGCAATGGTTTGATGCAAATCGGCTTCCAGATGAAGAATCGGTCCTTGTCCGCCCCGGTAGGCAAGTTCGGGGTGGTTCCCCATATAAATCAGGTAGAGCATGATAGAGCGTGGGCAGAAGTAGAAAGGCACGAAGTCGCCAACCCTGGTCCCAGGGTAACAATCCAGCACCAGTTCCTCCACACGCCGTTTTTTAATGCTGGACATGCCGATGGTCGCCGCAGACCCCCCACACCGAATCATTTCCGCATCCGAAACAAGGCCTCCACCTGCCAGGATGGCGGGCAGGTTGTCCATATGGGTGATGTGGTAAATCTTCGGCTGGGTGGGGGGCGCGGTCATGGTTATTCCTCCACCTCTTCCGGCACCACATCGTCCTCCAGAAGGTCGTCTCCGTTTTCTTCTTCATGGTCTTCCAACGCCTCATCGGCATCGGGTAGGGTGAGTGCCACGTCCCGCACGTCCAGTTTGCCGGTGACGATGTCGGAAATCAGGCGTTCGCGGTATTCGCGGATAAGTTTAATTTCATTCTCTGCTCGATCAATGGCTTGGTTGATATTTTCTGTCTCAGACTCAATTGCAGCAACGACAGCTCTCTGGATTGCTATTTCTGGCATGGCAATGGGCATTGCTCCAACTCTTTCAATACTGAGATTCCCTTGTGTGTTCACGGGAGCCTCTTTCAGCAGTTCTTCTCTCATCGTTTTAAATGAATAAAATAGAAAATCCAGCATAACGTCATTTTCTGGCACGAAGCCAACAATGCTGTCTGGAAAACATGCGTCAAAATCAAGTATTGCGACATCTCCAATATTTGCCGCAATTGTCATCACCAAGGTCCCACGAGGGAATTGTTTACTGACTGCAACTCCTTTTTCATTGAGAGTTTGCTTGTAGTGAATAATAAATTTTCCAGCCCTTGCTACATCACCGGTCTGAATGAAGGGGAACTTTCCATCATACATGCTTGGATCATTTCTAGGGCGATGGCTGAATTGTCCTCGAAGAATTTTTGTAACGTTTTTGACTCGTTTTGCTTCCCAATGCGCCGGAATCTCCGGCATCCAGTCGATGCCGGTGGGCTTCATGGGGGCGTTGGGGTCCAGACCCCGGGTGACCGCCTGATTGATGATGGCCTGCTTCTGCTCGTTCAACAGCGCAATCAGCCGCCGCTTGTTGCGGATGAGGCGATTGACTCCCCGCAACACCTTCCACAAGTTCAAACAGATCCCCATCGGCAGCCTCTTCACAGGCTTTTTTGAAACGCCGCAAGGCCCCTTCGGAGAGGTCCACCTTCAGCCGCAACGGTCGTTCCACCGTCACCTTCCAGTAGCCGAATGCCTCGTTGGGAAAGATTTTGGATTG
>JADFZF010000164.1 GCA_015232645.1 Magnetococcales bacterium | reverse complement strand
TAGGAGACGTTTTTTTGGTGCAGATTCAGGATTCTGACCAGTTCCTTGGAGCGGGAGCTGTCGAAACGCCAATCGGTGTCGAAACTCATGACGAACAAGCGGGCCTGGACCTTTTGCAACCGACGGGCCGTGGTTTCCGGGTCGGGGAAGGGATCGAAATAATCCATGGCCTTGGTGATGTAGAGGTAGGTATTGGCATCGAACTTTTTGCCAAAGGTAGAGCCCTGATGCTTGAGGTAGGATTCCACGGCAAAATCGGTTTCGAGGGCGAAGGAGAAGGTTTCGCGGTTTTGCAGGCGGCGACCGAACTTTTCGTGCAGTCCTTTTTCGGACAGGTAGGTGATATGGGCCATCATGCGGGCGACCGACAGTCCTCGTTCCGGTTTGGAACCATCGTAGTAATCGCCGTGATTGAAATCGGGATCCTGGGTGATGGCCTGGCGGGCGACGGCGTTGAAGGCGATGTTTTGCGCCGACAGCCGGGGGGTGGAGGCGATGACCAAGGCACCATCGACCTGATTGGGATAATCCAGAGCCCATTGGAGGGCGATCATTCCCCCCATGGAACCACCCGCCACCGCCAGGATCTGATGGATGCCCAGGTGATCGAGCAGCGCCTTTTGCAGGCGGGCCATGTCGCCGATGGTGATCAGGGGAAAATTCAAGGCATACGGTTTGGAAGTCTGGGGATGGAGGCTGGAGGGGCCGGAGGTGCCGTCACAGCCGCCCAGGTTGTTGGAACAGATGATGAAGAAACGGTTGGTGTCGAAGGGTTTTCCCGGGCCGATATAGCCATCCCACCAGCCCGGCTTCAAGTCGTCGGGGCGATGACGGCCGGCGGCATGGGCATTACCCGACAGGGCATGGCAGATCAGGATGACGTTGCTCTGGTCCGCCGCCAGAGTGCCGTAGGTTTCATAGGCGACCTGGATGGCATGCAGGGTGGCGCCGCTGTCCAGACGCAGGGGCTCGCCCCGGTCGAACAACGTCACGGTCCGGGTAGTCACCAGACCGACGGAGTCTTTGGCGTCGGCCGGGGGGATGGAACGGGCATCGAGGCTGGTTGGATCGTTCATACGACTTTCAAAGGCGAAGACATGGGACCACTTTCCCGGCGATTCTCCATGTATTTTCCCTTGACGTCAAGGGGTTGTCCATCCCACGTTCCTGTTTTGAAAATGTTAAGATTTCTTAACCTTGACCCAGAAGGCGGTTTGCAGAGATGATCACCTGTTCATGTGAGGGCCGTGAGCGACGTTTGCCAGAGGCATCGAGGCCATGTCGAGGCTGTGACCGAAACCATGGAATCATGATCAGGGTTCGCTCCCAACCCTGCGGGGAAGGGAGCCACCGCTTTTTTGACTTCATTGGATACCTGCCGTCAGCAATAAAAGGGAATTCACTTTGTCCGACCCCGTCTTTTCCAGATCGAAAACGCGATCCCGTTTGGACGCCATGGTCGACCCATACCGAAAAATCGTGCAACTCTTTGCTATCATCTACGAAACCGTTCCCGCCTCTCTGGTGGTTTCCTGCCTGAAAAAGCTGAAAATCAGACATACCAGCCACAACTGGTTCACCGTGCGTACCTTGCAGCCCTACCTGGAGACCTTGGTCAAGGAATCGCTGCTCATGAGAGAAGGCGATTCGGGGTTGCATTTTTGCATCGTTGACACCATTGCCGACAAGGCCGTGTTACAATCTCTGGCCGACGGCATCGGTGCGGAGATGATGCAGGTGGTGGCGCTGGAAGTGCCGGCGACGCTGGAGGCCTCCCGATCCGAGCCGCGACTGGTGAGCTTCGAGAGGGGGGTCCGCGAAATTCGCCTGGGTCTGTTGACCAACGATGAAAATCGGGTGCTGCGATTTTTGGGCCTGACCGCCAGTCAACGTCCCGATGAGTACCGAAAAAATCCCCCCTTGATGCGAATATGCCCGCGGCCGAAGGACCTGGAAAAAATGGTCGGCTGGCCGCTGTCGGTCCAGACCCTGGCCCTGGAGGAGTGGTTGGAAACGACCATCATGGATTTGGCTCCGGCGGATGGCATCGAAAAACTGTTGGCCGGACATTGGGATCAGGCCGACGAAACGACCGGACCGACTTTGCGGGCCTTGCGCCTGATCCTGCTGTTGATTCAGGGACGGGTATCGGAAGCGGAACGGCTCCTGGCGGAAAAAAAGACGGTCATGGCCGTGGGGGTCTTTCAGGGCTGGATCGCCTGCCTGCGGGGACAACATCAGCAAGCCATCACGGTGCTGGAAAGAACCCTGACGGGGTTGGATGACCAGCGCGACGAATCGCGTCGAGGATTGTTCCCTTGTTACTGGGGGGGATTGTTTCTTCTGATCTCGCTGCTGGAGCATGGGGGGATGGATCGGTGTCAGAAGGTGATGCACCTGGAGCAGCGACTGGAGCGCCGTCGTCACAATCCGCTGGCGGCCGGATACCAGGCGCTGCGGGCGGTCGCCGTTGCCCGCGGAGGGGATACCGATCAGGCCTTGGGCATTCTGGGGTATCGGACCGAAACCAACCCCTCGGGGGGGTTGCCATGGTTGCAAAAAGAACGGGTCAGCCCGCTCTTGTCGGCTCGAGAGGGGGGATGGATTCCCGCCCTGCCCAGACCCTTGCGACTGGCCCATCCGGCAGGATTGGCAGAATTCATGCGCATGATGGCCCTGTATTGGGTGGACCACGAGGCGGCAGCCATGGAGGTGGTCAAGGATCACATTCGCGCCATCTACGACCGGGCCGTGATCCATGCCTATCCCTGGGTGGCCCTGGAATGCGGTACATTGTTGGAACGCCTCAACTCGACTCAGGACGGCCAGTTCAGCCCAACCATCGCCGGCCTCGAACAGTCCCTGGGGTTCGGCAGCATCATCAGCCGCATTCGCCGCGAAGAACGCTGGGAACAGACGCTGTCGGCGTTGATGAAACTGGTCGGGGTCATGGGCGATCAAGGGGATCAATCCACGACGATCCACAACCGCCGACTGGTTTGGCTGATCGAAACCCATGGCCAGCGCGGCAGCATCCAGGCCCGCGAGCAAACCCTCTCGGAAACGGGAGAATGGAGTCGTGGCAAAGCCATTTCCGCCCGCCGGCTTTTCGGTTCCGAGGGGCAGATCCTTGGTTTCCTCACTCCACAGGATCGAAAAATCTGTCTGGCGATCCGACAGGAATACATCTACAACGGCACCCGGTACGATTTTGAATGGGCCCGGGGCATGCTGGCCATGGTCGGACATCCTCATGTCTACTGGCTGGATAACCCGACCACCAACATCGAGGTGGTGCGTGGTGAACCGGAACTGTTGGTGGCGGAACACAATGGCCGGGTGCGCATCCGGTTTTCCCAGAAAATCGAAGGCCCGGGGGTCCTGGTGTTGCGTGAAGGAGAACGCCGCTGCCGGGTGATCGAAATCACCCTGGAGCATCACAAAATCGCTGATATCCTCGGTCAGGAGGGATTCAACGGCCCCGATTCCCAGAAAGCCAGGGTCATGGGGGTGATCGCCCGGCTGGCGGCGCTGGTCAACATCCAATCCTCCGTGGATGCCGACGTATCCGATGTCGATGAAGTCGAAGCCGATTCCCGCACCCGTGTGCAACTCCTGCCCCAGGGAATGGGGTTGTCGGTCCGACTCTTGGTGCGTCCCTTCGGCAGCTCCGGACCCTGGTGCAGTCCGGGACGCGGGGGGGTGCTCCTGTTCGCCGAGCGCGATGGCAAACGGGTCAAAGTCAGGCGACAGTTCGCTCTGGAAAAAAATCTCGCCGATGAATTGATCTCCTTGTGTCCGACTTTGGCGGGAATGCCGGCGGATGAACGTGGCTTTTCCCTCGACAAACCCGAGGATTGCCTCGAATTATTATTGGAACTCAAAAACCTCGGCGACAAGGTGGTGGTGGAATGGCCCGAGGGAGAGCGTTTCCGCGTCTCCCAGCCGGTCACCATGGACAATCTGCATCTGAAAATACGCAAGGATCGGGAGTGGTTTGCGGTTTCGGGAGCGTTGGTGTTCGACGATGGCCTGGTGCTGGAGATGGACAAACTCCTGAAGCTGACCAGGGGGGGATTGAGCCGCTTTATTCCTTTGGGGAACGGCCAGTTCGCCTCTCTGACCGAAGCCTTCCGCCGCCGGCTGGAGGAAATGTTGGATCGTGGCGAAGAGGGAGGCAAGGGCTGGCGGGTCCATGCCCTGACCTCGCCATGGTTGCGAGAACTCTCCGAGGAATGCGGCAAGGTCGCCGGTGACAAGCATTGGAAGGAGCTGGTTGGCCGTTTGCAGGCGATGGAAACCGGGGACGTTTCGATCCCTTCGACCTTCAAGGCGGAGTTGCGGGAATACCAGATCCATGGATTTCGCTGGATGCATCGGTTATCGCTCTGGGGGGTGGGCGGCTGTCTGGCGGACGATATGGGTCTGGGAAAAACATTGCAATCCATGGCCTTGCTGTTGAGCCGGGCCTCCGACGGGGTGGGAATGGTGGTGGCGCCCACCTCGGTATGCAGTAATTGGGACGCCGAAATCCGCCGTTTCGCCCCAACCCTGAATCCCATCCTTTTCGGTGGACCCAACCGCGGCGAACAAATGGAAAGTCTGAAGGCCTTTGATATCCTCATCGTCAGCTATGCCCTGCTGCAAATCGAGGGCGAACGCCTTGGGGAACGAACTTGGCACACCATCGTTCTTGATGAGGCCCAGGCCATCAAAAACCGTCTGACCAAACGTTCCCGGGCCGCCATGGCCCTCAAGGCCAACTTTCGTCTGATCACCACCGGCACCCCCATCGAAAATCACCTGGGAGAATTATGGAATCTGTTCCGGTTCATCAATCCGGGACTGCTGGGTTCCCTGGAACGATTCAACGAACGTTTTGCCATTCCCATCGAACGCCTGGGCGACCGCGAAGCCTCTCGGCGTCTGAAAGAGTTGATTCGCCCGTTCATCCTGCGGCGTACCAAAAACCAGGTGCTGCAGGAGCTGCCTCCGCTCACCGAAATCGTTCTCCACGTTGAGATGGGGCCTGAGGAGGCCGCCTTCTACGAAGCCTTGCGGCAGCAGGCCATGTCCAACCTGGAGGGAATCCAAATCGGCGATGGTGAAGGCCATCTGGCCATCCTTGCGGAATTGATGAAGCTCAGAAGGGCCTGTTGCCACACTCGTCTGGTTCAACCCGACATGCAGCTTCCCAGTTCCAAGCTGGAAACTTTCAAGGATGTGGCCAGAACTCTGTTGGACAATCGCCACAAGGCTTTGGTATTCAGTCAGTTTGTCGATCATTTGGCCTTGATTCGGGAATTCTTCCAGGCGGAAGGGATTGCGTATCAGTATCTGGATGGATCGACGCCGGCGGCGTTGCGCAAAAAAAACATCGATGCTTTTCAAGGGGGGGACGGGGACTTTTTCCTGATCAGTCTCAAGGCGGGTGGGGTTGGTTTGAACCTGACGGCGGCGGATTTTGTCATCCACATGGACCCGTGGTGGAATCCGGCCGTGGAGGATCAAGCTTCCAATCGGGCACATCGTTTTGGACAGGAACGACCGGTGACGGTGTATCGGCTGGTGACGCGCGGGACCATCGAGGAAAAGATCGTTGAACTGCATCGACAGAAACGGGACCTGGCCAACGATTTGTTGGAAGGGGGCGATATGAGCGGGCGTTTGAGCGCCGAAGAACTTTTGGGTTTGATCCAAAGGCCCATGGGGCCTTGATGATCGTATCGATTGCCTGGTCTTTCCTCCCATCGATCTGGAACAATTAAAAAAAAATGGGTCTGGGCGATTGCCCTCAGGGTTTTGTTTTCTATTTTTACTTTTTTCTTTTCACACGCCTTTTGATCCGAAGCGAGATTCCCACATGCCTTTTCGGGAATGACGCCGTCCTGAGTCGGATTCACTCCGAAAAAAAGATTGACTGCATAAAATGGCACCGGCATAATGAGAAACAACCATGTTCACAAGTAATATTCATTATATTTTCATTGGCAGGCTTAGTTCTACCTTGTCGCATTCACTCATTGGAATGGATGGCTAATTATTTATTGGTATATGAAAATTTTGAAAGAAAAAAGGGGCTGGGGGATTGCCCCCA
>JADFZF010000163.1 GCA_015232645.1 Magnetococcales bacterium | reverse complement strand
GGGCTGCTGAGTGGCGGCCTGGTTTCCCGGACATTGGGGATGATGCCCATGTGCGGCGTTGCAAAAGCAATCGCCAAAACCTACAAACCATTGACCATCACCCATGCCTATGGCAGAGGCATCCGCGAACACGAATTTTTTTTTTCCAAATTCTTCGGCGATCCTTTGGGCGCGACGTGAGCAGACATCGACGATATTCCCCACCTCGGGAGAATGGAAGGTGCGGTAATGGTGGCCAAAGTCTTGAGCGATCCGATCAGCGATGGTTGTCATGGTCCCCTCCTGGCAGAATTGAAACCGCGTCTCTCCTCGGACGAGCCCAATGTACGCAGTCCTGTGGTCAAAAACAAGCCCATGCCAGCGTCATGGACCGGAAAAACTCCACAGTTCAGGGATTCTTGATGCTGGATTGATCATCGAAACATTCGCGGGATCATCTGCTGTCACCGCGAATGGCTCGTTGTTTTTCGTAATACTCCCCAACCGCCAGGAATGGATCCATCTCTTCGAGCAAGAACCGTACCCCAAATCCAGTGCGATGACTGCGAACCAGATCGCAGGGCAGAGTGATGACCACGGGTTTGCCATGATCGAAGAGAAAGAGCTTGATGACCGGGGTATCGATCGCCGATGACGGGGTATCGGGACTGTGTTCCAGACGGTTGATCTTGGCTCCGGTCAAGCTGATATTGCCGGTGATGCCGCGGAAGACCAAATTATCTGGATAGGGGAAGTGTAGTTCGGCGACAATCTTTACAGGAATTCTGGGATTAACCATGGTTCATGACTCTGGCAGGATGTGACTTTCCAGGCTTGGGCCCTGGGTGCGTACGGCCTCGGGTCAGACTCGAATCACAGGGAATTATTTGTATTTAAACGATTTACAAAAAATACGATTTATTGTTGCATATTTTTCGACAATATCGTTCCCATTTCATTTATCACAAGATAACCTTATGAAAAGGCTTAGGTAAAATCATAAATTATTATTGTTGATAAAATATATTTATCTGGTCGATCTCCAAGCGAAAGATAATGACCCTGATGGAGATTTTTTGGTCGCTCCCCAGGATGGTTCATGTATGGTATTAAAGAAGGGAATAGGTTGAAGCGAGAGGAATTTTTTCAAGGATCATGGTCAAGAGATACGGTGTCCAAGGCCTGAAGAAAATCATGGGCAGAGGAAAAGCGGCGGCTCGGCCGTTTTTCCAAGGCACGCATGATGACCTGGGACAAGGATGGAGAAACGGCTTTGTTGATGTGCGAGGGCCACGGAGGGGTCACCAGAAGGGTGTTGGCCAGCCTTTGGTGAATATCGGAGCCCGTGGCGGCCAGTTGGCCGGTCACCAGTCGGTACAGGAGGGCTCCAGATGAAAACAGATCACTGCGTTGGTCCAACGCCAAGCCCATGATTTGCTCCGGAGACATGAACCCTGGAGAACCAGAGGCTCGGGTTGGGGGTCCATGGATGGGGCGGATCAGGCCGAAATCGGCAATTTTCAGATGATCCCGTGGGAACTGAAGTAGGTTGGCGGGTTTAATATCCAGGTGCAGATAACCTTGTGTATGGAGATAGGTCAGGGCAAGCAAAACCTGGCGGGCAAGGGAGACCGCCTGGGCAATGATGAGAGACCGGTTGGGGAACAGACGTTGACCCAGGTCGCCCGCGGTGGCCATCTCCATGACGACGAAGGATGGGTTGTGCCGGCGGTCAAGGCGGTGGATGAGCACGACATGGGGATGGCGCCAGAGGGCTGCGACCTCCCACAAGTCGGCGACGGGAGATTGGATCGTGGTCGTGGCCCAGGGGAGGGGAGGAAAGATTTTAACCGCCACCGTGTTTCCGGTCAGCAGCTCGCGGGCTGAATAGACGACGCTGTCGGCACGGCGACCGAGGCGGTGGAGCAAATGATAGCCGTCGATCCGTGGCAAGAGGGGATCGGACAAAATGTTGACCTAACGCGGCAGGCTATCGCGATGTTGGGCTGCCAGGAGGGTGTAGTGCTCCATGATGACGGTACTGGCCTGGATTTCGTCGATGGAGCGATCACGCGCTTTTTTGGCAGGGCTTCCCAACCATAACTCCCCGGGGGCGATTTGTTTGCCAGGGGGAACCAGGGCCCCTGCCCCAACCATGGCGGTCGGGTGAATCAAGACGCGGTCGAGTACGATAGCGCCGATGCCGATCATGGCGTCATCCATCACGCGACAGGCGTGCAGGGTAACCTTGTGTCCGACGGTGACGCGGTGGCCGATGACCAGGGACGAACCCTGCGGGCGATCGGGAGTACCACGGGTGACGTGGAGTACGCACCCATCCTGAATATTGGTTTTTTCGCCAATTTCAATATCGTTGACATCGCCGCGAATGATCACCCCCGGCCAGATGGATGACAATGCGCCGATACGGACCCGACCGATCACCACCGCCTCGGGGTGAATAAAGGCTTCGGGGTGAATCCGGGGAAATACACCTTCAAATGGGTAGATGGCCACGATCCGTCTCCGTGATGCCGGTGTTGGTATGGGACCGCACTCCAGGCGTTGCGCAGCCGACCTCAGGAGCGGTTGGATGGAAATTATGCATTTTCAAAGCTTAAGATCATAATGCTTGAAACCGGGAGTCTGAATGAACTACCATGCGTGCGCAGTGAAAAGTAGGAATTTGCAATAACCGTATCTTGTGCCTTCGTCTCAGGGTAAGATACGGACGGTATGATGGGGCAGACGGACCTGCGCGTTTTTTTGGGCCATCCCGACTCCTGCGACCATCGCGTTGTCGCATTCCTTATCGTGTTCCCATCCAGGATGTCAAGGATCGCTACGTGATGAGAGCCGAGGCCGTCGTCCTGGCCAGCCCATTCCCTGAAGAAGAAAACGGCTCGGGGGTTGGTTGTGTCGTCGGCGTACGGCGGTGCGGAAATCCGATCTCGACACCTGACCCATGCAGGGGAATAAAATGTAATCAGGGACCATCCCTGTGGATTTTCCCGGACAAAACAGTGAATAAAAGCCATATTTTAATCGTTGATGACGACCCTGATACTCGCATCTTCCTGCGCCATAAACTCATTAGTGAAGGGTACGAAGTCAGCGAGGCGGAAAACGGCAGCCAGACCTTGGCCCGTTTCGACACCATGATCCCTGATCTGGTGTTGTTGGATGCCAATCTTCCCGGAATCGATGGTTTTCAGACCTGTGCCGCCATCAAGGCCCTGGATGGTGGCAGCGATATCCCAGTCGTCATGGTCACTGGACATGATGATGATCAATCGGTTGACCTGGCCTTCAAATCGGGGGCTGAAGAATTCGTGACCAAACCCGTGCGTTGGTCGGTCCTCAAACAACGCATTCGCCTCATCCTCGAGCGTCGCCATTCCCTGTTTCACCTTCGTGACAGTGAAAGAAGGTTTCGCCACATCACCGATTTTACCACCGAAGCCATCGTTTCCATGGACGGTAACGGGCTGGTCCAATTCTGGAACAAAGGCGCCGAATCTCTGTTCGGTTATACTCCGGAACAGATCATGGGTCTGCCGCTCGTGGCGTTGATGCCGGAACAGTTGCGTAATGAATTCGAGCAGGCCTTTTTGCAAGCCGTCAGGCTGGGATCACTGCGCGAACGGGGTGAAACGGTAGAATGCGTTGGCTTGCGTCAAAATGGCGAAACGTTCCCGATGGAAGTATCGCTTGCCGGCTGGCAAATCCCAGGCAAACCATTTTTTTCCGCGGTCATGCGCGATCTTGGCGAGCGTGCTCGCATTCTGGGCGGTCTGGAGGGGACCGCGCTCTTCGACAGCCGCATCGTTGACCGCATTATCTCCCTGCTCGGTGATGTCAGTACCGATGATTCGGTGCGGGTATCCAAGCTGCACATCCGCTCCCTGATGGAGACGGTGTTTTTGGCGGGTCTCAATCGTGAGGAAGATCGCCCCGTCATGCCCAACGTCCTGCTGGTGGATCGTGGCATTCCTTTCAATGTCAATAAAAAGAAAAAAATTGAGTACCAAACTCTGGGACTGGAGAAAAGCCAACCTTTTACCATTGATGCCCTGGTCAAACTGGCCCGGGGCTTTGACCCGGAAACGACGGTATTGGCCGTTTGTCCGCAAAAAAACGATCCGCGCAATCTGGAAATCTGGGGAGCGGTGTTCCAGGCGGACAGTGATGGGCCACGTCTACACCCGATGATCCAACATTCCCCTCCCGATAATCTGCTTTCGGTTTATTCCTACCGGGCCGGATCCTTGGTGGTTTCCTGGGGAAGTCGGGTATTGGCCCGTTTTCATGCCGGCCATTTTTCGCTGCCGGGAAACAGTTCTTTCGAAACCAGCCTCATCGGCCAGGCCTTGTTCCGTACCGTCCGGACCCATCCCGAATTTTCCCGATTCGGGGAAAACTATTGGACCCGTTACCGTAATTTCATCCAAAGACTGTTGGTGGAAATTGGTCGAGGGGGGTACGGCGGCATCGTCATCTGGGTCCCAGACAACAATGATCAACGTACCATTACCTCTTTGGTATCACGTTATCGCTGTACCGATGCCGTGGAGTCTTCCGAACTGTTGGGCGCCTATTGTGCCAGCCGGCTTGAGGAGCAGATCAAAAATAAACGCAAGAAAAAACGGCGGGAATTCCGCGAAGTGGCCAGGCGGGTATTACACAACGCCAGACGGTTGGCCTACTTGAGTCGCGTCGATGGGGCCTTGATCCTTTCGCATCGTCTGCGTCCCCTGTCGTTCGGTACCATGCTTTCGGCCCAACGTTGGCGTGGTCAGACGCTTTATTGCCTGGATGATCATGGAGCGGAAACCATCGATGTCGATCTGGAAAAATATGGTACCCGTCACGCTTCCGCGGTCAATCTGGTAGGAGCCTATCCGGGCATCGTCGCCTTCGTCATTTCTCAGGATGGACCCATCGCCGGTTTGGTCTCTTCTCATGATAATCGGGTGTTGTGGATTCCTGATCTGATGAACAGATTCTAATTTTATTTTCGCCCCCTTTTCTGCATGAACAGCGCGGCATAAATTGGTTTGCCGATCAATCGTTTCGAACCGGGGGATCTGATAGAGTTACGATCAATCAACGTATCACCATTGATAGATCAGCCATTCTTCCTTGTCGCGGTTGTCGGAAGTCCGGTGACCTTGTCCGCGGCATCCAATTTTGAGATGTATGGCGTTGGTATACGTTTTGCTTGTTACTATTGAAAGTTGGAATGGTTGTCGTCATGCGTACCAGTCCGTCATTGGCTGGCAGGCGGCGGCGGAAATGTGAATATCACAGGGAACAGCCATGCTTGCATATATCTTCTTGTTGTTTTTCGTTGCGATCAGTTTCATCTATGGTCTTGGGATTTCCAATCCAAACCAATACTCCATGAGATCGCTCTGGGGTCGACTGAGAGGTAGGAAACCCATGCCGGAGATGTCTCAGGCCAGGCCATGACGTTTTTCAGTCCGGAGGATCTGTCAAACAATTGTCACACGTCGGAGTTAAGGCCACGATTGGCCGAATGGATGGCGGAGGGAACCCGGAGGGTCATAGGTCGAACGCGGGAACTGTTTGAGTTGTCGTACGAATTGAAACAATCCAGCCCAAGGGTGCCTTGGGCTGGATTGGACCGGGTCATTCAGGAACTGGTGATCGGTACCACGGGTAGGTACCGTGAACCTGTTATTTTTTGTCAGGCTTTGCCGGAGCCGGCGCGGCGGCACCCGCAGGCGGCGTCGCAGCCGGGGCCGCTGGAGCAGCGCCGGCAGGCGTGGGTGCTGCCGGAGCCGCACCAGCCGCCGGAGCCGTACCAGCCGCCGGAGCCGTACCAGCTGCCGGAGCCGTACCGGTCGCCGGAGCCGTACCTGCGGGTTTGGTCGCTGCCGGAGCCGCCCCCGTGGGTGGGGCGCTGTCAGGAATGGCATCCTGACCACCGTAAGAGTCCACGGTTCCAGCCAACTCGGCCATGCATTTGCTGATGTAGCCTTCCATCTTGTCGGCGGCGATGCCATCCTCTTGGGCCCATTTTTGGCAGGTACGCTTGTCGATTTCCTGATCTTCCTGGGGAGCGGCGGCCATGGCCAGCGTGGACACAAACAAGCTGGAGATCAGCAGCA
>JADFZF010000162.1 GCA_015232645.1 Magnetococcales bacterium | reverse complement strand
AAAATAGAAATTGATTGATTTTAGAGTTGATTGTTAAATGGGTGACTTATGCTTGATTCTTCTTCGCAACACGTTGACTTTTTTGTTCGAAAAAAAGGTCCAACATTCACCTTATGCAACCCGGGAAACTCGGTCGTTGTACAGGGGACGGATCTTAATGCTGCTTTCCAGATGTTCTTACGTGAGCAGGAAGAGCATAGGCGTTTGTTGACTGATGCTGGTCGAGAACCTTCCGGAAATCAACGCCATGGCCTTGCCATGGCTTTCGGGTTGATGCGTGACACGTTGGCTTACATTGGGCGTGTTGCCACGGTAATGTTTTTGATAGTTTTTACTCTGAGCATTGCCATTCCGGCAACGATCAACCACGTTGCCAGTTATTTACAGGACACGGTTGAAGGAGGTTTTGGGCCAGTAGTGATTGGGGGATTGGATCGGATGGTCGCGACGGTGGGGAGAATTGGTCCAGAACGAACCGATAAGATAGTTGAAAGTATTCGGCTTATCCGAACAAGCCTGGACCCGATTGTCCGGGCTTGGCAAGATCCCCATGTTCCTGATGCACCGGCGGCGCGTCCAATGTCCCCGTCTCCTTCGGGGAAGCCATCCCAACCGAATGCAACTGGAAATGATTTGCCATGATTTTCCGGTTTTATTGACATTTTTCTAATGTTGATTTCTTTTTGACGTTAAATGGATGGAATGATGCGCTTCTCATGGATCCAAATATCGGCAGGGGTATTTTCATTGCTGCTGGTTATTTTTATTTTCATTCCGGCTTTCGGCGTGAATTATGGTGTGCATAGTGACCATTTCAATCTTGTAGACAAGCTCCAAGCCACGCCACTTCCCGATGGGTCAACATGGTTTTTGAAGGGAAACCAGCTTCTGTCGTCTTCAGACTATCGGCAATGTTGTCATTATTTTATTGAAACATTCTGGTTGCAAACCATTGGTCGCAGTCTGAACGCATGGATTGTCAATTGGTATTTTCTTTTATATCAACATATTCAGGATTATTCGGTTGGTCGCTTGGTCAGTGCCCTGATGTTGGGGTTGACTGGGTGGATATTTTTTCGACAATTGGTTCAAAGTTTGTTTTTGTCAATACCGATGGCTGCCACTGTTTCGATAGGAGTTTTTTTATTGCCACCGGCGTTGCTTTACGTGACATGGATATCAAATACCGTTCCCGGATTGATCCCTGTTTTTTTTGCAATTTTTTGTTACCCGCTTATCGATAAAATTAATTTTTATGACCTGATGGCTTGCAATCGGAGGCTTTATTATTTTGGAATATCATCCATCCTTGTCTACCTTACGTTATGCTTCATCTATCCTCCCAATGCATTACTGGTTGCAATCTATCCTTTGCTTCGTTTGCTCAATGTAAAACGCACAGGTTGGAAAATTGTACGATTTCCGATTATTCGTGACATTGTTTTTTGCGGCCTTGTTTCCATGATTTTTTTTATTATTGTCAAATACGTTGTAAAGCCAATACAGGGTTTCTTGTTATCTCCGTATATATTTTATGTTACTGACGATCCAAACCAGAAATATTCTTTTCTGTTGTCGGCATCTCCCCTGGATGTTGCGAATAAATTTTTTGAATCCATTAAATTTGGTGTAAATATTTGGTTTCCGCCGCAAACAGCTACGCATTTTATTGTGTTTGCTCTCGTGATCGGAGCGGTTACACATTATATTTTACAGAAAGAGAGGCAATATTGGAAAATTGACGTGATCAGGATCATTCTTGGTTTTATTGTGTTGGTGTTGGCGTTTGCCCCTGTCATCATAGGGCGAAATGCTTTCCTTGTTGGATACCGTAATGGCTTTGTTATTATGGCATCCGTAGTGATTCTTGTCATTTGGGCTGGCAGCTATTCAGGTGGGATTTTGCTTGAGATGCTCCATTCTGGCCGACCTGTTTGGATGTTTCAGCGGTTTTCCAGGTTTGGTCAGGCACTATCTGGATTGACCAGAAACAAACGACGCATTTCCAGGATTGGCTATGGTGTGCTTGCCTTCCTGCCAATCTGGATGGCCCACAAACACGTGGCCACGACCGTCAACTATTTTGGCCGCATCGAACAACCCTATCTTGAACGTTGGCTGCCGAACAAGACTGATGCCTATGTCAAAACCATCATTTTGGAACACAAACACCCGCATGCCATCATGCCACCAGGCAAGCAGCTCTGTTTCCTGGATGGTTCGCATGTCAGGCAATGTTTGTTACCCGAAGAATTTTCAACGTTGAATTCATTGGTCAACCATGACCACCATCTGGCCATGATGGTCAATAATCTTTTGCGGGAACGCGATTATGGTCGGGATGTACTTGTGAAAATCAATGTTGTATCGCAATACAGTACAAATCGGCCTGGTGGATCGACCTGGCATGTTCCTTTGCCGACTCTGACCGACATTCCTGAAGGAAAATTGCTGACTTTTCCGGAAGGCACTCATTGAAACGGAAAGCTTCCTTCCGGAAGGCGCTTTTTGAACAGAAGGCTGCCAAGCTGGCAGGCTTTCGGCTTATGTAACCGTCTCTTCTGGATTGAATACAATGATTTTGCTGCCATCCTGATTGAAGCGAAAATCGACATGCAGCAATTTGCCGAGACGCTCCCGCAACCGTTGCCGCAAGGCGGGTCGCACGACAAAGACCATGAAACCGCCCCCACCCGCCCCCAACAATTTGCCGCCACTGGCCCCGGCAGCCATGGCTTCGGCATAGATTTCATCGACCAGTGGTGTGGTAACGGCATCGGAGAGGGACCGTTTGCGCTGCCAATTTTCATGCAGCAACCGGCCAAAATGATCGATGGGTTGGCGAATATCGCGCAATATGGCAATGGCCTCATCCACCATGGTGCGCATTTGTTGCAATTCTTTGATTTTATTTGGAATATTGTCAATCTGCTTGGCGGCCACATCCGTGGCGAAACGGGTTTTCCCGGTAAAAAAAAGCATCAGGGAGCTTTCCAACTCGTCGCGGCGCTCCCGGGGGAGAATGATGGGAATGACGGCAAACGATCCGTCCTGGTTGAATTCGATGGCATTGAAACCGCCCCAGGCCACAATGATTTGATCCTGGCAACCGACATGCTCCTGCAACACATCCTGCTCGATGCGAATGGCCTCGCGAGCCAGCTCGTTTTTGGAAACCATGCGACCTTGCAAGGCATGCAGGGCATGCAGCAACCCAACCGTAAACGAGGAACTTGACCCGAGTCCGGAACGGGCCGGGAGGTCACCATCGTGGTGAATTTCCAGTCCCTGTGTGATCCTCCAATCCGTTAAAATGCCCCGAATGGCCGGATGTTTGATCTGATCGTGGGATTGGACCATTTCAACCAGAGAGTAGACGACCCGGGATTTATGCTCGAAAAAAGGCGGCAAAGGTCGGACACTGATGTAGCAGTATTTGTTGATGGCGGTTGCAAGAACTTTTCCCCCATGCTCACGAAACCAGGCAGGATAGTCGGTGCCGCCGCCAAAGAAGGAGATTCGGAATGGGGTACTGCTGATGATCATGGCGCAGCTCCAGAAAATGAACCAAACCTGTATCCCGGACCGCAGAGTTCCGGGTAGCGTATCAGACAACGGTGAAAAGCCAACAAGGTGGCGGCATCCTGTAAGTTGCCCTGCAACTCCATGGTGTGGAGTTCGGCAGCGGTAAATTCCCGATATCCGGGGGCAATGCCCAACTCGCCAACGGCCTGTTGTGTTCCCGGCTCACAATCCATGGCCACCGCCAGACCCACCTGCGCATTGACCAGACCGGGAGCCGGGGTAAAACACCCCAGGTCCAGAACGTGCTTCGGCGAACAGATCAACCCGGTTTCCTCCTGGAGTTCGCGTCGGGCTGTTTCCAGGTAGCTTTCGCCCGGATCACAAAAACCGCCGGGGGCTTCCCAGATCCACCTGGCAACAGGATGCCGAAAAATGCGCAACAATACAAACCGCCCGGCAAGCACGGGCAGGACCACACAACCAGAGACCCCCTCCCGCCCCCTGGCCTTGGGGGCCACCACCAGAAAATCAGGTACTTCCCGCCCCTGGGCATCGCGAATGCTGTCTGCCCGGACATGAAAACGACTGTTTTCATACAGCGGATGTCGTTTCAGAACTGAAGGAATCAGCTTCTCCCCAACCACAGGCGACCAGTTCTGAGCCGATCTCTCTTTTTCAGACTTTGGCGACCAGACTGGCGTCGCTTCCTCTCCCGCCTCTGGCGAAAGGTCGCTTTTCATGGCCACACGACCTGCTCAGGATGATGGATCCTGCCCATCACAGTCTCGAACGCGGTTCCAGGTGAACGGGATGTTCAACGTTCACGGTACTTTCAATGACGACCAGAGGTCGACCCTTGATGTGATTGTAGATCTTGCCTACATAGAGTCCCAGGACGCCGATGGTGAAAAGGATCGTGCCACCCAGAAACAGCATGGTCACCATCATGGCCGGCCAACCGGGCTGGTGCCAACCAAACAGCATGCGGGTTGCGACCACATAAATCAGATAGAAGAAAGACCCCATGGAGACCAGCAATCCCATGACCAGGGCAAAATAGAGCGGTGCCGATGAAAAAGAGATGACACCTGTCACAAAGGAACGTGTCGGGTTGGCACTGCGCAACAGAGGGTAGTGGGTCGTACCCGAGTGGCGGGCCTGTCGTTCGTACTGGACATAAACCTGCTTGAAACCGACCCAGATCACCAGGCCACGCAGGAATGGATCCTGTTCATCGATGGCCAGAATCTGATCCACGACGCGCCGACTCAGCAGCTTGAAATTGCCGGTATTGACAGGGATCTCGATATCGGCGACAAAGTTGATGATCTGGTAGGCTTTGCGGGTCAGCCACATTTTTACCGGATGTTCGCCATGGCGCTTGGTGCGCGTGGTGTGGACGACGTCGGCCCCTTCGCGCCACTTTTCCACCAGGGTATGAATCAATTCCGGTGGATCTTGCAGATCGGCATCCATGTAAACCAGGGCATCACCCCGCGCATAGCGAAATCCAGCCAAAAAACAACGAATCACCCCAAAACGACGCGAAGTGTTGATCACCTTGACCCGTTCATCCCGCGCCGCATGTTCGCGCAAAATTTCCAGAGTGCGATCCGTGGAATCATCGTTGACAAAAATCAGCTCATAGCGTAAGCCAAGAGAGTCCAAAGTCTTGTAAAGTCTGGAAAAAAGTTCGTGCAATACATCCTCTTCGTTGCGCAGGGAAAAGACCACCGACAAAAACTGCCGATTTTCCAAAGAGGAATGCGCTCCTTCATGCAAGCTCATGACCATGATGCCCCAGCCTGAAAATTGATCACAGATAATCTCGATTGCCACCACGGCCCAAGGTATCCCTTTGGATGACAATGAGCAAGGATCCGGTCCCTGGTCAAGGGTGACGCATGTTCACGCCTTGGTCGGTTGATTTTCGCCCAACAGTGAGATACCATCCTGATTTTTGTCTATGATTATAAAATAATTGATCGAAAATTTAAATTAATCAAGTATCTGTTTGCCAGATAAAATGCCCGCATCTTTTTTTGGCAGAATGATTTCCAGTATGGAGAGAAAGAGAGGGGAATAAAAAATGGACAACGACAATTTACAGAAAGTTGACAGAAAATGGTAGACTATTGTTTCAAGCAAATTTTCAGCAGAATCATGCAATGGAATAAACCAGTATTTTTTCAAGAAACAGGGACAGACATGGCCGAAACCATGGCTTTGGTGTCAACATGGTTTGCTGAGATTGATCCCCGATTTGGTTGTGTAAAAGGTTATCGTGCGACGGGCATGAAGGCGTACAGTTTCTCCAGTGAAATCATCAGATACCCTGTTTTTTCAAATATTCTTGATTCTCCGCATCGACTCTCATCAGTCGATATATGTAAAAAATGCATTGATAATTTAGTAAGTTTGTTTAAAGATCATCCAAATATTGATCTTGTTTCAGGAGATTCTTCGGTATATTTGAGAGAAATGATTCAGGAAGGTCATTATTCTTCTTATGAGCCGGTGTTTTATCTTGATGCGCATTGGGGAAAGTATTGGCCGATACGTGATGAGATTAAGGAAATATTAAATCTTGATA
>JADFZF010000161.1 GCA_015232645.1 Magnetococcales bacterium | reverse complement strand
GCCTTGCCGGTGGTCAAGCCCGACAACCGGCAAGGCGGCGCCCTTTCTTCGCCCAAACCGCGAAGAAAGGGCGCCCAGGGCGCGCGCCTGCGCCAGATTCCCGCAAAAATCACGCGGGAATCTGGCTTCGGATAAAGGGGCGCGTGAAAAGCAAAAACAAAATCAAAGGCAAAACCCTGGGGGCAATCCCCCAGACCCCTTTTTTTTTTCAATCATCCCGGACCAGAGGGATCGGAATAGTCCCCCCGCCTCAACTTTCATCTCACGCCGAAATATTGGCGTGAGGCTGGGCCTTCGGCGATAGACAATGAAATAATATTAGCGAAACTCGTTGAGATTATTAAGCTCTCATCAATCGGCCCCCTTCTTGCTAATTATTGATATCAGCTCGATACACGTCTTGGAAGATGAACAAAAACGATCTTTCACCCTCCTCCCTCCTGGAGTCCTGAGTGCACCCAACGTAGGACAAGGGGCTGGAGTGGGTGCCATGGCTCTCCTGACTGGTGGCGTCTTTCGAACTGCCGGAGGGTGGCGCCGGGTAGGGAACCCTCGGCATGGGAGACCTCCAGCGTATTGGTTGCGCTGCGCGCAAAGGATGGATCGAGTGGAGGACGGGGGAATCATCCAAAGGGTCTCGCCCCAAACTCCACAGTGAAGGGACCCCGTCCCATCACCGACCGATCCCATCTGGTCTGCATTTGCCTTCCGAGTCGTGTCTACAATCTTCTTCTCAATGAAAGAGGCCGAACCCATGGATAAAATATCAAGCACCAATCACACATCTGCATTTTCAGCCATCCCGTCCGCCACATCGGACCCTGATTATGATGGATTTTCGGCCTCTGCCGATGCTGCTGCATGTTTTTCCACACCCATGATAGAGTCCCGCAACGATTCGATGGCGAACCCAGGTTCTGCCGCGGATCCGTTGGAACAGGATGGGGAATCGACTTCCACCCGCCCCCTGTTCATGGGTCAGATAGCAACGGCCCAACGCCTGCTGGCGGCTCTGGATGCCCAATCCGACCCCATTTCGCTCAAGGGAATTCACTTTGTCTCCCCTCAGCCGGACGCCGACGATGCCCCAGGAGCCCTGGAAAGAAAAACTGGAATTCAGTTGGTCAATCAAAAGCGTTATGCCAAGGCGGTCAAGTTTTTACAACGTGCCATGGAATTGGGGCAGGACGACTATACCTGCCAGATGAATCTGGGGTTGGCTCATACCCGGCTCGGGCAATTGGATGAGGCGGTTAAACTTTTGGTCTCCCTGCAAAACCACCACCCCTTCGATGCAGGTGTTGCCACTCTGTTGGGAAAGGCCCTCCTGCTGTCGGGGAAACGTCAGGAGGCCATCAATGTCCTCGCCCCGGCCGCCATGACTCACCCGGAAAGGTTCCATCTCCACTATTATCTGGGAATTGCCTACGCCAAATTGGATCAGACCCACAAAGCCATGGAGGCTTGGCGTAAGGCCTTGGTCATCCGTCCTGACAACAGAGATCTCAAACGTTGGCTCACCATTGGTGACCGGATTGTCAACTATACGTGAGGGTCCATTGTTGTTTGCGCCATGAATGCATCCCGGGGGCACCGTTGCCCCCCAGGCGAATGGCGGAGTTCCAGTTCACCCCGTGTAACCATTGATGAATAATAAAAAAAGCACTGGGGGATTGCCCCCAGGCTTTTTTTTTGATCGTTTCCAAGAGCAAGGGGGGATCCGAATGGTTACCGGGAACCCGTGCCGCCTCCAGGTGTCTCATTTTTGCCGCGTGCCGAAAGCCACTGCGAATGGAGGGGGAAGGTTGGAACCTTTGGCTTCGCCCCAGACCTGTTGGGAAGGGTCCGTCCCTTCTCGGAGTCATCCCATGGGTTGGGTCATGACAAGGAAGGCTGGATGTTCAGGCACACAGAGATGACCGACCCCCGAAGGTATAGGGTATCGTTGGGGGCAATGGCATCGGTGCCGGGAACGAATCCTCCGACCTGTCCCCCCCAAGGTGTCATGTGTGGGCTGACGAGTGATCAGAAGGGCCAGAGACGCAAGGTTTTCTTTTTGCGGTAATAGATGTAGCCACCGATGGCTGCGGCGGCCAGAATGCCCGGTCCCCAGGCCCCCAGTCCGAGCCCCAGACCCAGGCTCAGCCCTTTGCCGGTCCAGATGGTTCCAGCTTTGGCAGCAGCAGCAGCGGCTCCGGTCTTGGTGACCCCCCCGACAGTCGTTTGCACGTTGGTGGCGACAATCCCCTGACCAGCGGTACCAGCGGCCTTGGCCCCGGTAACCGCTTTGGCTGCCTGCGCCGCCTGAAACTCGACCTTGCCCGGGCCGACCAGGGTCAGCGTTTCACCGGGTAGGAGTTCTGCATTCATTGTTGTGGCTGGCATTTTTTACGCTCCAGAGTGTGAAGAGTACGGGATTAAAGTTTCATGGCCAGATTGTATACGAAGGGAAGCCGCCAGGCGCGGTCGAAAATCACCGCCACCATTCCCATCAGTGAGAGGAATGTGATGGCAAGAATGGAGAAATTGAAAAACATATGACCGATGCCAGGAACGTACAGGCCTAAAATGGCCAAAACCCCCCAGATCCACAAGGCGACCCCCTGGCGGGCATGGAAGCTGACATATTCATCATCCCGGTTGAACACCAGAGGAACCAGACATAGAATTCCAAGATAGCTCATTAATGCCATCACCCGGCTTCTGCGGCCTGCTTTTCTCCTGAGTCTGTCATTCATGAATTGATCCAATCTTCGTTCATTATTAATTGATAACCCCTATCCTTGACAGCAAGTGGTTCATCCCCTGGTCCATCAGCGGTTCCCGGATCCCGTTCAGCGGCGATGGCCTGGAATCGGCCAATTGTGCTAAGCCTTGCGTTTCATGTAGCTGTAGACGCCGACACCGGCGGCGGCGAGGAGACCGGCAGCCAGAACGGGACCCCAGGCGCCGAGACCCAGCCCGAGACCCAGGCTCAACCCAGTACCTTTCCAGATTGTTCCAGCGGTGGCCGCTTTGGCGGCGGTGGAAGCGGCAGCGGTTCCCGATGCCGCCCCGGTGGCCAGGGAGGGAGCCTGATTGGCCAATGTCCCTGCTCCTTTGCCGGCCAGTCCCGCCCCTTTGGCCATGGCAGTGGCCCCGGCCCCATTGGCCTTGGCTGCCGCCGATTTGATGGTCAGTTTGGCTTCGCCACCGGTGAACAGTACCTCGGAGCCATTGGACCCTGGTTGCAGGGTGCCTCTGATTTCGAGACCACTGAGAGCTATTTTTTGTCCGGACCCAACAAGTTTGCCAGCCCCTTCGATTTCGACCGCGCGGGGGAGGATGGCTCCGGTCTTGGCCGCCACGCCTGGGTTGCCGAGGATGGCCATCCCAGGGGTTTGAGCGGCGTTGACGGCTGCTGCCTTGCCAGCCCCCGCCTTGCTTAGTCCCTCAATGGTGGTATTTTTTGCCAAGATGATTTTTTTTCCATGGATGATCGCCTTGCCATCGACTCCCGTCATGGGAACGATCACGGCATTTTTTGTTCCCACTCCTTCAACGACAAACGTCTTCCCGGTCAGCTTGGCCAGCTCGGAGTTGGCTACTACCACGGAGTTTTGAGCTGTTGGCATATTCAACCCCCATTCGAGTTAGGATGATGACCATCCGCTATGGGCCAGAAATGTAAATACCCGATATTTCCGGAAGTATAGTCATCCTGGATTCATTTCAAGCCGAGAAAGAGTAGCAGAAATGTCCTTTTGTGGCAAGCATGACGTGATGAATGTGTTGAATATGGCGATACTGTATGGGCAATGACATGAATTAGCGATCATTCGTGCTTGAAAATAGTAACGCACGAATAGAATAGAATAGAATAGAATAGAATAGAATAGAATAGAATAGAATCATATATTACAACACAGATACAATTTATCTAACCAATAAGTGCATAATATTGTGCAGCAAACAATAGAAGACGTTCATGGCTTCAACACATGGATTCCCGCCGCTGTCGGTGGCAGGGCCACCAGCGAGCGTTTTGGGCCTTCTAACAAAGGAAAGAGGCTCATCGTTTGAACAAATGACGGGAACCCAGTGTCGAGAGTGGCCGGAGTTTGACCCGTCAAGAATAACGCGGCGAGGTCATTCCGGTTCCTGTCCCACGCCCCGGCGGTTCAAATGGAATTTCACTCCCCAATTTTCGCCCCAGGCGCAAAAAGGCAGGCGAGTCAAAACTCCCTTTGAGATTAAGAGGATCTCTATCCATTCCATGCCCATCATTGGCGGGTTGGTCCGTAACCAGTCTTTCCTTCATGATCGCACTCCCTGGAGTCGGTTGGCTGACTCTGAAGAATTTGCACAATCCAAGCCAGGTTCACCGCATACGCGTCAACGCCAGAAAATGAGCCAGTAGAAAACGCACTGCCACTCCTGCAAGCAAGGCGATCAACAAAGCCTTCAACAAGGTCCAAATTTTACTTTCCATCTCATCACCAGGCATTGTGAACAGGTTATTTTCTCATGGTATCTGATCGTACCTTGCAGATAAATAGTGAGCGCCGACCGGACGATTTTTTATGAGGGTGGTGAACATTGAGCCGAAGGTCGTCATTTCCAGATCATTTGATCTTGAGTGAAATCATGTCGTTCTAATAATACAAAAATGCGTCATGATTATGTTCAATCGTAATTGTTCAGGTCCCTACTTCTTCAGGCGTGTCGGCATGGATAATTAAGAAAAAGGACAGAGGATGGCCCAACTATTTTTCTTTTTGATTGTTTCTCAATGCCAGGGAGGGACCGGAATGGTTACGATTGCACGGCGAATATTCTATTGAAAGTGATTGCCGATTGATGAGCGCCGCCGAGCGGCATGGCCATCGTTGGATGTCGCGGCACGCCGTGTCCCCCATCACTCAGGAGAGAGATTGGATGGGCATCCCCTAGCTTGAACGGTTTGGGATAAACCGAATATGGATGTGTCCCGTATGTGGTACGCGCTGATAGATACGTTGCATCAATTCAGCTTCAAGGTGATGCAGCCGGTTGACCGACATCCCAGCGTCAACCCGCAAGGATAAATCCAGCTCCCAGGTATCCCCCAATCGCCGGCCCCGAAAATCATTTTTATGCAGGATTTCGGGAAAATCATTCACCACGTCCGCGACTTCGGCCAGGATGTGCGCGGGGGCCCGGGCATCCAACAATCCCTTGACGGCGTCGGTGACGATGACCAGTCCTGCCCGTATGACCAACAGCGAGACCACCAATGCCACCACATGATCGGCCCAAACTGCTCCCAGGCGCGAGGCCACCACTCCCAATAAAACCACCATGGCCGACAAGGCATCGTTACGATTATCCCAGGCGGCAGCGGTGATGACGAGATTGTTGTTTTCCCGGCCGACACATGACAAGTAACGATACATGATTTCGCAAGTCGCCGCGGTCACAAGCATTCCCGCAATCGCCAGAGCGGAGGGCATTTCCATCTTCCCTTCATGGATATGGATGACGTTATAGGCCATGAAGGAAACCGAGCCGGCCAGAAGGGCCATTCCCACAAACATAGCCGTCAGAAATTGTACTTTGCCATACCCGTAGGGAAAATTGGCATCGGGCGGTCTGAAGGAGGCCCTCAGACCAAGGTAGTTTACCCCTTTGGCCATCAGATCACCAATGAACTGCAACGCGAAGGCATGCACGGCCACACTGCCGGCCAAAAAACCAATGGAGCCATTGAACACGGCCTGTGCAGCCACGACCGCCAAGTCCAGTCGGACTGACGCCATGACACATTCTGTGCAAGCAAGCTTCCTTCCCACGTTTCTAGCCCTTGCTCCGGTACTGATCACCCCACATTTTTTTCATCTTATCATGGGATCTGTTGTTGCCCGTCGTTTTTCCTCAGAGTCGCAGAATAGCGTCACTACCCATATGTTTCCAAATTTTGGATTGGAATGTGATCACGGAATACGGTTGTAATCGTTCAGATCCCCCGGTTTGGAAATATTGAAAGAAAAAAGGGGTCTGGGGGATTGCCCCCAGGGTTTTGATTTTGACTTTTTTTTTGCTTTTCCACGCGCCCCTTGACCCGAAGCGATTTTTCCGCGTGGTTTTTGCGGGAAAATCGCGCAGGCGCGCGCCTTGGTCTGAAGATCTTTTCGCGGTTTGTGCGAA
>JADFZF010000160.1 GCA_015232645.1 Magnetococcales bacterium | reverse complement strand
CGACCAGACGATCGGTCATGTTGTCCGCCGTCTCATACTGGGCCATCGCCAAATGGCCAAATCGCTGGCCATCCCCCGTCATCAGATAATCGAGGCATAGATTTTTCAAAGCCCGATGGCCCACCGCCTGCCGATCATAGCGGTACACCTCCTCCTTGGCCGTATAAATGTGAAAGGTCTCCTGGAATGTCCGCGAAAGGACATGATTCAAACGCTTCTTCAACCGTCTGCGGACCACATAGATCCCCTCCGGATCCCCTTGCTCCATTTGGTCAAGCAAATATTTTTCATCCGGCAACATCAATAACAGGGCCTTGTCCATGGGCTGGGTGTGCCGATCCTCCAAATTTTTTCTGAAGGCTTTGATGAACCCCTCATGAATCTCGGAAACTCCCCCCCGTTGCCAATCGGCAACGGCTCCCAGTATCACCTTGGTCGCAAACGCCTGCCCCCCCTCCCACCGATTGAAACCATCCCGGTCGTGACACCATAAAAATCCCATATCTTCATTGCTCAACGAGGTTTTCAACCGCACCGGAGCGGAAAAATGACGCAATACCGACGGCACGGGACGGGCGTTGATCCGGTTGAATTGAAACTGATGGTCCGCCGCTACCAACTCCAGCAACCGCGTCGTTGAAGTTTCACTGGAGCCATTCAGGTATAATGGCAATTCCTCCCCTTTCCTGTCCAATAACGCCACCAACACCGGAATATGCAACGGCTGCTTGATCTCCTGTCCCGGAGTCGGATGACAAGATTGTTTGAACCTCAAGGTACAGGTCTTGCGGTGCTGGTCGTAGGTACAATCCATCTCGACAATGGGGGTACCCGCCTGTTGATACCAAAGGGAAAACTGCTTGAAATCCCGGCCACTGCCTGCCGACATGGCGGCCAGAAAATCTTCCACCGTCACCGCCTGGCCATCATGGCGCTCAAAATAAACGTCCATCCCTCGCCGAAAACCCGATTCCCCCAGCAAGGTCGCCAACATCCGCACCACCTCGGCCCCTTTGTTGTAGACCGTCATGGTGTAGAAATTATTGATCTCCATATAGGAGTCGGGACGCACCGGATGGGCGGTCGGACCGGCGTCCTCCGGAAATTGCAGGCTCCGCAAAGCCCTGACCGCATCCATGCGCTGAATCGCTCGCGTACTCACCTCCTCGGCGGTAAACTCCTGATCCCGATAAACCGTCAACCCCTCCTTCAAACTCAATTGAAACCAATCCCGGCAGGTGATCCGGTTGCCGGTCCAATTGTGGAAATATTCATGGGCGATCACGCTTTCGATTTGTTGATAGTCGATATCGGTCGCCGTCTCCGGCAACGCCAGGACATATTTGGCGTTGAACAAATTCAACCCCTTGTTTTCCATCGCCCCCATGTTGAAATCATTCACCGCCACAATCTGATACAGATCCAGATCATATTCTCTCCCAAACCGGGACTCATCCCACGCCATGGCTTTCTTTAATGCCATTAACGCATGTTGGCACTTGTTGCGATTCTCCGGCTCCACATAAAGATGCAAGGCTATTTTTCGCCCACTCATGGTGGTGAAGAAATCTTCGGCACAATAAAGCCGTCCGGCGACCAGGGCAAAAAGATAAGAGGGCTTCTTGAACGGATCCTCCCAGGTGACCAGCCGCTTCCCAGATTCCATTAATATGGAACTTTCCAGGTTACCGTTAGACAGAAGGGCGTTATATCTCCTCTCCTCCGCCTCCAAAATCACCCGATAGCGTGTCATGACGTCGGGACGGTCGAAAAAATAGGTGATCTTGCGTAATCCTTCCGGCTCGCACTGGGTACATATGATATCCCCTGAGCAGAATAATCCTTCCAGGGAGGTGTTCTGCCGTGGATACACCCGCACCGTGGTCGATACCGTCCCCCGATCGCCAACACTGAAGATGGTCAGACCTTCCTCATCCAAAGCGTAGTTGCTCTCCGACAACAATCGGTCATCCAGACTTACCGATATCAATTCCAGATTTCTTCCATCCAAACGCAGATCGGAGGGCGCTTGTGACGATCCAGGATGGCGATAATAGACCAAGTGCGAACAAACCTCGGTGACATCGACATCCAGTTTGAAATGCAACTCCACCGACTCCAGCAAAAACGCTGGAGGTTGATAATCCTTCAGGTAGACCACCTCTCTTGGTTTTATCGACATGAATTTTACCCGCTATGCTGGATGGCTGACAGTCAAAAGGATGGATGCGGGAAGAGAGGACCCCCTTCTCAGCCCATCCCATTCATTCCTCTAGTTGAACAATATCGGCTCAACCCCTGACCCGACCACCTGGGCCAAAAAGTTACCCCGCCACTTCGGGCCCAAAATGGTCCTTGCCAGATGAACGGCAAGAAAATCAGTCTCCAAACGCATGGACTGTCCAATACGCGATAACCCCTGATAACAGGAGGGACAGGCGGTCATGATGCGGCAGTCGCCGGCACCACCACCTTCCGCGGCCCGCTGCATCACGGCAATCTTGCCCTGGCGCGAACGATTGGCCGCCTCGGGATGGGCCAGGGCAAAGGTCCCCGCCTCACTGCAACAACGATCGGTCAATTGTACCGTCGCGCCGGTCAAAGCGGCGACAACCTTGTCCGGTGCATGGTGCATCATGGGCGAATGACACGGATCGTGGAACAAAATCCTGGCGGCGGTCGCCATTTCGGTCCTGACACCCCGCTCGTAGAGAAATTCGTGAATATCCATGACCCGGCAGCCGGGAAAAATAGTCTCAAAATGATAATTCTTTAATTGGCTCAAACAGGTGCCGCAGGAGACCAGAACCGTCTTGATGTCAAGAAAATCCAGAGTATTGGCCACCCGATGCAACAACACCCGATTTTCCATGCTGATTTTTCGACTCTTGAGGGCATCGCCCCCCCCTTTTTGCGGAAAACCACAACACATGTATTCGGGAGGGAGTGCCACCTGAACGCCCATGTGATGCAGCAACGCCATGGTCGCCAGGGCTATGTCGCTGAACAACCGTTCGCAACCGCATCCGGGAAAATAAAACACCGTCTCCACCGGACGGCCCCCGGTTGCACCCACCGGTATCCAGGGGATCCCCTGTTGACCGTCCCATCCCAACAGCGACCGCGAGGTTCCACCATCTCCTGGATGGGGCAATCGGGTTTGCAACAGGCTCGTCACCGCCGCAACCCGCGATTGGAGCAATGGCCGTTGCCTCACCCTCTCCATCAGCCAACGCAAGGCTTGGCTACGATGCAAAAACACATGCGCCTTTCTCTGCACCTCATAGGCGGGAACCAGAAAAAATCTCCGCGACCAGCGAATCGCCCTGGGACGCTTGGTGGTCAAAAATGCCAACGCCAATCGTTGCGGCAGTCGCACCAACGACCTCTTCGACCCCATGCCGCGCATGGCGACCGTCACCAAGCCAAAATCGATACGCACCGGACAAGGGACCTGACACCGATGACAGACCGCGCAATGATCGGCCAAATCCATAAACTGTTTCACATTGCCCCTGGAAAGGCCCCGACGCGTCTGTTCCTCATATAAAAAGGCCTCGATGGCCAATCCCAGGGCCAATATTTTGTTTCGTGGCGAATAAAACAACCCCGTTTCGGGGACGTGGGTGGTACAGACCTCCTTGCATTTGCCACAGCGCAGACAGTTGCGAATGGCATCGTTCAACCCCCCGACGGCACTCTCTTCGAGGATGATGGCCTCCTGCTGCACCAATCGCAACGAGGGGGTATAGGCCCGATCCATGATGGGTTCGGCAAAAAACATCCCCTCGGGCATCAGCTTCCCCTTGTTGAAGCGATGGTACGGGTCCACCCGCTGCTTGTAGGCCACAAAAGCATCCACTTCTTCCGTGGTCAGATGGGCGTACTTGGTCATGCCGATACCATGTTCCCCGGAAATCCTCCCTCCCAGCCGAACCGCCAGCTTCATCAGATGGTCAACAATCCGCTCTGCTTCGCGCAACATATCGTAATCATTGGAGTTGACCGGAATATTGGTGTGGACGTTGCCATCCCCCGCGTGCATGTGCAAGGCAATGAATATCCGCCGGGCACGGCCGTGCTTGTGCACATGGTCCAAATCCTGCTGCAGTTGTGACCAGTGTTCACCAGCAAACAACTCCCGCAACGGCTCGCGAACCTCGCGGCGAAACGAAATCCGAATGGCACCGCTCAGAAGCAACTGTATCAACGGCACCCCCCGGTCCGCCCCCGAAATCGGGA
Source organism: Magnetococcales bacterium (assembly GCA_015232645.1). Taxonomy (GTDB): domain Bacteria; phylum Pseudomonadota; class Magnetococcia; order Magnetococcales; family UBA8363; genus UBA8363. The sequence continues at coordinate 1,933 of JADFZF010000160.1, read as the reverse complement.
CCATTCCGGCAAGCTCGGGGGCTTCGATCGGGGTATCCAAATGGGTCAACAACGTCTGCCAGCGCTGGTAGACCTCCCGCAGCATCCCCCGTGCCGCCTGCTGCTTGTCGGTCACGATGCGGTCCCCTTCCCGATCGAAGCTTCGGTCCGCCGTCATCCCCTCCTGCTCCACCTGCCGGATGAATCCGTCCAAAATCGCCATCTTGTTCTTGAGCGATTGCTCGATATTGATCCGTTCCACCCCGTAATTGTATTCGGCCAGCCGTTCCAGCGGTATGACAATATCCTCGTTGATCTTGAAGGCATTGGTATGCCTAGCAATGGCCGCGGTCCGGGAACGATCGGCCCAGAACCGCTTGCGTTCCTCGGCGCTGGTGGCAATAAACCCCTCCCCCTCCCGATCCCGCGCCAATCGGACCACCTCCTGCGCCGCCACCGCGACCTCTTCCCCCATATCACCGACAATATCGGCCAGCAACACCATCCGCGGACGCTCGTTGCGCGCTGATTTGGTATTGTACTCCACCGCCTTGATATAACGGGCATCCATATGCTCCAAGCCGGCACAACTGACCCGCGGATGCTGATCCAGATAGCGTTTGATCTCGACAATCGCCGGTACCGCCTTGCCCAACGCCATGCCGAAAAATTCCAGACATACCGTTTGGATCTGTTGGAACTCGGGATAGAGCAAAAAGATGGCACTGGTGATCAGACCATCGCACCCCTCTTTTTGCACCCCGGGCAAGCCCCCCAACGCCTTGCTGGTGACATCCTTGCCCAATCCCGGCTTGCGGAATACCTCTGCCGCAACGGTCAAAAACTCCTCTCGTCCTGACTCCATGGGTTCGTTGGCATGCCAACGCCACAGCCGAAACCGGGCCTCGGGCCGATCATGAATTTTTCCCTGATTGTGCCCCCACCGTTCCACCCGCAGCCAATCCCCCTCCGGCGTTACCATGGTCCAGGAGACCAGATTGTCCAAAGTCGTCCCCCACAATACCGCTTTCTTGCCGCCGGCGTTCATGGCGATGTTGCCGCCGATGGTAGAAGCATTCTTGGAGGTGGGATCGACTGCAAATACCTGTCCGTGCCGCTGCGCCGCCAGTGCCACTTGAAGCGTTACCGCCCCCGCTTCGACCCGGATGGTCGCCGCTGTAACCGTCGTCCCCGGCAATGGTCCCCGCACCACGGTACCAATGCCATTCAGCCGTTCCATATTCAAAATGGCAGTGCGCGAAAACAGCGGCACTCCGGCACCGGTATACCCCGTCCCTCCTCCCCGCGGGATCATCGTCAAATCCAACTGGTTGCAAATCGCTACCACCCGGGGCAGTTCCTGTTCCTGCCGCGGGGTGAGGACGACAAACGGATATTCCACCCGCCAGTCGGTGGCATCGGTCACCGACGCCACTCGGGCAATGACCGAAAAATCGATATGGGTGAAAGGAGCCTGCTGCGCCACAAGCTGACGGAGACGCTCCCGCAACTCGCGAAATCCCTTGATCTCTTCGTACATCCGTTCCAAGGCCTCCCTGACCCGGACCAGAAGAATCCCGACCTGCGGCAGATCTCGCGAACGTTCCTCAATGGCCTGTACCCGTCGATGACTATCGGCCATGAACAATTTCAACTGTTTGTCATTGGTCAGCAGCTCTTCCTGAAGAATGGGATTCCTGGTGACGATCCACAGGTCTCCCAAGACTTCGAAAAGCATCCGCTGTGACTGTCCGGTTCGCCGCTGCAAGGCAAGCGACTCCAGCAATTTCCACATATCCACCCCGAGAAATCGATGCACGATCTCCCGATCGGAAAACGAGGTATAATTGTAAGGAATCTCACGCAAGAATGTCTTGGACGGATCGGACATGGGACCTGAGGCAGGAAGCAGGGTGGTGGCGGTAAGGCTTATCAATGCATATCGACCGATCTT
>JADFZF010000015.1 GCA_015232645.1 Magnetococcales bacterium | reverse complement strand
CACTTCTCCCCTGGAACGTTAAAAAAAATTCGGAGAAAAGCAAGACACCTTGAGAACGGCGTTCGTTCGGCGCTTACGGTGGAGCAGAGCCCATCGGCGATCCTCATGACCGATATGGAAGGTCGAATCGAATACGTCAATCCCCATTTCGTCGTCATGACCGGCTACACGGCCGACGCGGTGATGGGAGTTTCGATGAAAGAGCTGGATGATGTTGAGTTTCATGAACATTCTGATCAAGAGTCCAAGTGGCGTGCCTTGGAGTCGGGTCAGGAATGGCGTGAGGAGGCTCCCAACCGTCACAAGAGTGGGGAACGTTATTGGGAAGAGCGGATAACGGCCCCGGTTCGTGATGAAAATAATCGAACGACGAATTATTTGATTCTTAGTCAGAATGTCACCCAGAGGATCAGGTTGACAACGGAGTTGCAGGCCTCCAAGGAGCAGGCGGAAGCGGCCAACCGGGCTAAAGGATTTTTCTTGGCCAACATGAGCCACGAAATTCGGACACCGATGAACGCGATCATCGGCATGAGCTATCTGGCCATGGTGCGGGAAAACAACCCCAGACAGCAGGATTATTTACGAAAAATCCATCAGGCGGCCCATTCGTTGCTGAGGATCATCAACGATATTCTCGACTTTTCCAAAATGGACATGGGTGAAGTCGAGTTGCACGAAGCGGAGTTCCATCTGGATAGCCTGTTCGAGATGCTGACCAGCCAGGTTGCCATCCGTGCCCAGGAAAAGGGGTTGGAATTGCTTTATGATGTGCCATCCGAGTTGCAACGCTTTTGGAAGGGCGATATCCTGCGATTGAATCAGATATTATTGAATCTGACCGGTAATGCCATCAAGTTTACCGATGCGGGAGAAATCGTGGTTCAGGTGAGCCGTCACGAAACCGGTTTGACCTTCGAAGTCAGGGATACGGGGATCGGCATGCACCGGGACCAGATGCAACGCTTGTTCCATGCCTTTACTCAAGTGGATTCGTCCAATACCCGACGTTTTGAAGGGACGGGGTTGGGTCTGGCCATCAGCAGGCAACTGGTCGAACTCATGGGGGGATCGATCAGCGTGGAAAGTCGTTTTGGCGAGGGGAGTCGATTTCGATTTTCGGTGGACCTTCAGTCCGGCAGCCAGGAGGGGGGGAGCCCCATGCTGGGGCTGGGGGAGGAACGGCACGGCGCCTTGATTCTGTTGATTTCTCCGTCGGCCAGCCTGCGGCGAATGCTATCCCATCGGCTGCAAGCTTCAGGGTTGACCGTCAGCGTCCATGGCGATGTGGATGAGGTTTCAGCCCAGCCCCAAAGATTTTCGGCATGGCCCGAACCGCTTTTATGTTTGTGGGATGCGGGAGGAATGACGAGCGATCCCACCAAGGCGATCGGGCGACTGCGCCAGGTTTTGGGCCTGGACTCCCTGCCCGTTCTGCTGTTGCTCAGTCACCGGCAGCACCAGAACGTCTCCTTCATGCCCACTCCGATTCCGGGGGTGGATGGTGTTCTCAAACCGGTGACCGACACCGTGCTGTTGGAGGGGTTCAGAAATCTGTTGGACGACAAGGGGTCTGAGGCTGATCGGCCACGGCAGCCCCCACCCCGACCGGATGCCGCCATGACCCACCATCCTCTGCGTGATGGTCGCGTCTTGCTGGTGGAGGATAATGAGGTCAATCGACAGTTGGCCGTGGAATTGTTGCAAATGGTTGGCATGGAGGTAACGGTTGCGTGCAACGGGGCGGAGGCGGTGGCGACGGTGGCCGAACAGCAGTTCGATGCGGTACTCATGGACGTGCAGATGCCGATCATGGATGGATATGAGGCGACGCGAATCATTCGTCGCCGGCAGGGCCGGGAGTTGCCGATCATCGCCATGACCGCCAATGCCATGCCAGGCGATCGGGAACAATCCTTGGCGGCGGGAATGGATGACCACTTGTCCAAACCGGTCGATCCGGAGCGGCTGTATTCTGTCTTGGGACGTTGGCTCCAACGTTCCGTATCAGCCATGAATTTGCCGGAAAGGCCCGTGGCATCGGAACACGAATGGCCGGTTTGGAAGGCCATCGATACCGCCACCGGGTTGCTTCATGTTTCTGGCAACTTGGAGCTGTACCGCCGGCTGTTAACCGATTTTGTTCACAATCAGGGGGCAAGTCTGGAACGGTTGCGCAGTCTCATGGGGGCCCATGACCAGGCGGCAACGCGGGAAGCCCACACTCTCAAAGGGTTGGCTGGCACCATTGGAGCGCTTCGATTGCAGGCTTCGGCCGCTTCCCTGGAAGAATGCCTGGGGGCCGGGCGTTACCAGGAGGCCCTGGGACTTCTGGGGCCGTTGCAAAACCACATGGCGGAAGTGTTGGAGGAAATCGATGCTCTGCCTCCGTTGACCTCCCGAGAGGAAGGGGGGGAGGCGGAATCGGTGTGGACTTCAGCGGCGGCATTGGGTGCCTGGTTGGATCGACTGGAACCGTTGGTGCTTTCGCGACAGGCGCGTCCGTGTCTGGATCTGCTTGACCAGGCCCAACATTTTCGTCTTCCTCCGGAGTGGCGCCAACAGGGGGATCAATTGGCGCTAAAGCTGCGCAAATATCGTTTCAAGGAGGCTCAGGGCGTTCTGCTGCAACTGCGCGGGATTCTGCGAGATCGGTTCGACGGCTCCGGCGCTGCCACGGAAGATCCCTTGGATCTTCGCTTGCGCCCAGGATGACAACAACGACGTATTTCAAAATAGCGACGGTATAAAACCCAACATCCTGGCTCCGACCATCGTTGAGACCATCCTGCGCGGGGAGTGCCCGGACAGTTCAGAAATCCAGTTTTTCTCGATGGAACTCATCAATTTTATTGAGATTATAGAGATGCCATAACAGAGCCTTCTTGCTCGTTTTCAGTTGACCCGCTAAATTATTGATGCCATCCGGCGTATCCAATGGAACGGTCAAATTTCTAATTTTGGCATTGATCAGATCCAATGGCATTAGGAGCATGGCTGAAAAGGCATTGGCACGCTTTTCAATATTGGCCGGTGCCCATTGACCGCTGGCGATGGAAACTTCGCCGCCAAAAAAACGGTCATGCAGGATGTGACAGAGTTCGTGACCTACGCTGAATCTTAGTCCCCCTTCTTCCTGATTGTTGGGGTGAGCGGTGTTGATCAAAATGGTTGGCTTCACGGAACCACCAGCAAAGGCTACTCCACGAATATTGCTGTCACTCAATTGTATTTCATCCACAAGGATGTCCAGGACTTCGCAAATGGAATGGATATCGACCCATCCAGACAGGGGGAAGATTCCATTGGTCGCATCAAGAAAGGCCAAAGCAGCGTCATAACCGGCATCAAAGGGATTCCTGACAGGCAACTCCGGCTCTTGTGCAATCAATGGCTTCAACAACTCAGAATCGCCAGAATCATTATGGTTATGGGAATCAATATAGCGTGAGATCAGGCATTCCATGTCGTCATCCCCGATTTCGGGCGCAAGAGAACCGAACATAGCCACTGCCGGAGATAGACGACTGATAAATCCGATCTCTTCCATAGGGCTGATCATTTTTTCAATTTTAGCTCTGACAGCTTGTCCAGTCCGAGAAATTTTTGAGGCATACCAAAACAGTCGTTCTTGCAAGCGACCCGATCCTTTGATGATGGCAACCCTCGCAGCCAGAGTTTGCAACTCCTCATCAGGACTTATTTTTTTGCTCAGTAGTGATATGGCGACATCCAACCCGTCCAACAGTGGTTTGGCAACTTGCCCGACAGGCAGAGAGACGCTCCCCTGGGGAGCGGTGAAATAGAAGTCTTCACCGACACCCTCCATGGGAAAGTTTCCCCATGAAATTTCTACAAAATCTATCAACCGGCGAAAGAAGATGTCAGGAAACAGCCCGCCCTGGCGACAGGAGCGCAAGGCATGTCTTTGCCACCAGTCAAACCACGCTTCCCCATTACGCTCCACCGTGGGATCGAAATCTCCCAGATAACGCCTCAGGGAATCCAGATAACCCATTCGGGCATTCGGTTTGCTGCATGGCAGAGGAAAACGCTCCTCATGGAAAAGAGGTTCCCAATTATCCGTCAGCCAGATGAACAATGGCGAGAGATACCAAGCGATCTCCTGATGAATATTTTCCATATGATGATGCTGACACATGTTCCGGCCTTGCACCCAGAATCGAAATTCCCCCCATGAAGCAGACTCAAGGGGCGTGGCAGCCTGCCCATTGTCCGGATCATTGATGAGACGAAACTCAAAGGCAAAACGTGATTTCACTCCCAATGACTGCCATTGGTTTTTCATGGGTCAATCCACAGGCTGTCCTTTGTCATCCACTTGCAGGAAATCGTATTTCCTGACATCACTCCTGGAGATCATTTTTTTTTTCAACCATTGGTTGCGAATTTTCTCGGGCACCTCGTTCCATCCAATAGGATATCCATGCCATCCTCCGTGATTGTCTGGATAGGCTGCAAAAGCCAATCCTTCATGGGTGGCCTATCTGGCCTTTTTTCCCTGAGGGTGTGCCTCACTATTTGTCAGCAATGTTTGAGCGAGATGATGACTCCAATGAGGACACAACGCCCCCTTCCGCCCCGGTTGCCACGGTTGCTTGTGCTTGGGGTTGGGAACGTATGTCAAATTGTATCCATTCATGGCATGTCGCATTTTTTTCTTAACAGGTTGCAATGCATTCATTTTTGTCGAGGCAGGCCAATATTTTACCAAGAATTAATATGTTTAGGTCAAGATGTCAAGCCATGTGGAATGTCAACGTGCCCTGACAAGAAGGTACAGCGACGGCAGGTCAGCATGGAACCAACCCATGGTTACGTCCCGATCAAGCAAAAAATAGTCGACGTTCGGGTGAGCGATTCGGGATTCGGAACTTGGAAGAACCCGCTGTTCACCATCGTCCATTGCATGGAACTTGCATTTCAGGCCCCCAATATGCGGCAATGATCGGGCGAAACAGGGTCTTGAATCGTTGTGCCCGGTCGCTTCATCGGGATTTTGTCGGTTGTTCGTCGCCGACCCCGTGGTCCGAGTCTGCTTCCACCAACAGGTTCCCTTGAAATCTTATATGGTTGCGTTCGTGTCGAAGTGGGTATTGTCCATATCGGCCATCCTGAGGCCCGGAGCGGCGGGATTTTGTTATCGGTGCCGGAGGGGAAAACCAGGCTGGATCGGCCTTGGGATGCTCCTTCTGGTAGTGGCAGGCATCTCTGTCGAAACATGGGCCGCGGGACAGACGTCCACCCCGGCGGGCCTCACCGGACGACATGATCACGATCATGAAGAGGTCTCCGGGGCCGATATCAAAACCCAGGGAACAAGTGACCAGAAGAGGTTTGGATGGTTCGGCACCGATTCTCAGGAGATTCGTCCCGATGATGATGGTTCGTTGAAGCGTTGCGATGGCGGACGCGAAGCGGGAGGCGCACGGCTCTGGGATGGACTCGATGAGTGTTTTTCGGAACCGTCGGCAGAGCCTCCTGGCACCAACCAGGGGGGCCCCCATGCCTGGCCTGATCGATAGGATCCTGGCATCGGGTTCCCAATCGCCGCCAAGGATGTTCCTGTACGCCGCGGCGTTTATTCTGCTATTCGCCGTCCTGTACCAGGCCCATGAGTGGATCGCTCCCAGAAAGCAAATATTGACCATCGGTCTGGCGGGACCGATGTCTGGTCCTTACGCTGATGTCGGGTTGTCCATGAAACGCGGTGCCATGCTGGCCATCAAGGATATCAATCAAAGTGGAAAATTGGAGAAATATGAACTCCGGCTGGCGGTGGTGGATGATCGGAGTACCGCCAAATACAATGGGTACGCGGAGAAAAGTGCAAAAAAATTGGTTGAGACACCAGGGCTTATAGGGATCATTGGCCATTATTTCAGCATTGCCAGCATAGTCGCCGGTGATGTCTATCGGTCGAGCCGTATTCCGTTCATTTCGCCTTCAGCCACGCTGCCGGTGGTGACTGCTGACAATGAATGGGCTTTCAGTATCATGCCGGATGATTATTTTCAGTCCCGTTTTTTGGCCAATTATGTCCTTCATGGTCTGGACCGGAAGAATATAGCCGTTATCAATGATAATACTGCCTATGGACGATCTTTAAAAGAATATTTTACCGCCGAGATGAAAATCAATGATGTCACCCCGACTGTAGTGGCGGAAATGAACTACAAGGACGTCAACATGGAGTTGTTCAAAAACCGGATCAAGCAGTTTTCCGATTCGGACATGATTTTTTTGGCGATGAACTATACCAATGCCGCGGAGATCATCAAACTGCTGCGTAAGAACGGGGTCGAGACCGATGTGATTGGCGGGGAGAGCCTGGGAGGAGAGCTGTTTATTCGCAATGCGGGCATTTATGCGGAGGATGTTTATGCCGTCACCCCCTATCTTCCGAGTTTGTTTGGCGAGGCCTCGAAGCAGTTTCAGATCGCGTTTTTGAAGGAATTCCAAGTAGAAGCCAATTGGATTTCCACCTATTCCTATGAGGCGGCGCAACTGATTGCCCATGCCCTGGGCCAGGAAGCAGGTAATGGTACCGAAGTACGCAATATATTGCGGAAGATGATCAAGAAACAGGATGCTATGCCCAGTATTGCCGGGGATCTGTATTTCAATGAACGCAGTTTCAGTCAACGCAATCTGTGGGTCGGTCAAGTCAAACATGGGCGCTATATCCCTGCCCGTTTCCAGCTGACCCACATCAAATATCAGGAACTGGCCAAGATGCGGCAAACAGATTCCGATATTTTCTATTTTGACAATCACTTCATGAAACGGGCCACTGTCGTTTACACCGGTATCTATATCGACGAGATCGAGACCTTTGATCCGGTTCAAGGCAACTTTGTCGCCAATTTTAATTTATGGTTCCGTTGGGATCCTGGAAAAAACAAAAATTTGGACTTTGAAATGACCTATGGCAAGGTGTTGACCGCAGCGGTCCGGGAAAAATATTTCGACAAGAAGACCAATCAAAATTTTATTTCCTATTCGGTATCGGCGCGGATGACTGATCATTTTCCTTTGTACTATTACCCATTTGATCAGCAAATATTAAAAATTCGCATCAAACCCAAATTGAAGACCAATGAAGACCTGATCCTGGTCACCGATATTGACGACGATTCCTTTCTGACGAAAAAATTGGATTTTAGCGCCTGGAAAGATATCAACCATATGCACTTTACCAACAACAAGGACTTCCTATGGAGCTATCGCAATCCAAAATATGATGACAAGCTGTTTGTTTTGGACCATTCACAGTATAATTATCATGTATTGATGCGGCGGGAATCGATCGGTTACCTGATCGCCATGTTGCCGCTGCTGGTGCTGGCCACCTCGGCATACGTCATATTTACGGTAGGATATGACGTTATTTCAACACGGTATGCCATGGGGATGACCACCATATTGAGCGCCATGTCTTATCACAATGTCAACAAATTGGGAGTGGGCTACCTGGTACGGGGCGATTTATTTTTTCTGTTCTCCTATGTTTTGTTTTTTCTCGCCATCGTCGAAACCGCCTTTGTCAATTATCTGGTCAATCAGAAAGAGATCGAATTGGCACGTCGAATGGATACGATGGCATTGATACTCTATCCACTGATCGTCATCTGGATTTTGTATTTTCTGTTTCGAGTGGAATATAGCCAAGGTTAACCCGTGCCTATGATCAGTCCATGTTGAACAAATTGACATTGACGGTGCAGTTGGCGGTATTGAGCGCCTTCATGGGGCTGTCGGTCATGGTGGTAGCCGGATTTGGATATCATATGATCGGCCGGTCGGTCCATCGTTTCATGGATATGGACCGGCAGGATATGCCATTGACGCTGGCGGTTTCGGAAATCACCCGGCAACAATTGGATCAGGTCCTGCGTGTCAACGAAGCGATTTTGTACGGAGAAGTCGAAGATCGGGGCAAGTTTGAAATCGCCAACGAAGGTTTTATCAATGCCGGCCGCCGTTTGAACAATTCCTTGGTGGAGGCCCGGAATATCATCCAGGACAGCATGGAAAACGCCGAATCCGAGGAAGATAAACGTCGGGCGGAAAAGATAAAAAACATTTTCGTCGATTTTCAGAAAACCCATTCCAACTTCGAGCATCTCTCCGGGGCGACGATGCGCAACATCTATAAATATCGTTTCCTGACCAAGGCGGAGATCGTTACCGGCAACAGCCATCGGATCCTGGTGGATGTGGAAAAGGAATATTTGAAAAATCTCAGTGCCAACGTTTCGGCCATCAATGATGAAACGAAGCATTTGGAAAGCAAATTGAAACTGGCCTTCGACGTGACCCGGGAGTTATCGCGTCATTTGGGGACCGAAACGTCCAAGTGGTATGATTTTTCGGGAGTCATTTATGGAATGCTGCTGGTATTGAGCGCCGGAGGTGGGGCGTTGTTGCTGAGGTCCATCGTGATCATTCAGCAACAGCGGTCGTTGGATCAGGCCAATACCTTGAGAAGGATTGCCGATCCGTTCCGGAAACAGCATGAAATTGTGCGAACAGCGGCGCAAAACCTCCACCTTGTCATGACTCAGATGGGCAAGAGCGATGACCGGCGCCGGGAGGTCATCAAAACATTGACCCATGCCGTGACCACGGTCAACAATTTGAACTCCGAATCCCAGCGGATCATCGCCGAGCTTGAAACCCATTCGGAGCGTATCAAAACCAGGGCGGAAAATGTCGATGTCGCCATGGCCAATGTGAAAGACCTGGGGGGGCAAATGGTGGTGTTGTGCGAAAAGCTTTTGGCGCAGATGCAACTACTCAATAACATGTCCATCCGGGTCAATCTTCTGGCCACCAGTGCCAGCGCCGAATCCTCCCGCCAGGAAACCAGCCGGGGGTATGTGGTTTTCACGGATGAAATCAAGAATTTGAGTATGGATGTCATACGGAGTATCCAGTTTGTCGATGATCTGGTACAAAGCATCCACAAAACGGTGACGACTGGTCGTGAGGAAACGGTGTTGGCCAACGAAGCTATGGCCTCGGTCGTGGAGGATGCTGGGCGTCTGATTGGCTGGAGCAGCGCCACTGGGGTGAATAGCCACAAACTAGCGGAATTAATCGTGCAGTTTCAGGGAGAGTTGGGACTGTTGCACGACCTGAGCATGGCCGATCTGCATCTGTTGCAGCAACATGGCAGCGCCCACGATGAAGTGTCCGACCAGACGACCGCCATGGCCGGGGTACTTGATGCGTTATTGAATTATGTGGGCGAACGTCGTGCCATGGACCGGCGGCATCCCTGAGAGCCGTCCGGGTTCAGGAGAGACATGAGGGTTTCAGAGGGAGGGACCGGGGAGATGGGCTGGCCCGTATCGTGGACCAGCCCGCCGTTTCTGGAGATCCATCCATGGAAGGGAAAGTCTACTTGCGTCCCTTGGCAGCGAGCCATTTGGCCACGGTAGGGTTGGTGACCAGACAGACACCCCCCTCGGTGCGATAGAACCATTTGGCATCCTCGATGGGGTCTTCGCCCACCACCAGGCCATCGGGAATTTTACAATCCTTGGCGACAACGACTTTCTTCAGGATGCAGTGTCGACCGATATCGGATCGGGGGAGAATGACGGAATCCTCGATCAGACCAAAGGAGTTGACCCGGACGTCGCTGAAGAGCAGCGAGCGGCGGACCGTGGATCCGGACACGACGCAACCGCTGGAGACCACGGCATCCAGGGCAGTACCACGGCGGTTTTGATCATCGAAGACGAATTTGGCTCCAGGGCGTTGTACCTGGTAGGTCCAGATGCCCCAGGCGGGATCGTAGAGGTTGAGAGCCGGGGTGACATGGGTGAGGTCGATATTGGCTTCCCAATAGGCATCCACGGTTCCGACATCGCGCCAATAGTTTTCCACATCCATGGATTCCCGAACGCAACTTTTTGAAAAGCGACTGGCCTGGACGTGATATCCGTTTTGGACCATGAAGGGGATGATATCCTTGCCGAAGTCGTGGTTGGATTCGGAAAGGGCGGCATCCCGGAGCAACTGTTCGCGGAGTACTCTGGCGTTGAAGATGTAGATGCCCATGCTGACGAGGGCCAGATCGGGTTTATCGGGGATGGGAGGGGGATTTTTGGGTTTTTCGAGAAAATTGATCACCCGATCGTTGAAATCCACCCCCATGACGCCGAACTCGGTGGCTTCCTTCAGGCTGGTTTCGACGCAGGCCACGGAGATGTCGGCACCGCGTTCGATGTGATCGGCAAGCATGATGGAATAATCCTGCTTATAGATATGGTCCCCACCGAGGATCAGGATATATTCGGCCTTCTGGTTGTCGATGAGGTCGAGATTTTGGTAGACGGCATCGGCCGTTCCTTCGTACCAGGACTGGGTATCCGATTGCTGTGCCGGCCAGACCTGGATGAATTCGTTGAATTCGGAGCGAAAGAATCCCCATCCGCGTTGGACGTGTTGGATCAGGTTGTGAGAGCGGTATTGAGTAGCGACTCCCACCCGACGGATTCCGGAGTTGACGCAATTGGAGAGAGGGAAATCGATCAGGCGGTATTTGCCACCAAAATGGACGGCGGGTTTGGCCTCGTTGTCGGTCAAATCCTTGAGTCGCGTCCCCCGTCCCCCTGCCAGCACCAGGGCCAGGGTATGTTTCAGGGCATCATTGATATGCGGTTTATCATGTTTTACAGACATATACGGGCACCTTCCCAAGTTCGGATGGTTTTATCGATGGGTGAACAGTCAGAGCAATTTCACCCGCATGCGGTTCCCAAGGATCGGTCAGCTCCAGGAGACCTGGTGACAACAGATGGTTCGGTTTCGGATTTCATAGCTTGGTATAACACAAATCGCATGTCAATGCTACCCGAGCCAGCCTTTAGGGAGTGGAAATCCCGGCGACGAATTGCCCGATGGCCTGGAAATAGACTCCCATGCCTTGGAGCATGAGATCGTTATGGCCGGCCTGAGGAATACGAACGAAGCGTTTTTTGTCGCTGGCCGAGGCATCATAGAGGGCCTGGCTGTCGGAAATCGGGATCAGGTCGTCGGCCTGACCGTGAATAAGGAGCAGGGGCAGAGCGATGGAGCGGATTTTTTCCAGGCTGTTGAATCCCACTGATTCCGGTGTTGAATTCAGGGAAAATCCCCCCAGACGTTCGATCAGGGCAATGGTGTAGGCAAAGGGGCTTTCCAGGATGATGCCATGAATTTTTTGCGCTCGTTGCCAGGCGATTTCGATGGTGGCGGCGCTTCCCATGGAGCGTCCCATGACCAGCAGGCGGTTGAATGGGGGCAGATGCGGTTGGACGATGGTGGGGATCAGGTCCACCACGGTGACGGCATCGCGTAACAGTGCGGTCCCGGATGGAGTGCCGGTACTGATGCCGTAGCCACGGAAATCGACCACCAGAAAGTGGATACCCATTCCGGTATAGAGCTGTGAAATATCGTCATAATCGGCGGCGATTTCGCCATTGCCGTGCCAGTAGAGAAGCAGGGGCGCCTGGGGGGAGGTGGTGGGGTAGAGGCGGGCGCCGAGGGTGACGTTGGTGTCTACTGGAAAGCGCAGTTCCCGGGCTCCTGGTGCCAGGCTGTAACCTTCCTCACCTCGGGGGTGAAACAGGATGGACCTGATTTGCGGGTGGTCGATGAGAGTCGGTTGTTCCATAAGGGGCTCCTGATGGTTGGTGAATTGGCGTGACATCGAGTGGGTATCGTCTTTGATCCGACTGGCACAACTTGGACACTTTGATGGGGTTTGGTCAATGGACAAAAGGGTCAGAGCCGTTTATCGGATGGCTCTGGCCGGGGACGGGTCGTGGTTCGACGACCGTCCCCCGGGGGGGGATCCAACTCCAGTTACAAGAGGTCGAGCCAATTCAAGTCGGGTTGATCGGGCTTGAGGATCGGTTCATGACGGTCCTCCCACAGCGTCAGGGGACGGGAGTCGTCGGACAGGGGTTGGGTGACCCCCCACACCCGGAACCAGCCTTCGTCGGGGAAGGTGCTGTCGGGAGGATTCCCGTCGAGCACGACGGCCAGAGGGGTGGCATCGGCCGCACTGCAGGCGATGGCGAAACGGCAGCGCAACACCCCCCTTCGGTTTGCTCCCAGGCGGGGAGGAATTCCCGTGTCGCATCGATGGACATGGGACCAGAGACCAGGAAGGCCATAGGGACCGGGGTAGTGAATTCCACGAGACTGGCCCCGAAGACGTCGGCCCCCGGCGCACAGTGAGAGAACCAAAGCCAGCTGCATCATTGCCGCGGGTGTAGTGATTTTTCCTTTGGTCAATGATGGGACCCAGGCGGGGTCGATGGAGGTTTTCATCAGGCGGCCACGCATGATGGTCGAGATGATCCATTTTTCGTGGGCAGCGACCGGCGCCGTTGGAAGATGGTTTGGTTTGATCTTTTCAGAGATGTCGGACACTCCTTTTCGATTTCCACCGTGACCGTCTGCAACCGGAAGTCGATTTCCTGTGTCATGTGTTCCATGATGTCGCAGGCACCGAGGCTGCAGTGGGATTTGGACAGAATCTCCAGCCCATCCCGGCGTTGCGGGGTAATGCGCTTCCCCTCTTCTGGCACAGGGGTTCCTCGCCTCGCAAGATCCAGGTGTGGCAGTGTTCGTGGTGATGCCCTACCCGAGGACAAGGGAGTTAAGTTTTCTTTCTTGCCGCTGAGTGTCATATCAGCGGGAATCGACGATCTGTCGGCCTACCGGTATGGGTTGGAACGACCTATTTGTAACAATGCACCCGGCAAGCCAGATGACAGGCAACCATTCAGATCCCCCCTCCTGTTATTGGAAACGATCAATAATTAAAGGGTGGGGTGGGGGACCGTCCCCAGGGGTTTGATATTGTTTTTGCTTTTTTCGCGCCTGTTTATTTGAATCCAGGTTACCGCGAGGTTATTGCGTTCATCTGGTGCAGGCGTGCATCTTGGCTGGCAACTGTCCGCAGTGTTTGCATGATTTTTGCAAAGTATCATGATAACCAGGGACCGGCGGCAAAAAATGCCGGGTCGGTGGCCCTGGACAACCATTAAAATTCCGCTTGAGCCTATCGGGTTAAGGATGCCATAATATTAAAGAATGGCGCTAGCCACCTTGCCTGGTGATGCCGGAGGCGGGGAGTGAGTCAGGGGAGAAAGTGAGGACCATCATGGCCATGATTTCGACAAACAGCGTTGGACTGCAAAATCTGCCGGGTAAAAACGACCCGGCATTCAAATCGATCAGCGAAACCCTGAGACAACTGGCGGGAGGCGGCAAAACCGGCCATGGTTTCGAAAGTGCCGCGATGATTGCCATCGCCGACCGCATGACCAGTCAGCTCAAAGGGACCAATCAGGCCAGGATGCAGATCAATGATGGCATCGCCACCGTCCAGGTGGCCGGTGGAGCGCTTGAGGATGTGGCCACCAGCCTGCAGCAGCTGCAGGACTTGGCGACTCGCAGTGCCAATGGCAGTCCGACCGATGCCGATCGGCAAACATGGCAACAACAGGCGGCCTCCCTCTGGAATCAGATTCAATCGACCATCTCCGATACCTCTTACAACGATCACCTCCTGTTGGCCTCGGATCAGACCGTTTCGTTTCAGTCGGGGCCGAATGCGGGTGAACAGACCCATGTCGGCTTACAGGATCTACGCGGATTGTTGGCGCCGGTGGATCTGACGACCCAAGGTGGCGCCGAGGCCGCCATGCAGGCCTCCGCCGATGCCTTGCAGATCATCCAGGAGCAAAGCGCCCAATGGGGGGCGATCGAATCACAACTGACTCAAGCTTCTGCGACCCTGTCGCAGGGCTACGACAATCAGATCATCGGCAGTCGAATTCTCAACGCCGATATGGCGGATAGGGCTTCTAGCGCCATCGCCCTGGCTATTCGTTCCCAGGCGGGTCTGGCGGTGCAGGTCCAGGCCGACCGTCTTTCGGGGGCCCGCGTTCATCAGTTGGTGCAATAGCGAAAAATCTTCTTCCACATTCAATAATTGCCGGGTGGGGAAAAAAATCCCCACCTTTTTTTTTACCCTTTTTTCCTGTTTGCCAGTGTTTTAACTGTCCATAAGCGAATCGATGAACGGCGGGCTGGTTGTCTTTATTGGTCATTGTTATTCAACATATTGAAAAATAAACGATCTATCCAATTGTATTAATAAAAGTAGAGCATTTGTTCCTTCGTCCAGGATTGGCATGAAGTTGGCAATTCTTAGGTATATCAGTGTTCAGGTTCGGATATTTCGATGAGACAGGCGCTCGATTCCAATCGTTGGCGCGAACAGGACAACGAATTGGAATCCAAACGAAGGAATGGTCCCATGGGCATCAGCGTATCACGATTCAATCGACGCCGGCCGGAAATCAATCCGGCCTTGTTTGCCAGACACCCCAAGGAGTTGCAGGAGGAGATCGACAGCTACAAGCGCGAGACGGTGCGTTTGTCGCGGGTCTATGAGCTGCATCGCAAGCTGGGGGAAACCTTGGATCTCGATTCCATGTTGGATGCATTTTCGCGCTGGCTGGCGCCAAGGATCAACCATGATCTGGTGGCGTACAGGCATCATGGCCGAGAGAAAATTCCAACGGCGTGTTCATGTCATGGACCGCATCGGCAGCGGCTGATGGAGGTGGCGCAGCGACTGTTGGAGGATCCTCTGGATCGGGAGGCGGGGGATCGAGTGGAATCTCTGGGTTTGGTCTTTCAGCATTGGACCTTGGATAAGCATGGCCATGATCGATTGTTGTTGATCCACCGGGATGCATCGGTATCGGGACAGGGGGAGTTGGAGGAATTGGAGTCCATTCTTGCCGACCTCAAGGGACCGTTGGATCGGGCCCTGGTGTATGAGGATCTGTACGAGCAGGCGCGCAAGGATGCGTTGACGGGGTTGGTGAATCGTCGGGTTTTCATGGAAAGGGCGGAACAGGAGCGCAAGCAGTCGGGGCGGTATGGCAAGCCGTTGGTATTGGCCTGTCTGGACCTGGATCACTTCAAGGGGATCAATGACCGATTGGGGCATGGGGAGGGGGATGAGGTCTTGCGCACGGTATCGCGCACATTCGCGTCCATGATACGGGATGCCGACCTGTTGGCGCGCATCGGTGGCGATGAATTTGCACTGATTTTACCCAATACCAATCTGCCCAACGCCTTTGGACTCATGGAGCGGATTTGCGAGGCGGTGCGGGCTTTGAACATTGGTGCTCCCGGTGCCCCCCTGTTGGGGGTCAGCATTGGTCTGGCGCAGTGGGAGAAGGGAGATGATTTGACCAGTTGGTGGGAAAAGGCGGATGCGGCGCTGTATCGGGCCAAGGCGGAAGGGCGATCCCGGGCTTCGACGTAGAAATCCAATCATTCTTGTCGAAGGATGGGGAAGGGTGAGTGGGATACGATCCCAGGGCGGCGGGTCCCTGATGGATCCCTTCCCTGAACCGCAGGACACCTCACCTGGAACGGAAATGGGGTGGCGTGGCTTGGTCGACCCTACCTTGCGCTTCCTGGTCACAGGGGGGGTACCCGATTTTTCCTTGCGCGACAGGATCACTTTGTGTCACTGATATTTCCTGACCTTCGGATTCGGGCAAGGTGATGCCCCCCTGGTCTTTGACTCCATTCCAAAACATCATTTCTCCATCCCATCCGGACAATTCCCCTGCGATTCCGGAGGCTCGTTTGTCTGGCTACCTATGGACCCATTGGTGAAGATCGTCGGTGCGGGGCTTGTTTCCCTTTTAATCCAAGCCCTCCCCATGACTTCCCTGGCGGTTCAGCCTGAGGCCGGAAGGCATCCCGACCCGAAGCAGAGGGAGTGGTTGGCGGCCCATGCGACCATTCGCCTGGGCGACGACTATTCCTGGCCTCCATTTGTCTTCCAGGACACCAAAAACAACTTCGTTGGCATCGGTGCCGATTATGTCGCCGCGGCAGCCAAAGGTCTCGGAGTCGTGATCGAACCCGTTTTCGGCCTGAGCTGGGCGGAAGTCATGGAAAAGATCAAACGCGGGGAAATCGACATGCTGCCCGCGGTGGCATGGTCCAAGGAACGAGAAGAATTTCTCAATTTTACCCAACCCTACATCTCTTTTCCCGTGGTCATTGCCACCCATGATGAAGGGTCTTTCGTCTCTGGCCTTTATTCGTTGACGGCAAGAAAAACCGGGGTGGTCAAGAGTTATATCACCCATGAACAGTTGGCCAAGGATCATCCCGAGCTGAGATTGGAGTTGTTCGACACGCTGGTGCAGGGGTTGATGGCGTTGGAAAATCGAGAAATCGATGCCATGGTCGACAATCTGGGGGCCATTACCTATCAGATGCGTCATCTGCGTCTGTCCCATGTGCGGATAGCGGCCCCGACCCCCTATCGGTTTGAACTGGCCATGGCGGTACGCAAGGATTGGCCGGAACTGGCGACGCTTTTGGACCAGCAATTGACGGCGATGAGCAGCAAGGAAAAGGCAGCCATCGAGACGACATGGCTGGCGGTTGAGGTCCATTTCGGCATCGCCATCGAAACCATGCTGCGTTGGTTGGTTCCCAGTGGTACGGCGGTGGTGTTGATTTTTCTTTTTTTCGGCTTATGGAATCGTCGGCTGCGACGAGAAGTCGTCGACCGGCAACGGGCCGAGGATAACTTTCGCATCATCTTGCAATCCTCTCCTGTTCCCTATGTTATCATAGATGATCGACATTATATAATTTATGCCAATCCGGCCATCATCCAGACGTTCGGCTACCATCCCGAAGAGGTTCCGACGCTGGCGGAGTGGTGGCCACTGGCCTATCCCGATCCTGTCTATCGGCAGTGGGTGCAAACAGAGTGGCTGCGGCGTTTGCAGGCAGCGGCGCAAACGGGGGCGGCTTTTCAAAGCATGGAGGTAGACATTCGATGCCGGGATGGCAGTAGCAAAACGGCGCTGACCGACGCGCGAGCATTGAAAGGGTTGCAACCGCCGCAATATCTCGTCTCCCTATTCGACATAACCGAATTGAAAAAGAATCAGATTGAATTACAAAATGTCATGGCGGAATGGTCCGATCTTTTGCAACGAATTCCGGTCGGGGTTTATAAATGGCGATCATTGGCGGGAGGCGGATCCCGGTTTGATTTTGTCAGCAACAACTGGTGCGATCAACTCGGATTGAGCAGGGAAGAGGTCATGCTCGACGATCGGCTGGCCTTTCAGGCCATCCACCCCGATGATTTTCCCGGGTTCTTGGCGGAGATCGACAAGGTCAGTGCGTCATTGGAACCATTTCAGTGGATGGGACGGGTTCGCCGCCATGGCGAAACGCGGTGGGTGCGCATCAGTTCCATCTCCACCAGCCTCCAGGATGGCGCCACCATCTGGAGCGGCATCCAGGCGGATATTACCGAACAGGTGCGGGTGGAACAGGAAATATTGGAATTGAAGGAGCGTTATTCGACCCTGTTTTTCCACTCTCCCGATGCCTATGCCATCATCGAAACCGATCAGGGACGGATCTCCGATTGCAACGTGGCGACCGAAAAACTTTTACGCGGGGACCGGGAACAGATCATCGGCAAACGAGTCGATGAATTGGCTCCAGAGAGGCAGCCCGATGGCACGACTTCCAGGGATTCGGCGTTTCAGCACGCGGATCAATGTTTGCGACGGGGTTATCACCGGTTCGAATGGATGTATCGTCGGTTGGACGGCGGTGGCGATTATTGGGCGGAGGTGACCGCCTCCGTGACCCGCCTGGAACGCAGGAAGGTCCTGTTCGTCGCCTGGAGGGATATCTCCAAGCGCAAGCATCTTGAAGAGGAACTGCGTGCCAGCGAGAAAAAATGGCATGATGCCAAAGTGGAGGCCGAATCGGCCAACCGGGCCAAGAGTGATTTTCTTTCGGCCATGAGTCACGAAATCCGAACCCCCATGAACGTGGTCTTGGGCATGGGGGGGGTCTTGCTGGAAACCGAACTGTCCAGTGAACAGCGACGGTATGTGGAATTGATGTATCGTTCGGGACAGACGTTGCTGGGGATCATCAATGATGTCCTGGACAGCTCGCGTATCGAGGCGGGACGTTTTCAGATGTTGGAGGCGCCGTTCTCCCCGGCGCAGGTGGTCACCGATACCGTTCAGCTCATGCAGCTGCCTGCAGAACAGAAAGGGATCGTGCTTTCGGGCCAAATGGCCTCCGGCATGCCGGAAGTGGTGTTGGGAGACGAAGGTCGGGTACGGCAGGTATTGATCAATCTGGTGAGTAACGCCATCAAGTTTACCGATCATGGCCAGGTGATCGTCAGCCTGCGATCGGCGCCTCAAAATCCAGGCCTGATGCTGTTTTCCGTCACCGACACCGGTATTGGCATTGCCCCTCAGGATATCGATCGTATTTTCGAGCGGTTCACCCAGGCCAATGCCGGGATCACCCGTCAATATGGCGGGACTGGGCTTGGTTTGACCATATCGCGGCAGCTTGTGGAACTGATGGGGGGGAGGATCTGGGTGGAGAGCCAACGAAATGTTGGCAGTACCTTTTCTTTTACCCTGCCGCGGCGCGTCACCGAACTTGTGCCGCTGCCGACTCAGCCTGGAACGCAACCGTCTCAGACCGACATCGGAAGATTGAATGTCCTGTTGGCAGAGGATACCGAAGAAAATCAGATCTTGATCGAAACCTATTTCAAATCGACTTCCCACACCTTGGCGATGGTCAACAACGGGGCCGAAGCGGTGGAGCGGGTGCGGAAAGAGGCGTTCGACCTGATACTCATGGATATTCAGATGCCGAAAATGGACGGCTATTCGGCCACCCGGGCGATTCGTCGATGGGAGAGGGAATCGGGCCGCAGACCGCTGTACATTTGTGCCCTGAGTGCCCATGCCTCCTCGGGGAAACAGGAAGAAAGCCTGGCCTCGGGTTGTAACGAACATCTAACCAAACCCATCAGAAAACAAAAACTTTTGGAAATCTTCCAGCAGGTGGCCCGTCAACACGCCTCCATGACGGAGCGGCGCACCCCTGGGAGGGAATGAGTCCACCCTGGACATACGAACTGGGAGGTCAGTGTAGATCGGCCGATGGGAAAAGGAAGCACCGGATCAGTTCGTGGCATGAGGGAGGAAGATTCAGGTGACCTTGAACAACTGGTCCAGCTGCGAGGTATGGAGAAGTTTTTTGATGTAGGGTTGGCAGTTGCTGAGAGTGATCTTGGAGTGATCTCCACCGGCATGTTCCCGCAGCAGCAGCAACATGCCGATGGCCGCGCTGTCCAGGGTAGCCACCCCCCCCAGGCCGATGACGTACTCGGTGCCGGGAGGTTCATTTTTGTAGGCATCACGGAAAGCGGAGCGGACATGAAAATTGAACTCTCCCCGGACCATGATGGTGACCCGGTTACCCTCTTTGTAAACATCCATCTGCATATTTTTGCTCCCCGGCAGTTTTTTCCGTCCCGACTTGGTGGCTGGGAGGGTCGGTGTCCACCCGTCCATTCCCAGACCCATCTTATTCAATAGGCATGCATTTTGTTCATTGACCCGGCCATATTCCACCTCCGACAGCGTTCGGGATCGGAGCGGATCATACTTGGGTTTGGCCAAATACAAGAGCCGAGAGAATCGGCATATCCAGCTGTTCCCGAAGAGCCAAGGCCATTCCGCGCCCGGCATCAATGCGGACGATTTTGCAACAGCGTGGGTTTTCACCGGACAATGGCAACAGATGGATCAAACCTTCCATGTCGCCGGTAATCCATGGCGGAACGGGCGGTTGCAGGTCAAGGTAGGCGCCATTGGGGCCGATGTTTTTTAGCAATCCGGTGATGCCCTTCTTCTGGGGAAACTCCAGGAGGACTCGACATCCACCGTCGTCAAAGGAAAAGCGAGGTAGACGGGATTTGATTTCCGGTCGGGGATGCATGTAGTTGCCGGCCATCCGGTCGGTTCTCAGGATGTGGTCGCATAGCCAATCCCGGACGATGGCAAATATTTTCAGGACGATATCCGCATTGCACTCAGATCGCTTCGTCAGGAAATCATTTTTCAAATGTCTGAATTCGGAACGCAGTTTATTGTGAGCCACAACATGGCTGGCCAATAGATGATAGCCATTTTCCTTCATTATTCTTTCTTCGTATCCCAAATGTTCGCTGATATAGGACTCCAATTCGAGGATACTGGCGTCGATGATACTCTGATCACAACTCATGCCATAGTTTCCCATGATGACCGCCAAGCGGAACAACTGTTCATGTTGTTGATCGATGATATCGACGTTCAGTTGCAGATCCTTTTCGAAGTCGAGGAGAGTTCCATTACATAGAATGATGAATTCGTCCATTTTGTCTCTCTATAGGCCGCGCATAGTCCATTATTTCACTGTATATCATGATGGTATTGAACGCAAGATGTTTGTCGACCGGAAGATGGGAGCCCCTTGGCACCGGTTGGGTCGTCCCGGCCGTTTTTTGGTGGGGGAGGGATGCCGCCGTTGGGGCGGCATGAGTGGGCTGGCCGTCACGTCCTGTGGGCATGATTTTCAATGCGGGCCTTCCGGAAATCATGTCAAGTGCCGCCCCCCATCCACATGCATGATTTCGCCGGTGACGAACTGGGCTTCCAACAGGTAGCGCAGGGCCTGGACTATTCCTTCAGGACCGGCTTGGTCCCGGAGCGGAGTACGGGCCAACATTTCCATAAAACCGGGATGGGGGCTGGCGGGAGGGAGGACCGCCCCGGGGAGGATGGCGTTGACGCGTACCTGGGGGGCCAGATCCCGGGCCAAAACTCGTGTGGCCATGATCATGCCCGCCTTGGCGGCGCCATAGCAGGCGTGTCCGGTCAGCGTCCGTTCCCCCCAGATGTCTCCCAGGGAGATGATCTGGCCTTGAACCCGAGATTGGCGCATCGCTTGCGCCACCCGCATGGAGAGCCACAACGGCCCTTGGAGATTGACCTTCATGAGTTTTTCCATATTGTCCCATCCGCATTCCATGGCATCGGCATGGAAATAACCGGCATTGTTGACTAGCAGGGTGATGGGGCCTGACTGTTGCTCGACCGCCTCGACCAGGGCCGAAATCCGTTGGGGATTGGCGAGATCCAAGGGATAGCACCGAGCCATTGTCCCCTGGGAGGTCAGTTCGCTGACCAGGCGTTGTGCCTTGGGGCCGGAGTGATGATAGGTCAGTGCCACGTCGAAGCCGATGGCAGAGAGTTCCCGGCAAATCATGGCGCCGATTCGATCCGAGCCCCCGGTCACCAACGCCACCTTGCCGGCAGGTCGGGTGGGGACGATCGGCATTCGAGATGCCGGGGCCGAGGCTTCGCCGGCAGGGAGGGGGGATGGATGACGTTTCGGGATCCGGTCCATTGCACTGCAAAGGACGTTCCAGGGGGCTTGGGGGGCAGGACGACCGGCCCGAAGCTCTCCTTGGCGATGAAGCCACCACAGAGGCAGGAAAAACAGGAGGAACGGTAAAAACAGGAAAAAGGACAGTCCGAGTTTGAAACCTCGCAATAATTTCGAACCGAAGGCTTCTTCTCCGGTCCCCGGCATCAACGCGACTCCTGGCATCGGGGATGAAAACGGCGATGCACTTCCTTGAGGCGTTCCCGGGCGACATGGGTATAGATTTCGGTGGTGGAGATGTCGGCGTGTCCCAGCATCATCTGTACTCCGCGGAGGTCGGCGCCGTGGTTGAGCAGATGCGAGGCGAAGGAGTGTCGCAACAAGTGCGGTGACAGCTCTTGCCGGATCCCCGCTTCCCGGGCATGGCGACGAATGATGTACCAGAAATTTTGTCGGGTCATGCCGTGCCCGCGGTTGGTGACGAAAAGGTCGGCCACCGAACGTCCGGCCAACAAGACCGGACGCGAAACCCGTTGATAGCGGGCCAGCAGATCCAGGGCGACCTCGCCCACCGGGACCACCCGCTCCTTGTCCCCCTTGCCCACCACCCGCAGGAAGCCATAGCCCACATCCAGAGCCTCGGTGGTCAGGCCTACCAGTTCGGAGACTCGTAAACCGGTGGCGTACAGGGTTTCCAACATGGCGGCATCGCGGAGTCCCAGGTCATCGCTTTTGTCGGGAGCGGCCAGTAAGGCCTTGACATCCGCCTCGCTCAACACTTTGGGCAACCGTCGTCCCCGCCTGGGAGTTTCCAGCAACGATGTGGGATCGTCGTCCCGCCATTCATTGGCCGCCAGCCAGCGGAACAATCGTCCCGCCGCCGAACGTTTGCGGGCCATGGAGGCGGAAGCGAGTGGTCGGCGCATCAGTCCCTGCAACCACTGGGTCAGATCGTCGCGGCTGGCGGCGATCCATCCGCGTCCTGTGGTTTCGAGATGTTGCTTCAGGTCTTCCAGGTCATGACGGTAGGCGGTGAGTGTATTGGACGACAACCCATGTTCCACGAGCATGTCGTCGAGGAATTGCTGCAGGAGGGTGGCATTATCCATGACCGGTATCAAACCTTTTTGACGATTGGGATGATGATCCGGGCGGGACGACGGATCAGCGAACGTTTTTTGACGAGTGGGGTCGAGGCATACACCACTTTTTCCGCCTCGCAGAGGATCACGCCGCCCAAAGGGGCGAACCAGCGGCTGCCGGCCTGTTCCCAGGCGTTGGCCCAGGCGAAGGAGACCTTGCGGTTCAGTGGCGGGAAGAACAGGGAATAGCCCCATTGCCTGGGGATCAACAGGGTTTGTTCAAGAATATGGCGCAATTGTCCTGGGGAGTAGGGGCTGCCCCAGCCGAAGGGATTGGAGTCGCGACGGGCCCAGAATCCGCCGCGGTTGGCGACCAGAATCATCAGGCGCCCTCCTGGGATCAGGATGCGCCAAATTTCCCTCAATGCGGAGTGGGGGTCGGAGGTTCCCTCCAACAGATGCGCCATGACCACCCGTTCAAACCAGGCATCGGGAAAGGGGAGGGCATCGGCTCGAACCTGGGCGGTACGATTGGCGATTCCAGAGGCCCCCAGGACCACGCCCATTTCCGCGGGGGCGGCCCCCAGGGAATGTCCAAGCCAGGGTCGCAGCCAGTCGAGATAAGGTTGGGCAAAACCGATACCGAGGGTTCGTTCCGAGGGATTGTCGTGCAGCAGCCGTTCCATGGAGCCCCCGACCAGTCGGACCACCAGACGGCCCCATGGTTCTTCATACCAGCTTTGCAATTGGGTGGCTTCGAAATTCATGCTATGGTCACCTTATGGCAATGATTTGCATTCAAACCAAGGAAACCCGACCATGGCACCCATGATCCCCGTCGTCCATCCCATCCCGGTCTTGAAAGACAACTATGTCTGGCTCATCGAAACCGATCCGGGCCAGGGGATGATCGTCGATCCAGGGGAGGCGGCCCCGGTCATGGAAGTATTGCACCAACGCCGTCTGATTCCAACTCATATCCTCCTCACCCACCACCACCACGATCATATCGGTGGCGTGGAATCGTTGGCGCGTCATTTTGGGGCCAAGGTGGTAGGCAGCTTGCAGGATGCAGGCCGTTTGCCGCCTCTGGATCTGTCGGTCCGGGAGGGGGGGAGTTTTTCGGCGGGTTCGCTGTCGTGTGAGGTTTTGGAGACCCCTGGGCATACTTTGGGCCATGTCTGCTATCGTATCGGCGACGCCCTGTTTACCGGCGATACTCTGTTTTCCCTGGGGTGCGGTCGGTTGTTTGAGGGGACTGCGGCGATGATGTGGCAGTCACTGCTCAAAATCAGGGGTTTGGCTGGGGTTGAGCGTCTGTTTCCAGCCCATGAGTATACTTTGCTCAATTTGGGATTCGTGCTGAAATTGGATCGGGACAATTCACATCTTGGCCCCTATCGGGATTGGATTTTTGCCCAAACCGACCGCAACCAACCGACCTTGCCCACCACCATGGAGCGGGAACGGTTGTGCAACCCTTTCCTTCGCGCCGATGATGCCGATTTGAAAAAAGTCTTGGCAATGGATGACGAAAGCCCGGTAGAGATTTTTGCCCATGTGCGTACGTTGCGCAACCAGTATTAACGCCTGCCATACCACTCCATCCAATTCCAGAGGTGGGAACGGGACCAGCCTCTTCCTCGGGCTGGTGATGGAAGCCCGATAAACTGTCGCGGCTCCGTTGACATAATAACGTGAATCAGGAGACAATGACTCCATCCCAATTTATTGCCGCGATCTTTTCGTTACCACCGATCCAGAGGAGACCCTGCAACCATGAGCGCCATCGTCACGGATTCGTCCAACGCCCCACTCTCATCTCTCCTGCAATCCCTTCCCAAATTAGGTAAAAGCACCAAGGAAGTGGTCACGGATGCCCCTGATAATCAACCTTTTTCCGTCACCATGGCCACCAAACCTATTTCCGGCTTCAACCTGAAATCCTTCCAGGTCGATCTTTCCAAGGAGGCCTTGGATAAATATAATTCCGAGAAAAATAACCAGTTCCAGGGCATGGAATCGGCACCTGCCTGAGGGCGGTTGACATCATGCCAACCGATGAAGGCAAGGTGACGCGCCACGATGCGCCCTCAAGGAGGAAGCCATCACGATGCCCTCAAGACATGGCCAGGATCATGGTGACAAGGAAGTGAGCAAAGAGGGCGAAAGTGGTGCAAGATGTCCCCTCGAAACCCTTGCTGGGAAGGGATAGCCTTCCCTTCCCAGCCCCGTCTTCAATTTTTTTCGGCGTTATCGAGCGGCCACGTTTGGCCCGAACGATGCGGTAGGCCCAGCCTTCCAACCAGACCACGGTGGAACCAAGCTAATGTACGAACAAATTAAAATTTTTAATGCTTGGTTATTTGTAATATTTTTATTATTTTCAGGAAGATCGTCCTATGCAATCAACCTGGGTTCTGTCGATATGCATGGTTTTTTAAGCCAAGGGTATATTACCTCGTCTGATTATGATTATTATACGAAGACAGATGGTGGAACTTTCAATTTTAACGAGTTGGGGGTCAATTTTTCGTGGAACGCCAATGATCGGCTACGTCTGGGAGGGCAGTTGGTATCTCGGGGCCTGGGCGAGGTGGATCATAACGACATTAAAGTCGACTGGGCTCTGGCCGATTATCATTGGGAGGATTGGCTGGGTTTGCGGCTGGGGAGAATCAAGATTCCGAATGGGTTGTTTAATGAAGTGATGGATGTGGATGCGGCCCGTTCGCAAATCTTACCACCCGGGAGCGTCTATAATCTGTACTATCGGGATTTGATCATCGCGGTCAATGGCCTCAATCTTTACGGCAATACCGATCCCGGGTTTGGTAATCTTGAATACAGCCTCTATGTGGGTAAGGAACCGGTGGAACCCAAAGGTGGTTTATCCATTTTCACCTCCTTGGCGCAGGGGGGGGGCAACTGACCGAGGCAAGCAGTGATGTCATTTACGGTGGTGGGGTCAAGTGGACCACCCCAATGGGGCTGCGTTTGGGAGTCAGCTCGTTGTCGGGTCAGGTGAAGTTGACGACCAGTCGCAATCTGGGCCTGTTCCAGCTAGCGACCGTGACCGATTCCGATGCCCAAATATCCACCTATAGCGCCGAGTATACCAAAGATAAACTGACGCTGCTGGCAGAGTACTCGATTTACGATCAAGACAACAAGATTTCGACTCGAACCCCTCTTTCGACCGTGACTATGACCAACCGATCGATCCTGGGTGGGTGGTACAGTTCGGTGTCGTATCGAATGACCAGCGAGTTCGAGACCTCCGCCTACTATTCGGCGTTTTACTGGGACCTGCGAGATAAAAAGGGGACCAATGCCCTCGGCGCGGGAATTTTTTCCAAGGACTATATGGCATGGCAAAAGGATCTGGCCATGACCGGTCGCTATGATATCGACCAAAACTGGATGGTCAAGTTGGAAGGGCATTGGATGGATGGAACGGCGTTGGCTGTCGGTACCCCGTCTGGAAGATATTGGACACTGTGGGCCTTCAAGGCGATCTATTCTTTCTGATGAAAAGAGACAATAAAAGAAGATCAGTCGCGTTGACGATCTGCATCCTGACGGCAAGCTTTGGGATCGCCTGGGTCCCACCGCTGCCTGCCCGGGGAGAGGTGGTCGCCATTGCCAATCGGGATGTGACCGTCGACCGCCTTTCTCCGCAGGAGGTGAAAAACATTTTCCTTGGCAAGACAACGCATTGGTCCAATGGCCAGAGAATCATTCCAACCCTTCAGGATCAGGGTAAAGTCCATCAGGAATTTCTCAATTCCAGCATGGGAATGACCGCTGTGGCCTTTCGTAATTATTGGCGCAAGGTGATTTTTACCGGCGAAGGGGCTTCACCAAGGACGGTGCAATCCGACGCGGAAATGATTCACATGGTCGCCAGTACTCCGGGTGCCGTCGGGTATGTCGATAATCAGTCCAATCCCCAAGGGGTGAACGTGTTTAGGATAATTCATTAGTCATGAAGCCTTTTGCTAGTTGATACCAGGCGGCTTCATGAATCATCCCTTCATTCGCCGTGGCATCGGACGCCGACTGTTATTGTGGTTTTTACTCCTGACGGTACTTTCCACCAGTGTCGTTGGACTGCTCAGTTATTTTAACGCCAGCAGGATCTTAAAGAAGGATTCTCAAAGTTTGTTATTTTCCACCCTGGCCCTCAAGTCGGGGATGATCGAATCCTTTTACCAGGAAAAATTTCGTCACATCAATACATTGGCTTTTGCCCGATCCAATATGCATCTGTTAGCCCGACTGCAGGCGGCCTGGAAGGAATCGAAGTTGCCGCTCGCCGAGTTCGTCAAGAGCCCTTCATGGATCGATATGACCGCCGAATGGGGCGAGGATCTGAGGGAGTTTCAAAAATCGTATGGTTATTTGAACCTTTACCTGTTGGATCCGCATGGCAACATTCTTTTTGTTGCCAATGGGGAAGATTTATTGGGGACCAATCTGCTGCAGGGGAAAAAAAAAGATTCTCTCTTCAGCCGGGTTTATGGGGAACTGGGTGAACATATGCAATCGGAATTGTTATCCGATTTTGAATTTTTCAATCTTCCGCCATCCGAGGTCAGTCATTTTCTCATCAGAGCGATCATTGATGATAATTTCAAACTGGCGGGAGGGATGGCGCTTCAGATTCCCTTCGAGCCTATCAACCATATTTTATTGAATCGTATTGGCCTGGGGAATACCGGAAAGACCTTTTTGTTGGGTCTGGACGGTATCATGCGTTCCAATTCGCATCTATCGCCCCATGCGACGGTTTTGACCGAAAAGTGCGAGACACCGCTCTTGGAATACTGGAAACGTCAGCAACGACGACCAGCTCAACCCGTGGCGGTTCAGGTACCGTTGGTGGCGATGGAGAATGTCTACCCCGATTATCGTGCCGTGCCGGTACTGGGGGCGTATCATGATTTACCCATATTTGAGAAAGTTGGTATTCATTGGATCCTGGCTGGGGAAATCGATGCGCAAGAGGCCTTTGAATCGGCCAATAGTTTGCGTTTCGACGTATTGTCCGCCATGATTCTCGGTACTCTCCTGGTTTTTTTTGTAGCCTATCGAGTCTCCAGCCGCATGGTCCATCCCATTTGGCAACTGAGAGATGCCGCCCGAGCCATCGGGGAGCGGCGATTTGATATTCAACTCAGTACAACCACCGGAGATGAACTGGAAGAACTCGCCGATTCCTTTCTCAAGATGGCCAGAAATCTGGAAGAACAACAACGGATTCAGGAACAAATACGGCGTCATGAAGCGGAACTGCTTGCGGCTCAAACCGAAGCCAATCGAGCCAAGAGTGAATTCTTGGCCAATATGAGTCATGAAATCCGTACACCACTCAATGCCATCATTGGACTGACGGAACTGGCTTTGGAATTGAGTCTGGAGGATCAAGCTCGGGATTATTTGACTAAAATCAAGAATTCTTCGCGGACCTTGCTGCGAATCATCAACGATATACTTGATTTTTCCAAAATCGAGGCGGGAAAAATGGAGCTGGAGCATCACGATTTTTTGTTGCGTGATGTCTTTGACCGGGTTTCCGACCTTTTTCGGGCCAAGGCGAATGAAAAGGGACTGGAATTCATCATACGGGTGTCTAAAGAATGCACTTATGTTCTTAATGGTGATTATTTCCGCCTCGATCAGATTTTGATCAATCTGATCAGTAATGCCATCAAGTTTACCGAGGAAGGGGAAATCGAGGTTGGTGTTCGGCACCTGGAGGAGGAGAGTGATGCTATCGTCCTGGAATTTACCGTTCGGGATACCGGCATTGGTATCGATACCGCCAAACTCGGGGAGTTGTTTCAATCTTTTTCCCAGGCCGATACATCCATTACGCGTAAGTTTGGCGGAACCGGGTTGGGGCTGTCGATTTGTAAACGGCTGACGGAAATGATGGGGGGGAAGATATGGGTGGAAAGTTCGCCTGATCATGGCAGTCTGTTTCGATTCACCGCTCGATTTCAACGATGCTCCGATCAAGAGTTGCATAACGATCTTTTACCTCCTAAGGATATGCAAAATCTTCGGGCATTGGTTGTGGATGATTCTCCAGCCACCCGATTATCGATCAAGGAGGTTCTGGAACTGTTTACCTTTGAAGCGATTGTTGCGGCCTCGGTGGAGGAAATGGAACAGGCGTTGCGGCAGAGTCTGGAGGAAGCGCGACCATTTTCACTTTTCCTCATTGACTGGTGGATGCCCGGGTCCCATTTGAACACCACCCTGAAGCGATTGAAACAGGCGGCCAATGCCCAGACCAAAATCATTGTTTTGACCGGCTATGGTCGTGAAAGAGAGGTCATGGGTGGCAGCGGAATGTATGGAGTGGCAGCTTGTATCAGCAAGCCGGTGACCTGTTCGCTGCTGTTCGATACCATCATGGGTATCTACGGAGTGGAGGTTGATCGTTTGTTCCGACCTGGTCGGGAACAGATCAATACCGCCGAAGTGGTCAGGCAAATCGCAGGCCATCGGATATTATTGGTTGAGGACAATTCCATCAATCAACAGGTGGCCACGGAGATTTTGGAGCATGTCGGACTCAAGGTCGAAGTGGCAGGCAATGGTCGCGTGGCATTACGAATGCTCAGGGAAAATCGCTATGATCTGGTGTTCATGGATCTGCAGATGCCGGAGATGGATGGCTATACCGCCACGTCTCATATCAGGAAAGACCACGATATTGAAAATATCCCGATTATCGCCATGACCGCTCATGCCTTAGTTGGGGATCGGGAGAAATGTTTGGCAGTCGGCATGAACGGTTATATCAGCAAACCCATCGAACGTAAGCAACTCTACGATATATTATTAAGATGGATTAACCCATCGGAACAATCATCTTCCGTGCTCAAGGACAAAATATTGGATGTGATGAACAGTCATAAGCATTCGGAGGTGATCGAATGGCCACAGTTGACTGGCATTGATATTGAAGTGGCGATGGAACGATTTTCAGGGAACATCAAACTTTTTACTTCCCTGTTATTGGAACTGCAACGAGATTATTTCAATATTTGTGATCGCATTCGGGACGCGTTGGATCCACAGGTTCATGCCGACCGCAATGCCGCCATCCATTTGGCGCATACGGTCAAGGGAATAGCTGCCAATCTGGCGGCACACCGTCTGGCGGAAGCGGCCTATTCCCTGGAATTGAGTCTCCGTGAAGAAAACCTGACAAAGGCCTTCGAGAACCTGCAGTTATTACAGCAGGCCTTGAACCAGGTTCTGAACTCGATCCCTTCTCCGGAAGAAATAAACTCAACAACAAAAATGGCGGGAAGACAACAATCCCATGAAACAGATTTGAATCGATTACGTGAGATGATGTCCAACCTGTTCCTTGAATTAAAAAATAATAGAGTAAAATCAATTGAGACATTTGAAGAACTATCGTCCATGCTTGATGGAAATGACCCAGGTGTACAAGAGGTTCAGAGATCCATAGCTGTTAAAATGGATGCACTTGATTTCCAGAAAGCAAGCCAAGATGTGATCCAGTTGGCAAAACATTATAATATAGATCTGGATCTATAGTGCATTAATCTAAATAATATATGCCAAATTTATGACGTCATTCCATAATAATGCTGAAAAGCAGCCATCCATTCTCATTGTCGATGATGTTCCGGGAAACATCAAAGTATTGATTTCGGCATTAGCGGATGAATACGAGCTCTTTTTTTCGAAAAACGGCAAGATGGCTTTGGAACTCTTGGCCTCACAGGCCATCGATCTGGTCTTGCTTGATATTATGATGCCGGATATCGATGGCTATGAGGTCTGCCGTAGGATCAAGTCACAGGAAAATACGAGGGAAATACCCGTTATTTTTGTCACTGCAAAAACCGATGTGATCGATGAAGCCTACGCCTTTGAAATCGGCGCGGTTGATTTTTTGATCAAGCCGGTCAGTACACCCGTGGTCAAGGCCAGGGTCCGAACGCATCTGAAGCTGAAAAACATCCAGGCTCGCCTCAAACAACAGAATGAGGAATTGATCAACGCGGCCAAATTACGTGAAGAAATCGATCTTATCCTCCGTCATGACCTGAAAGGCCCATTGAACGCCATGTTGGGATTCTCCGATCTGTTGCGAGAGACCCTGCAGATGAACGAAGAGCAGACGCAAATGTGCCAGTTGGTCGTGGATGCCGGTTATTCCTTGCTTGGACAGATTAATCATTCTCTCGACCTGGTAAAAATGGAAAATGGGACCTACAAACTGAGTTCCGCATCGGTCGATTTAGTCAAGGTGTTTGGTAAATTGAGTCGACTGTCGGAGCGAAAGAGCCTCTCTAGGAAGATCGATTTCCAGATCCATATCGACGGGCGTTCTTTAACTCAAGATGACTCATTCTTGATCATCGGCGATGAATCGTTATGTTTTTCGCTTTTCAATAATTTGATCAATAATGCCATGGAGGCTTCTCCATCGGGGGGAACGGTTCATATTGACATGTTGCATGGAGCCCCCGCAGAAATAAAAATTGGCAACAGTGGCGAAGTCCCTGAAGAGATTCGAGAGCGATTTTTTGAAAAATTTGTCACAAAAGGGAAAAAAGATGGAACCGGTTTGGGCACATATTCCGCCAAACTCATGGCTTTGACCCAGAACGGGACGATTCGCTTGGACTCTTCGGTGCCAAACCGGACGACAATCATCGTCGGACTGCCAAACCTGGATGACCCCAGCGATTCAGCCTGTCGGACCTCCAACCTTACCGAGGGCGGTCGGCCGTTCAGCAGTTAGCTCCGTGCGGCAGGGCTTGTATCATCAAGGAATCGGTGTGTTGACGAAGCGATAGCCGTTCCTGCCCTGTTGTTTGACCTCATACATCGCCTTGTCGGCCCGGATCATCAGTTCATCGCCATCCAGGGCATGCTCCGGATAGATGGCAATTCCCACCGAGGCACCGATGGTGACCGGGGCACTTGTATCGATCATGGGTTGGCACACTTCGTGGACGATCTTTTCCGCTACCAGGGAGGCGCTGCCCCGGTCGGCGAGGTCGGACAGGATGACGGCAAATTCATCGCCTCCCAAACGAGCGATCAGGTCCGACGCACGCAGACACGCACGTATCCTCTTGGTGGTTGTGATCAAAACCTGATCGCCAACGGCGTGCCCCCAGGTATCGTTGACCTGCTTGAAATGATCCAGATCGATGATCATCAGTGCCAACAGGTTGTTTCGCCGCGCCGCCTTGGCCAGGGACAGGGTCAAATGTTCGGTAAACAACGCCCGGTTGGGTAACGAGGTCAGCAGATCATGGTGGGCCATATGCCGCATTTTTTCTTCCAACCGCCGGCGTTCGAGAATCCCCGCCAGGGTGAAGGCGACGTTGGTCAATAGGGCCTCGTCTTCAGGAGAATGTTGATAATCCGGCGAAAGATACAAGGTCAGCAACGCTTGTACTGATCCGCGGGCGAGGATCGGCAGGCAATAGTGGCCGTGATCCTCCATCCCAGGGAAAACGGTGTCGTGGTGTTCATCCACACGCGACGAATAGAGGAGGGTTTTCCCCTCGAGGGCGCGTCCGCACAGGCAATGTCCCGGAGCGACTTCGCGGCAGGATTGAATGATATCAGGATGCAAGCCATGCCATGCGACCATATTCAGGCAGCCGGTATGGTCGTCCACCAAAAAGATGGCTCCCTTTTTCTGTACCCGCAGGAAAGGGACCGTCAGAATGATTTGCAGTGCGATTTCCAACTGGCGTGGCAGCGGCAGTGGCTCCTGGGACGTTTCCAGCAGAGCGCTGAGGGCCAAGCGTGACGCCATGGCATGGATATTGGCATCCTCCAGCCGTCGCAGTTGCGCCGCCATGTTGTGCATGGCATTGAACAGGATTCCTATGTTGTCGGGAGGAATCCAGGGAATTCTCGCCTGCAGATTACCCGCTTCGATCTCCTTGACGAATCGGACTCCAGCAAGCAAGGAGGAACGAATGGAATAGGCGATGAGAGTGAATACGATTATTGTCATTGTTATGGTGAATATAACGTAATAAGAATAAAAATGTTCGGTCCAATCCATATGCTCTTTTTTGGTTTTGGCTCGGATCATGATCAGCTTCTCAAGCGCTTCATGCAGCGGTCGTGCCGCGGGAGGAACCAGCCTCTCGCCGATGGCCACTCTCTGGAGCAGATCTGGCCCACCATTCTGGACGGTTTGATCGATCCGCTCTTTGTACTCCGCGATCGATCGGGCGGCTTGGCGCCAGTGATCAGCCTCGGAAGGGATATTCAGACGTGCTTCCGCGGCGATCATGCGCGTCAGGTCGTCCGTTTTTTCCAGGCACAGATCGACCCAGCGACGTTCGAAGCGCAATAAATAATTTTTTTCGCATCTTCTGGCCTCCAGGAGCGAAATACGCATGGTTTGCAGACGGGTATGATTTTGACCCAGGGTGTCCAGGATCTGCATGTTTTGCCAAGCCAACATGGCCAGCAGCAACACCAAACCAACAAGACTTCCAAACCCAAGGGCCAATTTGTGATCGATGGACATGTTGTTTTTCGATAGGGGAGTTATATTGGATGACTGGAGGCCAATTCAACACATCAGACCCCTCCATTCATTGTACGACATTATCGCCTAAAAAAATTGAAAAAAAAACCGTTTGGAAACCAATCGTATCATTGAGTGTCTGAGAATGGGCGGGCCGGACTGCATCTAATAATTATTTTTTGAACTATATAAGTAATAATTGAGTGGGATTGTTAGGCTATCAACGTGCGTTTTATCAATATTTAGTTATATTATTGCCTGGTTTTATTTGTTATGGTGCAAATAATAGGCATGAAATCGTCACTCAAGATTGGGGCTCGGTTTGATTATTTCCACTTTGTTACATTCATTAATTGGAATGGATGGCTAATTATTTATTGATTTATGAAAATAGTGAAAGAAAAAAGGGGGCTGGGGGATTGCCCCATAAGCGTTAATTTACTTTAAACTGTTTATTTCCACTTTGTTACTTTCATTAATTTGAGACAACCATTGACAGTGTACTGATCCATATAATA